>JACRNW010000009.1 GCA_016214745.1 Candidatus Falkowiibacteriota bacterium | reverse complement strand
CGTTGGCAGATACTCCGCGCGTACGATTGGGTTTCAAGCCACCACGCGCTCGGCGCGTGTGCCTGTCCGCCTCTGGCGGAAAGTCAATCGCTCCGCGATTGGAAAAAGGTTCGCGCAAAGGTTAATATTTCTGCACCAAAAAACAGAAACTAAAAATTTCTGTTTTTTGTTTGTCTCTTGACTTTTAATAAAAATAGTATTAACATTTTTGATTACCGGAGTAAGAGGAGGTAAGAGATGAAAGTGAAAGATGGGGTGTTCTGGCAGAGGTTTCGCGCGGCAAATTCCGGGAGATACGAGCTTCGTCTCCTGAACTACGCGGAACGATGGGCAGACCGGATGGAAGCGAAGCTCAACCAAGGATTGCGACTGGAGGATATCGTCGAGAAAACAATCGACGATCCGATCTTGCGAGTTTCGAATTCTCAAGTCGCCCATGTGATGATCGCTCTGTTCCGGTTTTGGGAGCATGGCGAAGCGCTCAAGAACTGGCGCGATCAGAACTGGGGAGCCGTGAGGGCAAGGAGGGGCGGGTAATGGAAAAAGTTCTGTCGGTGATCTGTCTCGTCCTCGCGGCGATTTGTATCGCCGCCGGTCTGCCGCGCGTCAAGCTCGAGCTGTCGGGCGGCATTCCGCTCGTCGTTCTCTTTCTCGTCTTCATCACGGCGGCGATCGTGTTCGCTTGGCGCGACGCGAAGAAGCGCTACGAAGAGTAACGCAACCCGCGGTGATGGTTAGGGAGGACAGCTGATGGGGTTCATCCGGTTTTGGAAGGAACGATCGGCGGGCGGGAAGGACGCGACTATCGCGCTTCTTGGAGGAGTGGCTGCGATTGTCTTCGCGTTCATCCTTGGGGCAGAGGACCAGATCGCCTTTGCCCTTGGCCTCGCCGTCACGGTGGCGCTCGCAGTCGTGGCTCTCTTGGCCTGGGTCAGGAGCAAGTGGATCTGCCGGCAATAATAAGTCTCTTGGCCTTAGAGCCAATCAAAAAGCGAGGAGGGAGGGACATAGTGGGAAACCTTCGGGGTGGCCCACTTTTTTTATTCTACAAATTACAAATTAATTACAAATATACAAAAAACAAAAATCCCTCTCTAACTCTCCCTTTAGAAAAGGGAGAGAATTTTTCCCCCTTTTGCAAAGGGGGCAGCGCGAAGCGCCAGGGGATTTTGGCCTTGACTTTTTTATCAAAATTAAAAATTAAAAACGTGGCCAGGATGGGCCTGGCATATCTCTTTGGCGGTCCGGACAAATAGTCCCCCACTTACTAGTAAGTGGGGGAAAGGTTGTCCCGCCGCGCCACCCATCCACGACCAGAGTGTCGGGATCGGAAAGGAGAACGAGTCATGGATCTGCAGGAAGTCCAGAAGTATCGGCCGATTCCCAAGGGCGGGCTGAAGTTGTTGGTTTTCCCTTTGCTGTTCCTGCTGAGCGCGACGGTGCTCTGGGTCATTGTCCATTATGACCTGGACAAAGAGAAGTGGGTAATGCGCGGGGGCATCATCCTGGGTCTTGTAACCATCCTGATGTTGGCTGAGATCATCGGTGTTCGACACCCGATCAGATGGCTCCGCGACTACTGGTGGCGGAACGTCAAGGGCTACAACGCCTGGTACTGGCGCGACGAAGAGCAGAAGATCCAAGTCTCATTCACGCGGCGTGGCGAGAAAGAGGACGAGTACGCCGTTTTCCTGAAGTGTCCGGTCATCAAGGTTCCGCTCGGCGGTTGGTTCAACTCCTGGGGCTGTGTGTACCGTCATCGCTTCAACGAGGTGGGCCAAGCTCAGGGTTGGAAAGTCAGGCTTCCATCGGACCCTTGGCGGAACGCCCTTTCTCCGCACGTGACGCTCGTTGACGCCGAGAACCACTCGATTACGCCTGACATCGGAACCGCCCTCGACTTCTGCGAGTATTACTTCATTGACGACCGTGTGTACGAGTGGATCTTGCGGGCTAGTGTGATGCTCGTGGACATCAAGCGACTCATGGCCGAGCGCGACGAGGCGAAGAAGCGGGCCGAGGAGCTTGAGGGCAAGTGGAAGACGGCATGTCGGCAGAGGGAAGACGCGCTTTCGGTGATCGCGGAGGCGATCGGACGCATCGATGCCACGAAGCGCTTCATCAAATCCGATCAGGCGCAAGCAATCCGTAAGTGGCTGAGCGGTCGGCTTGCCGCCATGGCTCCGGTGGGCGCTCCGGGCACGATGTTCGGCGCACGCGAGACGCTCACCCAGCCTGCGGCTTGCGAGATCGTCGGACGGGTGTGCGGCGCCGGGGGATAGCCCGAAGGAGGTAGAGAACGCCGGCAGGAAAGTTGCTTAGAAAGCGACGATCCTGCCGGTTCTTTTTTATTATCAAGCGAGTGAGAGAAATGAAATTTTAATTTCATTTTCGAGCGAGCGCAGATAACACGGAGTATTTATTTAAATCCTCTTGACCCCGTTAGAAATCTTTGAGAAAAAATTTTAAATAAAATTTTTTTGTGCAGATTGAGAATATTAATCCCGGCTTGACTTTTTAAAATAACTTTGTAAAATATTAAACAGATTTCTAACGGGGTTGACAGCTTTTTTAGATGGTATTAAAATACTAATGTACTAAGAAAACAGAGGAAGTTGTCCACATTTTATCCAGAACTACATCTGACGATTTTCCTCTGATATTGGGCAAAATATGGTAAAACAAGTTTTAACTTTTAAGTTCCCGAGCGGTTAACCCATTTTTTGGTCGTACCAAGCCGCTCGAAAAGAGCGGTTTTTTAGTCCTTTTTCAAAAAATTATTTTTTGCTCCCGCCTCTGGTTTCTAAATAAAACGAGAGGCGAGAAACAGAAAAAAATTGTTCATTAACAATTGAATAAAAGAGCATCTTATATACCCAACAACAAAGTAAAGAGAGCCAACATAAAAATGAGAATTGTAAAATGTATGTTTTAACAATTCTTGTGGTTAGATATAAGGGCGTATGGTGGATGCCTAGACACTAAAAAACGATGAAGGACGTAGTAGCCTGCGATAAGCTTCGGGGAGGTGGCAAGCAACCTTTGATCCGGAGATTTCCGAATGGGGTAACCCGGTCCGATTGAAGATCGGATCATCGCTATCTGAATTCATAGGGTAGCGAAGGCAACCCGGTGAAGTGAAACATCTCAGTAACCGGAGGAAAAGAAACAAAGACTAGTTTTTAAGTTTATAAGTTTCGTTCCGTTTTGCGGAACTTAAGTTGGTCGGTATTTATTTACTGGCTGATGAACTTATAAACTTATTAACTAGCCCATTCCCCAAGTAGTGGCGAGCGAACGGGGAAAAGTCGAAAACCTTGTTAGTGTTTTAGCGGATGGTCGGGGGGTCGCAAGACTTCTCGGCCGCTGCTAATTAAAGGTTTGGGCCGTTGCTAACAAGGATACGCGAGTCAGTCGCGTTGTCTTCCCAATAAGACAGGCAAGGGAAAAGCCCGAGCAATCGGGACAGCTTTCCTAGAAGAACTCCTGTGGAAACAGGGACCAGAGAAGGTGAAAGTCCTGTACTCAAAAGGAGCTGTAATCTTGCTGTGATTGACTTAAGTACCACGGGCCTCGTGAAATCCCGTGGGAATCCGGCACGACTATGTGCCAAGACTAAATATTTTTTAGTGATCGATAGTGAACTAGTACCGTGAGGGAAAGGTGAAAAGCAGGCCGGTTAGGCCGATGAAAAGTACCTGAAACCATACGCTTACAAGGAGTTGCGGCCCGCAAGGGTTGCAGCGTTCCTATTGAAGAATGAGCCAACGAGTTTGCTGTGCGTGGCTTGGTTAATCTCCCATGGAGAGGAAGCCGAAGTGAAAGCGAGCCTTAATAGGGCGTTTGTCGCGCACACGAGACCCGAAACCGGGTGAGCTAGCCATGACCAGGGTGAAGGTCCGAGAAATCGGACTGGAGGCCCGAACCCACATGCTGTGCAACACATGGGGATGAGTTGTGGCTAGAGGTGAAATTCCAATCGAACTCGGTAATAGCTGGTTCTCCCCGAAATAGCTGTAGGGCTAGCCTCGGATATACAATATAGGGGTAGAGCACTGAATGGTTCAATTCGGCGAAAGTCGATTGCACCAATCAAACTCCGAATACTATGTTTTTAGTCCGGGAGTCAGACTGTGAGGGCTAAGCTTCACTAGTCAAAAGGGAAACAGCCCAGATCGTCGCTTAAGGTCCCTAAATCCGAATTAAGTGTTAAAGGTGGTGGAAAGACTCAAACAACTAGGAGGTTGGCTTAGAAGCAGCCATCCTTTAAAGAAAGCGTAACAGCTCACTAGTCGAGTTTTTCTGCGTCGAAAATAATCGGGACTAAATTCGGTACCGAAGGCACGGGTTCTCCGATTTATCGGAGAGCGGTAGGGGAGCTTTCTCAAGTCAGCGAAGTCGTATCCGTAAGGAGCGGTGGAGGCTTGAGAAGTGAGAATGTTGGCATAAGTAACAAAAACTCTGATGAAAACTCAGAGCACCGATAGTCTAAGGTTTCCTGGGCAACGCAAATCGACCCAGGGTTAGTCGATCCTAAGGCGAGGCCGAAAGGCGTAGCCGATGGAAGAGCAGGTTAATATTCCTGCACCTCCGTATTTTTGTCCGTAAGTGCGCTTCTATGTGGTAAGAGAGCGATTTGGTTATGCGCTTGGGCCGTTCCGATTTATCGTGGACGGTTCGCAGGTGAAGCCGCAAGGTGGAGCCGATTCTTGCAAAGTAGGGGCCTAGAAAATCTTATGGGCGCTAAAGATACGGAGACCGTACCGTAAACCGACACAGGTGGACAAGGCGGGAAGCCTAAGGTGTACGAGAGAACCCTCGTTTAGGAACTAAGCAAAAAAACTAGGCGTAACTTCGGGATAAGCCTTGCCCCCCACATAACTTTCGAGAAAAGAAAAGAGAAAGTGTGAAATTTATAGTGTTTCCGGAATAAATCGCGGAAAAATCTTTCAAAGATTTGGCAAGTATCTTAATACTTGCATCGAAAGTTATGTGGGGGGTTGCAATAAAAATATCTCAAGTGACTGTTTACCAAAAACACAGGTCCCTGCAAAGCCGTAAGGCAACGTATAGGGGCTGATGCCTGGCCAGTGTCAGAACGTTAAGGGGAGAGGTCATCCGTCGCAAGACGGGGCAGCCTTGAACTTAAGCGCTGATGAACGCCGGCGATAACTATAATCGTCCTAAGGTAGCGAAATCCCTTGTCGGGTGAGTTCCGACCCGCACGAATGGCATAACAACTTGAGAACTGTCTTAACGAGGGACTCGGTGAAATTGCAAGAGGGGTGAAGATGCCCTTTACCCACGGCTAGACGAAAAGACCCCGTGAAGCTTTACTACAACTTGATATTGGATTAAGACTAAACATGTTCAGCGTAGGTGGGAGCCGCAAGGCGCCAATGAGACACCACCCTTGTTTAATTTTAATTCTAATCCGAGACCGTAATCCGGTTTGGGAGACAGTGTCTGGTGGGTAGTTTAACTGGGGCGGTTGCCTCCTAAAAAGTAACGGAGGCGTTTACAAAGGTTGGCTTAGCCCGGATGGAAACCGGGCTGGACGCGTAAAGGCACAAGCCAGCTTTACTCAAAGACTTACAAGTCGCTGAGTTGCGAAAGCATAACTTAGTGATCCGACGATCCAATATAGGATGGTCGAAGCTCAACGGATAAAAGCTACTCCGGGGATAACAGGCTGATCTCCCCCAAGAGTCCATATCGACGGGGAGGTTTGGCACCTCGATGTCGGCTCATCGCATCCTGGGGCTGGAGAAGGTCCCAAGGGTTTGGCTGTTCGCCAATTAAAGCGGTACGCGAGCTGGGTTCAGAACGTCGTGAGACAGTTCGGTCTCCTATCTGTCGTGGGCGCGGAAATTTGAGAAAACTCTTCCCTAGTACGAGAGGACCGGGAAGGACGAACCTCTAGTGTACCAGTTGTCCTACCAAGGGCATAGCTGGGTAGCTACGTTCGGCAACGGATAAGCGCTGAAAGCATCTAAGCGCGAAGCCGGTTTCAAGATTAAATTTCGTTTAGACCCCTTGAAGAACACAAGGTTGATAGGCGGCAGGTGTAAGGTCCGTAAGGATTTGAGCCGAGCCGTACTAATAGGTCGATTCTAACCACAAGAATTGTTCAAACATACAAACATACAAAAAATTTCAAGCATTTTTAGCTTGAAATCCCGGTGCTACTAGCGAGGTGGCCACACCTGTTCCCATCCCGAACACAGAAGTTAAGCACCTCAGCCCCGATGATACTCTTTGGGGAAAGTAGGACAGTGCCGGGTTTTCAAGTTAAAAATGTAAAAGTCGTCCGCCGATTCAGCGGACGGCTTTTTGTTTTTCCTTTTGCATCTTGAAAAAATTGGTTTATTCGGGTAATCTTACCTTAAAGAGTTTTTTGTAATAAATTATATGACTCAAGTCGTTATCTTAGCCGCTGGAAAAGGAAAAAGGATGGGCGCCGGTTTGCCGAAAGTTTTGCGGGAAGTCGGCGGAAAAACCATGATTGAAAGAGTGGTGGACTCGGTTTTGGAGTCGGGCGTGACAAAGAGGCCAGTGGTTGTTATTGGTTATGGCACGGAAATTATTAAAAAATATGTGGGGACAAAATGCAGCTATGTTTTGCAAGCGGAACAGTTGGGCACGGCTCATGCTGTTTCTTGCACCAAAGATTTTGTGCACGACGCCGATAATGTTGTCGTGGTAAATGGCGATACGCCGTTTCTCCGGCCGGAGACTTTAATAAAACTTGTCGCGGCGCATGAGAAAAAACAAGCCGTGCTTACTTTAGCTACGCTTCGTTTGCCGGATTTTAATGAATGGCGCGAAGTGTTTTATGATTTTGGCCGGATTATGAGAAATGAGTCAGGGGAAATTATTGCGATCGTGGAAAAAAAAGACGCCACGCCGGAGCAATTACAAATATCAGAAGTTAATCCGTCTTTTTTCTGTTTTGAGTCGGAGTGGCTGTGGGATAATCTAGCAAAAATTAATTGCGATAATGCTCAAGGAGAATTTTATTTGACTGATTTAGTTAAGCTTGCGATTTCAGAAAATTGTAAAGTAGAAACTTTAGTCACCGACAATCCGACCGAGGCGGTGGGAGTTAATACTCCGGAGCAGTTAAGTCTGGCAAAAAGTTTAATTTAAGATAACAGCCCATTCTGAGGATCATTACGATCTTTAAGATCTTTAAGATCTTTAGGATCCTTTAAATTCATTTATGCGCTACATCAGCGATTTACATATTCACTCAAAATATTCTCGCGCTTGTTCGCCGCGCCTTGTGCCGGAAATTATTGTTGATTGGTGCCGGAAAAAAGGCGTGGACATTGTTTCTTGCGCCGACTTCACTCACCCGAAGTGGTTTGCCGAACTCAAAAGCAAATTAAAATTGGCGGCGAACGGTTTGTACGAATTGGCGGAAGATAAAGAACAGGCTACGCGGCCAGTTTATTTTTTTATTTCTACCGAGGTAAGTTGTATTTATTCAAAAGGCGGTCGGTGCAGGCGCCTCCATATTTTAATTTTCGCACCAACGCTTGAGGTTGCGGCGAAAATTAACGAGAAATTAGGAGCGTTAGGAAAATTGGCTTCTGATGGCCGGCCAATTTTGGGATTGGATGCTAAAAAACTTGCGGAGGTTGTTTTTGAAATTGATGAGCGATGTATGATAATTCCGGCGCACGCTTGGACGCCGTGGTTTGCGGTGTTTGGTTCAAAATCAGGATTTGACTCGCTTGAAGAATGTTTTGATGAGCTTACGCCAAAAATTTATGCCGTGGAAACCGGGCTCTCTTCAGATCCGGCAATGAATTGGCGATTAAAAAAATTGGACAAGATTACTTTGGTTTCTCATTCAGACGCGCATTCGCCGGAAAATATCGGAAGAGAAGCAGACGCTTTTGAAATTGGCGATGGCGTGAAAAATTTTTACGATGAAATTTGCCGGATTATTAAAGAGAAGGATAAGAAAAAATTTTTATACACAGTTGAGTTTTATCCCGAAGAGGGAATGTATCATTTTGACGGCCATCGAGCTTGCAAAATCAGAATGACGCCGGAAGAGACGCGAAAACGAAAAGGGATTTGTCCGGTTTGCGGCCGGCCGGTAACTGTCGGCGTGTTAAACCGAGTGGAAGAATTGGCAGATCGTCCGGAAGGCGAGCGGCCGGGAAACGCGATTGATTATAAAAGTTTAGTGGGTTTGGATGATGCGATTGCCGAGGCGCTCGGAGTTTTCGGCCGGCGGACTAAGGCCGTAACGCGCGAGTACGATAATTTAATCGCAAAAGGCGGCAGTGAATTCCGGGTGCTTTTGGATTTATCTTATGAAGAATTAGCCAAAATTACCTTGCCTGAAATTGTAGAAGCCATTCGCCGGAATCGCGAGGGAAAAGTAAAAATTGAGCCGGGTTACGACGGCGTTTATGGGACCGTGAGACTTTTTAATGATAAAGAAAAGAAAAAGATAAAGCAGGAAAGTTTGTTTTAATTTTTTAAGAAAAATTTTCAGTAAAAAAACTTCTCCGTGCGCACGCAGGAGAAGTTTTTTAAACGTTATCTTCGTTTTTTCTTTTTAGTCGCTTTTCGTTTTTTCGCGACTCTCTTTTTCGCTTTCTTTTTTGCCATGTTGGTTCACCTCCTTTTTACAAAAGATAAAATGAGAATAAAATTTTTTAAAATAAAATTTTATAACATCATCATTATTTAATTATAAACCTTTTTTTCGATGTCAACAAGCAAAATGTGGATAACTTTTATTTTTTTTATTTTATATTTTTCCGAAATTAAAATATTAAGTGGATAATTTTATGGTCTTGAAAAAATCATCCTTTTCCGTTATGCTTTAAAAAACAAATTGTGGGCGTGTAGCTCAGCTGGTTAGAGCACGGCTCTTATAAAGCCGGGGTCGATGGTTCGAGTCCATCCACGCCCATTTTGTAATTGATAAAAATTGTAGGTTTTGGCCGGAAAGTGTGATAAAATAAAGAAAAGACATCTTTTGTTTATGAAAAAATACGAAATTTTGGAACACACCACAGATCTAAAAATTAGAGCTTTTGGTAAAACAAAAGAGGAGTTGTTTTTGAATATGTTAAAAGGCATGTTTGAAAGTGTGAAGCCAAAAATTTTAACCACCCCTAGCCCCTCCTTGAAAAGGAGGGGAATCCGGACGAGAAAGATTAATATCAAGTCGGCGGACGAGCAGAGTTTGCTCGTAGACTTTTTGAGTGAAGCGTTAACTTTGAGTGATATAAATAATGAAGCTTATTTTGAAGTGGAATTTGAAAAATTGACTGAGACAGAACTCGAGGCGGAAATTTTTGGAGCTCCAGTTAAAAGTTTTAGCACGGAAATAAAGGCCGTGACTTATCACGGGCTGGAGATTAAAAAAACTGACGGCGGCTGGGAGGCGACGGTTCTTTTTGACATTTAGAAAATAGTAACGCGTAACGAGTAATTAGTAATTGGTAATTAGTAATTTTAAATTTTGAATTATAATTTTGCATTTTGCATTTTGTCTTTTGAATTAATTTTATGTTTGCAAAAGAAATATTTAAAAAAATCAGCAACCAGTTGTGGGAAATTCCCCAATCTTTTCGTTCTGACATGCGGGTGCCGGCGAGGATTTACGCGAGTGAAAAAATGCTTGAAGAAATTCAGGAAGATCGGTCGCTTGAGCAACTGGTTAATATTGCAACTCTGCCGGGAATTTTAAAATATGCCTTGGCTATGCCCGATATTCATGAGGGTTATGGTTTTCCGATCGGCGGCGTGGCGGCGATGGACGCGAAACGAGGAGTAATTTCTCCGGGCGGCGTGGGTTATGACATCAACTGCGGCGTCAGACTTTTGACGAGCAGTTTTTTGCATAGCGAACTCGCGCCGTATTTGGTTGATCTCGCTAACCAAATTGCTCGCGACGTGCCGTCGGGCGTCGGGCGCGGCGGGAGAATGGTTTTGAACGAGAAAGATTTGGATGCCGTACTTTTGGGTGGAGCGGGGCGAATGGTTGCGCAGGGTTATGGTGTGAAGGAAGATTTGGAAAAATCGGAAGAAGGCGGGTGTCTTTTAAACGCCGACGCCTCGCTTGTTTCAGACCACGCTAAACAGCGCGGCCGAGACCAGCTTGGCACTCTCGGTTCAGGCAATCATTTTTTGGAAATTCAGCGGATAGAAAAAATTTTTCTGCCGGAGGTAGCCAAAATTTTTGGCATGCGCGAAAATCAAATTACGGTGATGATTCACACCGGTTCACGCGGACTTGGGCATCAGGTTTGCACAGATTATGTTAGATTAATGAATGAAAAATTGCCGTCATGGAATATTAAATTGCCGGATCGGGAATTGGCGTCGGCGCCGCTTGACTCGGACGAAGGACAAAGGTATTTTAAAGCCATGGCCGCGGCAGCTAATTTCGCCTGGGCTAATCGCCAGATGATTACAAATTTAGTTCGGCAAGCCTGGGAAAGAGTTTTGAGCCATAAAACGAGCGGCAAATACAATTTGGATTTGGTTTATGACGTGGCTCACAATATCGCGAAATTTGAAGAGCATGAAATTGACGGCAAAAAAGTAAAAGTCTGTTTGCACCGAAAAGGCGCGACGAGAGCTTTCGGTCCTGGTCGCGTGGAATTGCCGGAAATTTATCGTGCGGTCGGCCAGCCAGTTTTAATTCCCGGAAGTATGGGAACGGCGTCGTATGTTTTGGTTGGAACCGAGACGGCGATGGCCGAGTCATTTGGTTCAACTTGTCATGGAGCCGGTCGGAGAATGTCGCGAGCTGAGTCGCGGCGGCGTATCAGCGGCCAAACTTTAAAAAAAGAATTAGAAGCGCAAGGAATTATTGTTCGCTGCGCGTCGATGAGCGGTTTGACTGAAGAAGCGCCGCTGGCGTATAAAGATATTAATGAAGTTGTGGATGTGGTTGACCGGGCGGGGCTCGCGAAAAAAGTGGCGCGGCTCGTGCCGCTGGCCGTAGTAAAAGGAGAGTAAATTATGACAGAAAATATGAAAAAAAATCGAACAGCAATTTATGAAACAAGACTCGGGGAATTCCGTGAAAAAATGGAACAAGACCCAAGTCTTGGTTTTGCTAAAGAATTATTGTCGGCTTTTCCTCAAAGCGAGATATATCTTGTCGGGGGAGCGGTGCGCGACGCCGCGTTGGGAGAAAAAAAACAAAAGGATTACGATTTTGTTGTCAGAAATGTTTTGCCCGAGACTCTAGAAAAATTTTTAAAAGAACGCGGCGAAGTCGTTTTGGTCGGAAGAAATTTCGGAGTTTATAAATTTGTGCCGAAAGATTTTAAGCTCGAAGAGGCGTTTGATATCGCTCTACCGCGCACCGAACACTCGCTCGGCGCGGGCGGCGGGTATCGCGATTTTAAAGTTCAATCTGACCCAAAAATGACTATGGAAGAGGATTTGGGACGTCGCGATTTTACGGTGAACACCATGGCATTAGATTTAAAAGATGGAAAATTAGTTGATCCTTTCCACGGTTTGGAAGATTTAGACGCGAAAGTTCTTCGGGCCGTGGGCGAGCCGCAAGAAAGATTTAAAGAGGATTATTCCAGAATGCTTCGGGCATTGCGTTTTGCCGCGCAGTTCGGTTTTACAATTGAAGGAAAAACTTTTTTAGCCATTCAGGACATGATTAAAAATATAAATGATGAACGGCAGCGAGGCGGGAAAAAAGAAAGAGTGGTTCCTTATGAAACAATTGCCAAAGAATTGTTAAAAGCTTTTTGGCGTGATCCGGTCCGAGCTCTGGAATTATATGAATCAAGCGGCGCGCTTTATGAATTGATGCCGGAATTATTTTCTCTTCGTGGTTGCGAACAACCGCCTAATTTTCATTCTGAAGGGGATGTTTGGACTCATACCAAAATGGCTTTAGCCAATCTTTATTCCGAAAGATTTAAAAAACAGTTTGGTGAAGAGCGGCCGAGCGCGGAAGTGGTGATGGCTGTGTTGTTTCATGATTTGGGCAAGCCGTTGACTTTAAAAACTCCAGAACGCGACGGCACTGACCGCATTCGTTTTGATGGGCACGACGTGGCCGGCGCTGAAGCGGCCGGAAAAATTTGTCGCCGTTTAAAGTTGGATAGTTTGCCCGAAGGATCGCCCATCAGAGTTGATCCTAAAAGAGTGGAGCAGATGATTGGCAAACACATGCTTCTCCTGCAGGGTGAAATTGAGGGCATGAAACCAAGCACGATTGAAAAATATTTTTTCAACCCCAATTTTCCCGGGGATGGATTATTGCAATTAACTTTTGCCGACGCTTTAGCAACAATTCCCAAAGTTGGCGAGCCGGATTTAGAAAATTTTTACACAATGGTCAAAAGGATTGAAGGACTAAAATCTTTGGTTAAAGAAAAAAATAGATTACCGAAGCCAATTTTGAGCGGCGATGAAATTATGAAGCGATTTAAATTGAAGCCAGACCCGAAAGTGGGAGAATTAATTAAAGTTTTGCGCGAGGCCCAGCTTTCGGGCGAGGTTGGTGCAGAGGACGATCCTATTAAAGAGAGAAAGAAAAAGGGCTTTAAGATATTAGAAAAATATTTGGAGAGTAAATAAGTTAAAGCGCCAAATAACAAGCACCAAATCCCAAATAAATCTCAATAACCAAAATCTAAAACTTGTTTTGAAAATTTGAAAATTGGAATTTTGAATTTATTTGGAATTTGTGATTTGGAATTTTATTATGTGGGCATTGAGATGAAAGGTTAAAATATGATAAATACGGAAATAAAAAAAATTTACGAAGATGGCAACTTTTTGGTGATTGACAAACCCGCCGGTCTTGAAACTGCCGCGGAAGTAAAAACGGATGAGCCGACTTTGGTTGATTGGTTAGTTTCTAATTATCCAAATATTGTGAAAGTCGGTCCTGATCCGGCGCGGCCGGGGGTTCTGCACCGCCTAGACAAAAATGCCTCGGGACTTTTGGTAGTGGCAAAAACTGAAGCGGCTTTTGAACATCTCTCCAAACAATTTAAAGAAAGAACAATAAAAAAAGAATACACGGTTTTGGTGCATGGCGAGGTCTCGCAGGATGAAGGCGTAATTGAATTTCCTATTGCTCGCGCCAACTCGGGCCGTTTTGCCGCTCTACCTCTGGGGTCGGAAAGTGGCCGCCTCGCGATTACTGAATATGAAGTCACAAAAAGATTTAAAAATTTTACTCTACTTTCGGCGCGAATTAAAACCGGACGGACGCACCAAATCAGGGTACACTTTTTTGCCCTTGGCTATCCGGTGGTTGGCGATAAACTTTATCGATCTAAAAAAACCAAGGAGCCGCTTTTGCCGCGATTGTTCCTCCACGCGTCCAAAATTGGTTTTAGCGATCTTGATGGCACGTGGAGAGAATTCCAAAGTGACTTGCCCGAAGAATTAAAAGATTTTTTGAATAATTTATGATTATTACTGTCGGCGGACGTTCGGGAGCCGGAAAAACATCGGTCGCTCGCAAACTATCTTCCGAATTAGGTTACAAGTTTTATTCCATGGGTGATTTGCGCGGTAAGATGGCCATGGAACGCGGAATGACGATTGATGAACTTAACGAAATAGGCAAGAAAGAAATTTGGACTGACAAAGAGGTTGATGAATTTCAAAAAAAATTAGGAAAACAGGAAAATCATTTTATCATTGAAGGATGGCTTTCTTTTTATTTTATTCCCTATTCTTTTAAGGTTTTTTTAGATGTTAATCCCGAGGCCGCAGCAAAGAGAATTTTCAAAAATCAGAGGCCAGACGAAGAAGCTCAAAAGACCATTCGGGGTGTTCTATCTATGGTTCGAAAGAGGATGGCGGAAAGCCAAAAAAGATATAAAAGGTATTATGGGGTTGACTGTTTTTGCGAGGAATGCTATGATTTGGTCATTAATACAACTAATTTAACAATCAGTCAGGTGGTAGATAAAATTATCACTGAACTAAAAATATGGAAGAGCAAAAACAAAATGAGGCGTCAGAAGCGCCAAAAGAAGAGTTAAAGAAGGCCGAATTGCCTGAATTAAAACCAGGCCAGACTATCCGCGTTCATCAGCAAATTAAGGAAGTTGAAATGACCGAAGAAAAGGGCAAGACCAAGGCCAAAGAAAGAAAAAGAGTTCAGATTTTTGAAGGGGTTATTCTCAAGAAAAGCGGCACGGGGCAAAGCGCCACCATCACCGTTAGAAAAATTTCAAACGGGGTGGGGGTGGAAAAAATTTTCCCAGTCAATCTTCCGACTATTGTTAAAATTGAGCCGGTGAAACAAGCAAAAGTCAGAAAATCAAAGCTCTATTTTCTCCGCAGCTATGGCAAGCGCATGAAAGAAGTGGCCGCATAAATTTAAAAGATTAAAAATACTCCGCGTCAGGGCGGAGTATTTTTGTTTTTGTAGTAGCTTTAGATTTTTGATTTTTTGAGATATTGTCCAGTGTAAGATTTTTTTGATTTAGCAATTTCCCGAGGCGTGCCTTCAGCTACGAGATATCCGCCACCCTCGCCGCCTTCCGGACCAAGATCAATAACCCAGTCGGAACATTTAATAACGTCAAGATTATGTTCAATAATCAAAACACTGTTTCCTTTATCAACTAATTGGTTTAAAACGGCCAGGAGTTTTTTGATGTCGTCAAAGTGGAGGCCGGTTGTCGGTTCGTCAAGAATGTAAAGAGTTTTACCGGTTGCCCGCCGTGAAAGTTCCGTAGCCAATTTAATTCTTTGCGCTTCGCCGCCGGAGAGAGTTGTGGCCGCTTGTCCAAGGCGCATGTAGCCCAAGCCGACGTTGTGGAGAATTTGAAGTTTTTCATAAACAGTCGGAACATCTTTAAAAAATTGTCGTGATTCTTCAACGGTCATATCCAAAATATCGGCAATATTTTTTCCCTTATAATGTATTTCCAGAGCCTCGGCATTGTAGCGCGCGCCGTGGCATTCTTCGCATTCAACATAAACATCCGGCAAAAATTGCATTTCAATTTTTACGGCTCCTTCGCCGCCGCATGTTTCGCAGCGTCCTCCGCCCTTAACGTTGAAACTGAATTTTCCTGCGTCGTAACCTTTCATTTTTGCTTCTTGATTTTGGGTAAAAAGATCGCGGATGTAAGTGAAGACGCCGGTGTAAGTCGCCGGATTTGAGCGAGGCGTGCGGCCGATGGGCGATTGGTCAATGGTAATAACTTTGTCCAATAAATTCACGCCCCGAACTTCTTTATGTTTTCCGGGTAAATCTTTGGTGTGATAAAAGGTGCGGGTCAAAGCTTTACTCAAAATTTCCGTGATTAATGTTGATTTTCCCGATCCAGATACGCCCGTCACGCAAACGAATTTTCCCAAGGGAATTTTTACGTCAATATTTTTTAAATTATGTTCGGCGGCGCCGACGATAGTTAAAAATTTTCCGTTTCCCTTGCGATAATTTTTTGGAGTTTCGATTTTTTGTTTTCCGGAAAGATAAAGTCCGGTCAGAGATTTTTTATTTTTTTTAATTTCCGCCGGCGTACCGCGACCCACCACCTCGCCTCCGTATTCGCCGGCTCCGGGGCCGATATCTAAAACATAATCAGCCGCGAGAATTGTCGCCTCGTCGTGTTCCACGACAATTATAGTATTATCAAGCGCCTTTAATTTTTGCAGTGTTTCAATGAGCTTTGTGTTGTCTCGCGAATGAAGGCCGATTGACGGCTCGTCCAAAACATAAATAATGCCGGAAAGCGAAGAGCCGATTTGGCTGGCCAATCGCAACCGTTGAGCTTCACCGCCGGAAAGAGTGGCAACCGCCCGGTCAAGGGTTAGATATCCCAAACCGACATTGGCAATATTTTTAATTCGACTCGTGATTTCTTTAATGATGGGAAAAGAAATTTTTATTTCGCGAGGTGAAAGTCCTTGTTTGCCGGCAGATTGGGAAGGCTTTTGTTTGTTGATATTGATTAAAAAATTATCTATTTGTCCGATGGACATGGCGGCGAGTTCAGCGATTGATTTTCCGGCAAAGGTTACGGCCAGAACTTCCGGTTTCAACCGCGCGCCATGACACGATGGACAGATTTCGGTGCGCATGTAATTTTCAATTTCTTTTCTGACATAATCAGAATCAGTTTCTTTATATTTTTTTTCTAAATTTGGGATAACACCTTCATATTTTAGATTTAAATCAGAGGTTGATTTTTCGGATTCGCCATAAAGAACAAGATTAATCTGATCTTTAGTTAAATCTTTGATCGGCGTATCCAAAGAAAAACCATATTTAGGAGCGAGAAGGCCGAGGATTTTAAGTTGGCCGGAAGCGCCGCCGGAAATTTTTATCCACGGCTTCACGGCTCCCTCAGCGAGAGTCAGTCTGGGATTTGGAATGACAAGTGCCGGATCAATTTTTGAAGTTGTGCCCAACCCCGAGCAGGTAGGGCAGGCGCCATAGGGACTATTAAAAGAAAAACTTCGAAGTTCCAGTTCCTTCAGTTCATAACCGCATTTTGGACAAATAAAAATTTGGCTGAAAACGAGATCGCGTTCGGCAGCCGGAGAAAAAATAACCACGACGCCATCGCCGAGCTCTAAGGCAGTATCAACTGTCGCAGTCAATTGTTTTCGATTGGAATCTACCACCAGTCTGTCAATAACAACTTCCAAATTTATTTTTTTATCACCGAAATTTTGATGTTTTATGGCCGCGAGGTCGTAAAAAGTTCCATCAACCCTGACGCGCGCATAGCCGGCGCGTTCAATTTTTTCCAGAGTTGTCTTTAAATTTTTAAGAGCGTCTTTCAGGGGAGCGATAATCAAAATTTCTTTGCCCGGAAAAAGGGACAGAATTTTTTCCGAAATTTGTTTTGAGGTTTGTTTTATAAGTTCCACGCCGCATTTTGGGCAGTGAGGCGTGCCGGCGGTAGCGTAAAGCAGCCGCAAATAATCATAGATTTCCGTGATTGTTCCGACCGTGGAACGAGGATTGTGAGAAACGGTCCGCTGATCAATGGCAATCGTCGGAGAAAGGCCAGTAATTTCATCAACCGCCGGTTTATCCATCACGCCCAAAAATTGCCGGGCGTACGAAGAAAGACTTTCCGCGTAGCGGCGTTGGCCTTCGGCGTAAATTGTATCAAAAGCCAAAGAAGATTTTCCCGATCCGGAAAGGCCGGTGATAACGACAAATTTATTTTTAGGGATTTCAACGTTGACATTTTTTAGGTTGTGGACCCGGGCGCCGGTTATTACAATTTTGTTTGGCATAATTTGTATTATGTAGAATATAGTCCGCCAAAGGCGGATCCGCCCATGGCGGAAAAGTAGAATTTAGAATTTGTTAAAAGTTAGTATACACCAAATAGTAAAAAGGGTCAAGTCCTTTCGATTGGGGATAAATTAATTAAAAATTAAAAAGGCAAAATGAAAAATTACAATTAAAAATCCAAAATTAAAAATCGGGCTAATCCCGATTTTACTAATTACCAATTACTAATTACCAATTACTTCAATTGGTATTTTTTAATATTTTCTTCAGCCATTCTTTGTAAGGAGGCAATTCGTTTTTTGCCTTCATCAGTTTTAAAAAGATGGGAAAATCTTTTTTGCAGTTTTAAATATTCTTCAACCGGGGGTTTATTTTGCGGGATTTTCATGGTCTTGGTGATTTTTCCATTTTCCATTTCAAAAACCGGATAGTGGCCGGATTGGGCGGCCAGGCGGCAAAGCGAAACGGTTAATTCTGATTCATACCCCCAGCCTGGTACGCAGCCGACAAGAATTTGGATATATTTTGGACCGGAAAAAGTCAAGGCCTTTTTAATTTTGGCCGTGATGTCTTCAGGAAAACCGATAGTTGAAGTCGCGATATAGGAAACGCCGTGGGCGGCGGCGATCGCCGGGAGATCTTTTTTAAAAAAATCATTGCCAAAAATGGTCGTGTCTGAAGGAGAAGTCGTGGTGGCCGCGCCAAATGGCGTCGCCGCCGAATATTGATTGCCAGTATTCATGTAGGCTTCATTATCAAAGCAGACATAAATAATATTTTCCCGCCGCGTCCAAAGGCCGGAAAGAGCGCCAAAGCCAATATCAAAAGTTGAACCATCGCCGCCGAAGACCGCAACGTTGATAGGATTTTTAGGATTGTTATGATCTTTAAGATTTTTATGATTTTTGGTATGCAGGGCTGCTAAAATGCCGGAGGCGACTGATGGAGCGTTTTCAAACAGCGAATGAATCCAGGGAATTTTCCAGGAAGATTCGGGCGAGGGAGTAGTCGTCACTTCAAGACAGCCGGTGGCGCAAACAACAATCGTATCTTTCCCGAGAGCGTTAATTACGTGCCGCGCGGCTAAAAGTTCGCCGCAGCCAGCACAGCCGCGATGACCCGGAGCGAGAAGATGATTAAAAGGATTTTTGTATTTTTGGTTCATAATCCATGTTATCTATAGACAGCGTTTAAAATAATCATAGGGAAGATCGCGAGGCGTTTGGTCGGTAGTTGTTATGAAAGGGTTTGTTTCATAAATTTTTACGCCAAGATAGACAACGCCCGTGCCGCTGCACGATCCCGAAGCGCAATCAATATTTTCATGGCAAAATTGGCCTCTTTTTTGCGCGCCGGGGCTAAAAGGCCGGACGATCGGATAAATTTTATCAGCCGAAATCCCGCGCGAGAGCAGGGCCGCGCCGGTAACATTTTGACCGGTCGGAGAAATTTCGGAAAATTTGTCGTGAGTACTATATGAGTCAACCATTTCCACGGCTACGCACTTAATTCTGCCGCCAGCGTCAACGGTACTTGTCGTGCTAATCGGATCAGGCCGTCCGCCGATCGGAGACCAATAATAAAACTCTTGTTGAGTCGGCGCGCAATTGATTGGTAATTGGCAGGGGTCATTTACGCAGTATTCTCGGACCAAGGATTCACTATCAGTAAGAAATCCCGACACGCCGTATGATTCACGGATTACCTCACTTAAAGTTGAATCTTTTTGCCCCTTGAAAACAATATTTTCATAGTCCTGACAACTGCTGATTTTGCTGCAGTCTAATTTTACTAAGGCGCAAACGCCATTTACGCCAAAATATTGTTCAGGATTTACGGAGGCGTTGGCCACATTAAAAAATTCTTTCAAAGCAACAAAAGCTCCGCCGCCAATGGCTGAAATTGGAATCATAGCGGCTGTGGCACCGTGTTTTACAACCGCAACAGTATTCGCGGCAAATTCGGCGGTTTCGCCGGCTACTCCCAAACCCGTCCGGCCCGTAGCCGCGCCGCCAACTTGGGCAGCCGTGCCGAAACTTTCCACTTTTCCGAGTAGTCCTCCTGTCACCGGCAGGGTGGTGAAAGTGAAGCCAGCGCCAGTGGCAAAATCGCCGGCAAAAGATTTAAACGACTCCCAGACACCTCCGCCCATAAGAGTCGTGGTGTCTCCAAATTCGCAGCGATAATCTATGCCGCCTTCGTCCAAAACATCGATTTTGGCGCAAAATTCTTTACCGGCAGCGCGGCGCGGCGTTTGAACGTCAGAAGGATTTCCCAAAACGCCGGGTTTGATTGCGGATAGTACGCCATCAACTCTCGTTCCCCCGCAAGGGAAACAATCGGCCGTTTTTGCGCAAGCCAGGGGATCTGGGTCGGTGCAGGGTAAGCAGCCTTCGTTGGCATTTTGGCATTTTTTGTAAGTACATTTTGAAGGCACGTCGGCATTTTCGTCGGAAGGTTTCGGAATACCCAAATCACCGCACATTTTACCTCCTCCCTCTGGTTCCACTTCAATTCCTGCTTCTTCAAGATCTTCACAAAATTGAGTAAATTGAACTGCAGGAGCGACTAAAGGAACTTTAGGAAATTTTAAAGATAAAAGCGCGGGGTTTACGGTTTGCAATAAAAAATAAGAAGTCAAAGCTAAAATTAAACCGACCAGGGCGTTGCTGATATAGTCTTTAGCATTTGAAAGCCGTTCGGGCGAGCCGCCGGCCGTGAGATAGAGAAGGCCGCCGATCATAATCATAATGCCGGCCAAGATGCCCGTGATAGAAATTGTCCATTGGTAAAGTTGGGAAATATATTGGGCCGGGTCGGAAACTGAACTCAAGCCGCCCAAAGAAATTTCCAAAGTCGCCGGTACGGGTTTGGCATAGCAGAAGCCGCGGTTTTCGCCGCAGGTAACTGTTTGCAATTCAAAACAAGCCTGGCAGTTTCCGGTTTTTCTCATGCAGTCAGATTTTGACCAGCATTGGGCGCTCGCCTCCGTTTGGGCTGAAGCAAAAAGAGGCAGAGAAAAAAATAAGGTCAGTAGAAATAAAAATTTTACAAATCTTTGCGCCATATTTATTTTAAAGATTGACTTGATAAATAAAAGATGACGAAAAATCCGACAACTTGGAGAACAAAAAGTGTGACCAAAACTCCCAAAAATATTTTTGGTAAAACTTGGAGGACTTTGTCGAGGTTGGGCATATGCGCTGCGCTTAAATTAAAAGTTAAAAATGAAAAATGAAAAATTATTTATCATAAAACCGCGTCGTGCAAGCTTTATCATTTAGACTTAGTTTTACAATTTTTTCAATATGTTCCGGAGTAATATCTCTGCCGCCAAGACCCACAATGAAATTTGAAACCATACCGATGGGGCAAAGATTTTTTATTTCGCCGGCTAAAATTCCGCCTTGCCCCAAGGAAACAGCTCGGTCAACTACGGCGATGTGTTTTGGCCTGATACTCAAAATTATTTTTGAAATTTCGGCGTCGGGAAAGGGGCGGAAACATTTAATTTTTAAAACGCCGACTTTATCGGAAAGTTTTTCTTTGTTTAGAATAGTTTTCGCGGTTCCCAGAACCGAACCCATGGCAATAATCATCAGTTTGGGGTTACGCGGTCCGGAATATTCAATAAAGCCGTTGTAATTTTTTCTTTTTATAAATAATTTATTAAATTCAGTAAAAAATTTTTGAATCATTTTTTTACTGTCTATTAGGTCTTGATGTAATTTTTCCCGCGCGGGCATATAATTTTCCGGCGAAGAAATTCCGCCCAGGGTTATTGGATTCTGGGGATTTAAATATTGGCCGGAAATCAGTTTGCGCCGAGGCAAAAATTTATCAACTAATTTTTGATCGCGAATTTCCACCGGTTCAAAAGTGTGAGTCAGACTAAAACCATCCATACAAACCATAACGGGAAGATTTGTCGCCTCGGCAATTTTGTAAGAGAGAATATGAAGATCGGCCGCTTCTTGATTGTCCTCGGCGAAAAACATCATCCAGCCGGCGTCCCGAAGCGTCATCGCGTCTTGTTCGTCGTTCCAAATATTTATCGGAGCGGAAACGGCGCGGTTAGCGCAAGTCATCACAACCGGCAAACGCATACCGGCAATGTTAAATAAAACTTCGGTCATCAAAAGCAATCCCTGTGAGGCCGAGGCTGTGTAAACTCTCGCGCCCGCGGCGCTTGCTCCCAGCACGGCTGAAGCCGCGGCCATTTCGCTTTCCGTTTTTAAGTATTCAAAATTAGCCTGGCCCTCCGCCTTAAATTCGGCCAGATTTTCCAAGATATGAGTTTGGGGAGTAATTGGATAGGCGGCGACCACGTCGGGGCGGCAGAGTTTCACGGTTTCGGCGATGGCGCGCGAGCCTTCCATGAATTTTAGCATAGGATCTTTACGATTTTTAAGATATTTACGATACTTAGGATTTTTGAGCGACGATGAATTTATTTAATAGATATGCCACTTTATTTATTTTTTCTAACAAATTTTTATAATCCTTTTCATTTAAATAATTGAGGTCAAATGATAATTCTAAGAGACAATCTAATTCCACCAATGAACCCCTCGCAATATTAAAAAAATTTAGACGGTCTTTAATACCCTTGCGCTCATTGCCCTCGGCGATGTTTGCCAAGACAGAATAGGCAGATCTTCTTAGTTGGGAAACCAGGGCGTATACTTCTTCTTGAGGGAAATTTTTTGTTATTCTATAAATATTTAAGCATAACTTTTTTGCTTCTTGCCAAACTACTAATTGTCGAAAAGTTTTTGAGTAAGAATTATCCATCTTAAAAATCCTAAAAATCTTAACTATCTTAAAGATCTTATCAAAAGATCATTTTTCTTCAAAGTGCATGGAAATAGCTTTTACCGGGCATTCTTTGGCGCAAAGACCGCAGCCTTTGCAAAAATCCAGGTCGCGGTCGTAAAAAGTCAGGCCTTTGGAATTTTTTTGGTCTGTTTTAAAACAAACTCCTTCTGGACAGACGCGGTCGCAGGTGCCGCAGCCAATGCAAATTTCGTGATCAACAATTGGATAATAAACCCGCCAGGCGCCAGTTTTGTTGACGATGGTCGTCCCCGGTTTGGTAAACAATTCATTTTTTTTAGCGATTTTCATGATAGAATATTATCCTCAGGATCTTTAAGATCCTTACGATCCTCAGGATCCTTAGGATCAGCAAGTGACGGAAAATTTTTGCCCGCCGTCTACGGCTATCGTACATTTTTCCGCCGTGAAACAATACTCGGAATTTGAGCTGCAGTGGCAATAGGCGGTATTCATGGCCTTGATATTTTTTTCGGCAATTTCTTTTTTAAAACGGGCCGAGATGGCCGAGGTTAAAGAGGCGGGATTAAGCAAACCGCAAACGCCCGCAAAAGCGCCAAGCAAAATGGTGTTAATAATAGGTTTTCCTAAAATCGCGAGCGCGATTTGCGTCGCCGGAATAGTTTGAATAGTATTTTTTTCAAAGATTTTTTTAAAATCAGCGGCGCTCTTTTCAGTATTAATAATGATAAAGGTTTTTGGGCCGACTCCTTGCCGGACAAGATCTAAATTAATGAGCGTTGAGTCTTGGATAATCAAATAATCCGGTTCGTATATTTTTGA
Organism: Candidatus Falkowiibacteriota bacterium; assembly: GCA_016214745.1. Taxonomy (GTDB): domain Bacteria; phylum Patescibacteriota; class Patescibacteriia; order XYB2-FULL-38-15; family XYB2-FULL-38-15; genus JAHIRI01. Next base: position 37,810 of record JACRNW010000009.1, on the reverse strand, counting down.
ATGTAAAGTAATTGGTTTATCGGAAATCCGGGCAAAGGCTTCGACTGGCGCGCCACGCCGTTCAATGCCAAAAGAAGGAAAAGCTTGAGAAAATTTCCCGTCCTGGAAAGCCGCTTCGGCAATCAATTCGGCCGCCGTGACCGTGCCTTGGCCGCCCCGGCCGTGCAAGCGTATTTCAATCATATTTATTGAGTTTCTTTTTTAGCTAAAAGATAATCAATGATTTTTTTAAAATCAGAAACAGAGAGCACGCCCTCAATTTTTTCGCCGTCAATAAACCAAGTCGGGGTTCCGCGAATGCCCGCGGCCTGGCCGTCCAAAACATCTTTCAAAACCGCGCCCCGGCCTTGATAGCCGTCCAGGCATTTTGTGAATTGTTCTGCATCCAGACCGATTTCGGTTGCGTAAAGTTCTATTTTTTCTCTGCTAAGATTTGAATCGCTGAAAAGTTTATCACTCATCAGCCAAAATTTATTTTGGGCGTGGGCGCATTCGCCGGCGATCGCCGCAAACATCGAGTTTTGGTGGATATCAGTCAGAGGAAAGTTGCGAAAAACAAAATTAACCTTGTCGCCGTAAACGGTTTTCGTCGCGCGCATCGCGGCATTGCCTTCGCGTGAGTAAGGACATTCAAAATCAAAAAAACCGACAATGGTAATCGGCGAATTGGGAGCTGAGGCCGGCTCATTGGCTGGGTTTATATTTGTAAGATTGTTCGCGCCGCTCGCGGCCGCCGCCGTGCCGGATTCCTGGAACATAATTTTTCCGGGCAAAGGGAGATCGCCGCTTTTGATTTGGCGGTAATAAAAATAAACCTGACCGGCGATTATAATGATAAAGCTTAAAATCAGACCGCCAACGATAATCAACAGAGCGCCCCACCATTTTTTATACCATTTTTTAGAAATTTCTTCTGCGAAGTTTTCTTCCATAAAATATTTAATGAATAGCAAAAATCCGTTTCTCGTTTAAATGTGCTACAATAAAAGTATACCATAAAATATTGATATGGGGTATTACCCCATTTGAGGTTTAAGTCAGCGAAAAAACTCGGCGGGGCGACGGTATTTGTGGGTTAATTATTAAAAAATTTATGTCTAAGAACCTTTACCTCGAACGGGGTTCCGAAGAATGGGAAAAAAAATTAGAAAAAGAGCGGGCGAGGCGTGAAAAGAAAAAACGCCGGCGAATCAAGGTCAGCGGCCGCGGAGTTTTAAAATTAAGGGAATTAATCAGTAAAAAGGGTAGAAATTGACCACATCCGAAGTAAAGGTTAATTCGCGTGCCCGGCAGAGTGATTAAGGTTTAAATGTTGATTTTTTACTGAGTATATCAATGAACCTTAACTTCGGACGTGGTTGACAAAATGGGGCGGATTTGGTATTATTCTAATAATAAAGAATTTCCTCTAAATCTATATGAAATACATCAATATCATTCAAATTGCCGCGGCAGTATTGCTCATGGTAGTAATTCTTCTTCAGAGCCGAGGAGCGAGTGTGGGCGGAGTTTTCGGTGGCGAAGGAGCAGTTTATCAGACAAAAAGAGGTCTTGAAAAAAAACTGTATATCGCGACTATTATTCTCTCAATTATATTTTTTGGCGCTGCCCTAGCGAATTTTTTTCTCTAAAGGCAGGTCCGAACTCCATTTCGGCGAAGCGACTCTAAAGTAAGTCGCCGTTTAAGATTAGTAAATCTAATGATTAAATTTTTTTTCGATCGTTCTAAAAAGGAAAGAAAAACTGAACCCTTATCCATCGGACGGCAAACGGAACTAGATAAAAAGTTGGTCCTCTCTTTGTCAAAATCAAGAGTGCCGACTTTTGGGCAGTTAAAATATCTTCCCAAATATTTGTGTCGTTCCGAAAAATGTGTTCTTGCGGGGCTCTTTTTTGTCTTAATAGCCAGCACCGTCTTCTTCGCGGCTAGATTTTTTTTGACAAGAATGGAACAAGTGCCGGCTTCGGGAGGAGAATACGTTGAAGGTTTGGTTGGCGCGCCGCAATACGTTAATCCGATTTTGGCGCAGACAAATGATGTGGACATGGATTTGTCTCACCTTATTTTTTCCGGACTTTTTAAATATAATGAAAAACTTGAATTGGTGCCCGATTTGGCGGAAAAATTTGAAGTGAGTGAAGATAAAAAAGTTTATACAATTTTTCTCCGAGAAAATTTATCATGGCACGACGACGAGAAATTAACCGCTTCAGATGTTACTTTCACCGCATCGCTCATAAAAGACCCGCTTTTTAAAAGTCCGCTTTATTCCGGTTTCCGCGGAGTTGCAGTAGAAAAAATTGATGACAAAACAATAAAGTTTACTTTGAATGAAGCTTACGCGCCATTTTTGGGCATGTTGACTTTCGGCATTTTGCCCGAACATCTTTGGTACAACATTCCGGCGCAAAGCGCGAATTTGGCCGAGTATAATATCAAACCGGTTGGTTCCGGCCCTTTTGAATTTAAATCTTTGACAAAAGATAAAAGCGGCAGCATTAAAATTTATACTTTGGTTAGAAATGAGAATTTTTACGGCCAAAAACCACATCTTGAAAAATTAATTTTTAAATTCTATCCGGATTACGAATCTGCTCTCGCGGCGCTTCAAAACAAGAATATTGAAGGCGTGAGTTTTCTGCCCGAGGAAATGGAAAGCACTCTCCAAAGCAAAAAACTTACAAAATATTTTTTAAGTTTGCCTCAATATACAGCCATTTTTTTTGACCAGAAAAATAATGAATTTTTAAAAGATGACGCGGTGCGTAAAGCCTTGGCTATAAGCATTCCGAAAAATAAAATTATAGAAGAAGCTCTGGGAGGCAAGGGCGAGGCGATTGACGGTCCGATTTTTCCCGGTTATGTCGGTTATTCGTCGGAAATCAAAAAAAATGTTTTTGATCAAGCTTTAGCCGCCGAGACGCTTGAAAAGGCCGGGTTTAAACTGGCCGAAGGCGAAACTGTGAGAAAAAAAGGTGATAAAGTTTTAAAAATAGTTCTAACAACGGTTGACCGACCCGAATACGCGAGAGCTGGAGAAATCGTTAAGACAAGTTGGGAGGTGATCGGCGTTCAAGTTGAACTGCAGATGATTCCTGCCACAAGAATTCAAAGAGAAATAATCCGTTCACGCACTTATGAAGCGTTGATGCTCGGGACAATTGTTGGTTTTGATTCTGATCCTTTTCCGTTTTGGCATTCTTCGCAAGTTGAAGATCCCGGTTTGAACCTTTCTCTTTATGCGAACCGTAACGCGGATAAATTGCTTGAAGAGGCAAGGCAAACCGATAACGCGGAAGAGAGAGCAAAAAAATATCTTGAGTTTCAAAATATTTTAGCTGACAATCTCCCGGCTATTTTTCTCTATAGCCCCCGCTACATTTATGTTGTGAGCACCGATGTCCGGGGAGTCGACGTCTTGCGCATCAATGTTCCGAGCGACCGTTTCGCCGGAATTTCTGATTGGTATAAAAAAACCAAGAGGCAGTGGAAGTAGATTAAAAAAATTTTAACTTCTATTTTTTGAAATTGGTTTACGTCTTTGCGCAAGCGCGCGGTTGGCGTAAACCAGATTTTCCTCATACCGCAAACCTCATGCCGGGGTGGTGAAATGGTATATTCACCCCCACACCAATGCCGCGGTGGTGAAATGGTATACACGCACGGTTCAGAGCCGTGTGGCCGCAAGGTCATGTGGGTTCAACTCCCACCCGCGGCATTGGTGTGGGGGCAGGCGCACGGTTCAGAGCCGTGTGGCCGCAAGGCCATGGGAGTTCAACTCTCCCCTCCGGCATTTAATTTATAATAGTTTAATTTTATTTATTTATGATGTTTTATAAAAAATCAACAAAACAAAAAACACACGGCGGCCAGAGGTATCATCAAAAAAGCGTGGGCACGCCGAGATTAAAAGTGATCGTGCTCGGCGGCCTTGAAGAGGTCGGCCGGAACATGACTCTTTTGGAATATGAAAACGATATCATTTTGATTGATATGGGTTTGCAATTTCCGGAAGAAGACATGCCGGGAATTGATTATATCATCCCAAATGTTTCATATCTTAAAGGAAAAGAAAAAAATATTCGCGGCGTGATTATTACCCACGGCCATTACGATCATATTGGCGCCATTCCGCATCTTGTGCCGCGGCTTGGCAACCCTACGATTTATGGCACGCAATTGACTTTGGCCATTATTAAAAAACGCCAAGAGGATTACAAGAGCACAAAATTAAATTTAGCCGTGGTAAAAACCGACGACGTTTTGGCTCTGGGAAAATTTGGAGTGGAATTTATTCACGTGAATCACAATATTCCCGATTCCGTCGCGGTAGTGGTTCATACTCCGGTCGGCACGATTATGCATACCGGCGATTGGAAATTTGATTATACTCCGGTTGATGAACGGCCGGCCGATTTCGCGAAAATTTCCGAAGTCGGACGAAAAGGAGTTTTGGCATTAATGTCTGACAGTACGAATGCTCCGGAAGAAGGTCACCAAATTTCCGAACAGGAAATCGGAAAAAATTTAAAAACCTTGATTGAAAAAGCGCCGGGCAGAATTATTATTGGAACTTTTTCTTCGCTTCTTTCAAGAGTTGAACAGATTATTCGTATCGCGGAAGAGATGGGGAAAAAAGTCGCGGTTGACGGTTTCAGCATGAAGACCAACGTGGAAATTATAAAAGTGCTCGGCTATCTTAAAGTAAAACAGGGGACGCTGATTGATATTGCCGACGTCCATAATTTTCCTCAGGAAAAAATAATTATTGTTTGCACCGGTGCCCAGGGCGAAGAGCGGGCGGTTTTGATGCGGATCGCAAATGAAGAGCATCGTTTTATCAGAATTGAACCGAAAGATACGGTTGTCTTTTCTTCGTCGGTTGTCCCGGGTAATGAACGAACAATTCAAAGATTAAAAGATACGCTCTATCGCAAAGGCGCCGAGGTTGTTCATTATAAAATGATGGACATTCACGCCGGCGGTCACGCTAAAGCAGAAGACATTAAATTGATGATTCGTTTGGTCAATCCAAAATATTTTATTCCGATTGAAGGCAGCCATTCGCATTTGCGGATGAACGCCAAAATCGCGGAGAGTATTGGCCTTGATCCCAAAAATATTTTTGTCGCGGATAATGGTCAGATAATAGAGTTTCAGGCCGCGGCTAAAGAACCGTATGGCGCGGCGGGACGACTAACGCCGCAACGCGTTCAATCGGATTATGTAATGGTTGATGGTTTGGGCGTGGGTGACGTGAGCCAAGTCGTGCTTCGCGATCGAAAGATGATGGCCGAGGATGGCATGATTGTGATTATCGTGACGGTTGACACGAAGACAGGTTATTTGATTGGCAGTCCGGATATTATTTCCCGCGGTTTTGTTTATATGCGCGAGAGCAAAGAATTGATTGAGCAAGTTCGCGCTAAAGTGAAAAAATTAATTTCCGACCGCGATCCGAAATCGGCGGCGGACAATGTTTTCATCAAAAATAAAATCCGCGACAATATTGGTCAATTCCTCTTTACCAAAACCGAACGCCGGCCAATGGTGCTCCCGGTCATAATTGAGGTATAATGATATTATAGTTAATAATTTATAAACTCATTATGGAAAATCAACCGATTGTAGAAAACCAGCCGGTTTTAGACATACCAAAACCGAAAAAAGGTCATACTGTTCTGGCAGTAATAATTTCCGTAATAGCGACGGCTGCTATCGCGGGCGGTGGAGTTTATTTCTGGCAAAACCTGCAATTACAAACTGCAGAGGAAAATTTAACGAACGCGAAGCAATCTTTGCAACAGCAAATAGATGATTTAACGGCGCGATTAGAATCTCCGGAGTGTAGCACGGCGGAACCATGTTTGGGAGATTTCGTTTGCGATAAAGGAAAATGTGTTGCTCCTGTCGCGGATCAGGTTGAAAATTGGTCTCTTTATCAAGAAAATACCGGCGTGCAGGTTGGGTCAGGGAAGTGTAGTAATCAGGAGTTTAATAGTTTTCTTGATCAAGCAAATAGTGGGAGTAGAAAAACTTTAAATTTATATGGTGTAATTTTAGTTGTCACGCCAAATTATAACAGCTGGACCAACGAAAAATTTGTTGGTTTTGGTAATGACAATACTGCTTTCTGCAATGTTGGCGGTTTTTCCCCACTGCGTGCGTATTCTGATAAATTACTTTGGGTAGGCGGGTGTGGCACTGGCGGAGCGGCGCCGGAACCTGAAGAGCCTGGCTATGTAGAAAAAATGGCTGCGTTAGCCCTTTGTGAACAAACATTAACAGATATACGCTATCAGCTTTCCTCCGGAACCATAACCCCGACCGAGAAAAAAATTGAAGAATATCTTCTCTTCCAGGATGATACATATAATTTTAGAATTACCGGTACGACAAAATCTTGCGCAGATTATTACGATGTTAAAATAATGGAATCTTCCGAAAATTCAATAAAAAGTTACGGAATCTTTGCGCCGGGGTCAAAAGTTTGGGGAACAGAGTTCCCCGCGTGGGGCGAATACTCAATTTACACTCAAGCAGCGTATGATAAATTGCCATCGGGTGAAATGTTGAGTAAGCCACAAATCATCTTGCATTTAAAAAATGGAGATTTGCTTGCGTGGTGGCAGCCACAAGACAGTCCGCCCGATATGCCTCAAGATTGTTGGTTTAACTTTGAAAGGTTTTAAGTTTTCAATAATTTTTAATGTGGTTAGACTATGAAACCACGCGTTTTTTCAGGAATTAGGCCATCGGGAAGATTGCACATCGGCAACTATTTTGGTGCGATTGAAAATTGGTTAAAACTTCAGGATGAAGCTGACTGTATTTTTGCCGTGGTTGATTATCATGGCATGACAACTCCCTACGATCCAAAAGAAATGATGAAGGAAAAATACGAAGTGGTTTTGGATTATCTGGCTGCCGGAATTGATCCGAAAAAAAGTACTCTGATTATCCAATCGCAAGTGCCGGAGCACACGGAACTCGCCTGGATTTTGGGAACGATCACGCCGGTGTCATGGCTGGAGCGCGTGCCGACTTACAAAGAAAAAGTGGCGCTGCATCCGGAATATATTAATCTCGGACTTTTGTCTTATCCGGTTTTGATGGCCGCGGATATTTTGATTTATAAATCAGATATTGTCCCGGTCGGCGAAGATCAACTGCCGCATATTGAACTCGCGCGGGAAATCGCCGGGCGTTTTAACAAAATGTTTGGTAAAACTTTTCCTTTGCCCAAAGAGGCGCTGACGAAAGGCGCGAGAATAATGTCTTTGGATGATCCGACGAAAAAAATGAGCAAGACCGGCGGCGGGGGAATTTTACTTTCCGACACGCCGGAAGAGATTTGGAAAAAATTAGCTCCGGCTGTGACTGATCCCGCAAGAAAAACAATTAATGATCCGGGTAATCCTGAAATCTGTAACATTTATAGTTTGCATAAAATAATGTCGCTGCCGGAACAAATTAAAATGGTCGCTGACTCTTGCCGCCACGCGAAATTCGGTTGTCTTGAGTGTAAAAAGATTTTGGCAAAAAATATTGCCGATGAATTTGAAGATTTTAGAAAGAAAAGAAAAGAGTTGGAAAAAGATCCGGAGAGGGTTCAGAAAATTTTGCGAGTCGGCGCGGAAAAAGCAAGACAATTGGCCTCCGAAACTTTGGCTGAAGTGAAAAAGAAAACCGGGTTGGGCTAGGGTTGACAAAATTATAAATTTGTGGTATTTTAAAGGATATTTTGGTACCTTAAAATTTATCCGAGTAATGGGTAGTTACCCCCCACTTATTAAGCCTTGTTATGCATTATTGCTACATTCTTAGAAGTAAAATTAATGGAAAATTATATATTGGTTTTACTTCTGATTTGAGAAGGCGGCTAGAAGAACATAACAAGAAACAATCTAAATCCACGAAGAGCGGTGCTCCATTTGAGTTGGTTTATTATGAAGCATATAAATCATCAAAAGACGCACGGGACAGGGAGCGGAAATTAAAGATGTTTAAACAGGGTTATCGCAGAATCAGGGAAAGATTGAGACATAGTTTGAATGAGGCTTAATAAGTGGGGGGAGGAAAGTCCGGACACCGTCCCCCACTTACCTTGACATTAATCGTCGATAATTTATGTCAAAGTAAGTGGGGGAGAGAGATAGTCGCTAACAGCGACGGGGAGTAAGCATTTCTGTTTGTGTGTTGTGTCTTCCGTTTACGCGGAAGGTGCAGCTTTAATCGAACATCAAGTGACCAAGCCCACGGACAGTGCAACAGAAACATACCGCCGATCCCCCACTTACTTTGGCATGAATTGGTTTTGATGGTAGATAAAAATGCGAGAGATTTATGCCAAGGTAAGTGGGGGAGGCAAGGGTTAAATCGTGAGGTAAGAGCTCACGCAGGACAGCCCGGTGACGGGCGCTGGGGAAAACACCTATCCGGTGCAAGGCCAAAAACAGCCGCTTGAGGTTTTGAGCAATCAAAATCCTAGATAGATGACTACCGCTTGCCCAATCAAAAGTTGGGCAAGGCACAGAATCCGGCTTACAGTTACTCGGATAAATTTTAGGGCATCATCTTTATTACCTAATATATATGCTCAAAAAGTCAGAACTAATTTTTTCAGCGATCTTGGTTCCCTTGGATTTTTTAATGCTCGTCGCGGCAGCTCTGGCCGCGTATTTTTTAAGATTCGCGACGTTCGCCGCTCTGCGGCCGATTATTTATGAAATGCCTTTCGGGGAATTTTTAAATATCGCGGCGTTCACGGGTCTGATTTGGCTTTTAATTTTTGCCCTGTCGGGACTTTACACTATTGGCGGCACGCGGCGAATTTTGGACGAACTCGCCAAGATTTTTCTGGCCTGTTCCGCCGGTTTAGCCGTTATCATCGTTTTGATTTTTTTTAATCGGGATTTATTTTCATCCCGTTTTATAATTCTCGCCGCCTGGATTTTTGCCATTATTTTTGTAAGTTTTGGGCGACTGACTACCCGTTTTATCCAACGGGCGCTTTTCCGGCGGGGCGTTGGGGTTCATCGGGTTGTAATCATCGGAGAAGATGAAGCGGCTGATGTTTTGGTTAATGAATTTTATAAAAATCAAGGGCTGGGTCTGAAAGTTATTAAGCGATATAGAAAATTTGATGACGAAGCGGCAAAAGAAATTGGGGAACTTTATCAAACAGTCGGAGTTGATGAAGTAATCCAGGCCCAGAGTGGCGCGAGCCGGGAAGAAACGCTTGGCCTTATAGATTTTTGCAACGAGCGTCACATTGTTTTTAAATATTCAGCCGATCTTTTTTCCGTTCAGGCGGCGAAAATTGATATTCGCGACTATGCCGGCGTGCCAGTGGCGGAAATTAAAAGAACTCGCCTTGAAGGATGGGGAAGAATTTACAAAAGAATTTTTGATATTGTCGGTTCTTTGATTTTGATAATCATCGTGTCGCCGATTATGATTCTTACGGCGATTGCCATTAAATTGGATTCGCGCGGTCCGGTTTTTTGGAGCCGTTTGGACGACGGAAGCGAAGTAAAGCGCGTTGGCCAGCATGGTGAGTTATTTCATTATTTTAAATTTCGTTCGATGAAACCCGGAACGCATAATTTGCGTTATACTGAACTTGCCGAGCAAGATACGAGGAAAGGTCCGCTTGTTAAAATAAAAGATGATCCGCGGATAACGCGCGTGGGAAAATTTATTCGGCGTTTTAGCATTGATGAATTGCCGGAATTTTTTTTGGTGCTTACCGGCAAAATGAGTTTGGTCGGTCCGCGGCCGCATTTGCCCGAAGAAGTCGCTAAATATAAAAAACACCACAAAAAAGTTTTGATTGTGAAGCCGGGGATTACTGGTTTGGCTCAAATTTCCGGTCGCGCCGATTTAGATTTTGAAGAGGAAGTAAAAATTGACGTTTACTATATTGAGAATTGGTCGCTAAAACTTGATTTATATATTTTGTTTAAAACGCCGTTTGTTGTTTTGTTTGGAAAGGGCGCAAAATAAAATTAGCGTGAAATAAAAGTTGTTATGAAGATTGCTTTAGTTCATGATCATCTAACTCAAGACGGAGGGGCGGAAAGGGTGCTTCGGGTTTTCCGGGAGATTTTTCCGGAGGCTCCGGTTTATGCCTTAGTTTATGATAAGAAAAAAATGGGTAAGGAGTTTGATGGAAAAAATATTAAAACATCTTTTATCCAAAAAATTCCCGGTGGAGTAAAAAAATTTAAATGGTTTTTACCCTTGATGCCGCTCGCTACGGAAAAACATGAATTGGATAATTTTGACGTGGTGCTTTCCAACTCAAGCGCCCTGTCAAAGGGCGTTATTACCCGGCCGGACAGTTTTCATATTTGTTATTGTCATACGCCGACCCGATATTTGTGGACCGATACGCATCTTTATATAAAAGAGTTGTCGCATGGATCGCTCGTCAAAAAGGCGGTATCTCTCATGTTGCCGCGTCTGCGGATTTGGGACAGAATGGCGGCCGAGCGCGTGGATAAATTTGTCGCCAACTCAAAAACCGTGCAAAAAAGAATTTCTAAATATTATGGCCGGGAAAGCGAAGTGATTTATCCGCCGGTTGATGTTTCCGGGTTTAAAATTTTTCCGGCTCAGGAAAATTATTATTTGGCCGGAGGGCGGCTCGTGCCTTACAAACGGTTTGATCTGGTGGTCCAAGCTTTTAATAAGCTCGGCATTCCTTTAAAAATTTTTGGTGAAGGACCGGAACTTCAAAAATTAAAAGCCATGGCCAAGCCTAATATTAAATTTTTGGGAAAAATTTCAGACGAAGAAAAAAAAGAGTTATACGGAAAATGTTTGGCCTTTATTCATCCGCAGGAAGAAGATTTTGGTTTGATGGCGGTTGAGGCCATGGCCTCCGGCCGTCCGGTCATTGCTTATCCGAAAGGCGGAGCGATGGAAACCGTAGTGGAAGGGAAAACGGGAAAATTTTTTCCGGATCAAAATTGGGAGTCGCTCGCGCATACAATTATTAGATTTAAGCCGGAAGAATATAAGCCGGAAGAAATCCGGGCGCACGCGGCGCAGTTTGACACGGGCGCTTTCAAAGAAAAAATAAAAAATTATATAGAAAAAAGCTGGCAGGAATTTCAGAATAAATAATATGAATATCGGGATTGACATAAGGTCATTGCTCGAAAAAGAGCGGAGTGGCGTTGGGGAGTATACATATGAACTCTTGAACGCCATTTTTGATATTGATAAAGAAAATCAATATTATCTTTTTTATAATTCTTTTAAAAAGGTTGAAGATAATTTTTTAGTAGAGTGGAAAAAATATCAAAACGTTCATTTTTGCGGGTTTAGGTGGCCAAATAAATTATTGAATTTTTGTTTTAAATTTTTGCGGTGGCCGAAAATCGATCGGTTGATAGTTCATAGTTCATGGTTCATGGTGCCCCTCTCCCCGTCGGGGAGAGGGAAGGGTGAGGGGAAACTGAATTTATTTTTTATTCCCAATCTCAATTTTCTTGCCGTATCGCGCGGCGTGAAAAAGATTATCACTATCCACGATTTGTCCTTTCTGCGCTACCCGAGATTTTTTTCTTGGAAGCGGCGGCTGTGGCATCGGTTTGTAAATCCACAAAAATTAATTCGCGGCGCGGACAAAATCATTGCCGTTTCGGAAAATACGAAGAGAGATTTGGTTGAGTTATACAAAGTGGTGTCAGAAAAAGTCGGTGTCATTTGCTCCGGCGTCACCCCTCACCTAGCCTCTCCCCCAAGGGGAGAGGAAATTGCGGAAAATCTCCCTCGCCCCAGCGGGGAGAGGGTTGGCCTGCCCGCAACGCCAGCGCTAGCGTGGCAGGCGGGGGTGAGGGGGCTTGAGGAAGTTAAGAAAAAATATAATTTGCCGGAGAATTTTATTTTATTTTTGGGGACGCTTGAGCCGAGAAAAAATATTAAGGGATTGATTAGAGCTTTTGAAATTTTCAAACAAAGTTCTAAGTTCCAAGTTATAAGTTATAAGTTAGTCATCGTCGGTCCGCGCGGGTGGCTTTGTAAAAGAATCTTGGCGCGGGCGGAAAAAAGTCCGGTACGCGATGACATAAAATTTATAAATTATATTTCTCCCGAAGAAAAATTTGCTTTTTATAAATTGGCGCGGCTTTTTGTTTATCCTTCTTTTTACGAAGGATTTGGTTTTCCTCCGTTAGAGGCAGCTCAAGTCGGAACGCCGGTTATCGTAAGCACAAATTCTTCCCTACCTGAGGTAATGGGTGAGGCGGCGTTAATGGTTGATCCGTATAATCCGGCTGAAATGGCAAAAGCAATGGCCGAATGTTTGACTGATGAAAATTTGCGGAAAAGTTTAGTTGAAAAAGGCAAAAAACAAGCGGAAAAATTCAGTTTGATAAATACCGCGAATGAGTTTTTGTCGCTAATTAGACAGTAATTGATAAATAAAACAAACATCCAGAGGGCCAGATGAGCCCTCTTTTTACTTATGTGTGGTTTTTTGCTATAATTAATCTATGAAAATAGGTATTGATGCGAGGTTTTTTGGGCCGGTGGGCAAGGGTTTGGGCAGATATGTGGAGCGGTTGGTGGAAAATCTGGAAAAACTTGACCCCATACGAAGTTTCAGCGAACCGATGAACTCGGCGGAGCAACAAACGCAAGGTGAGAGGGGTGTTGAGGAGAAAAAAAATACCTCTACTTCGTACGGGGCAGGTCCCCAAAATGAATACATAATTTTTTTACGAAAAGAAAATTGGGATTATTACACTCCCAAAGTTTCCAATTTCAAAAAAGTTTTAGCCGATTACCCGTGGTATAGTCTGAAAGAGCAAATAATGATGCCCTGGAAAATTCGGCAAGAGAAGCTTGATCTTGTCCATTTTCCGCACTTTAACATTCCCATTTTTTGTCCGGCAAAATTTGTCGCGACAATTCATGATTTAATTTTGTTACAGTTTCCAACCCCGCGGGCGACAACGCTCGGTCCACTACTTTACAAAATAAAATATTTTGGTTATCGACTCGTGATTGGTCTCGGCCTCCGGCGGGCGAAAAAAGTTATTACCGTTTCCGAGTGCACCAAAAAAGAATTAGTAAAATTTTTCAAAATTAATCCGGAAAAAATCGCGGTCACCTATGAGGCCTGTGACGGCGTGGAATATGGTCAGTTAAAAATGCCGGAGAAAAAAAATCTGGCCAAGTTCGGAATCACGAAGCCGTATCTTCTTTACGTCGGCAACGCCTATCCGCATAAAAATTTGGAAGGACTAATAAAAATTTTTCCTAAATTAAATTTAGATTGTCAGTTAGTATTGGTCGGTCGTGAAGACTATTTTTATAAAAGGATGAAGGAGGAAATTAAAGGAACGCCGAATGAGAAGAATATAATTTTCACCGACTTTGTTTCCGAAGCAATCCTCGCCGATCTTTACCGCAACGCGCGAGTCTACGTTTTCCCGTCGTTTGTTGAAGGATTTGGCCTGCCAGGCCTTGAAGCCATGAGTTATGGTTTGCCACTCGCGGCTTCAAATTCTTCATGCCTTCCGGAAATTTATGGCGACGCTGCGGTTTATTTTGACCCGAAAGACGAACAAGACATGATAGAAAAAATAAAATTTGTCTGGAGCGATGAGCCGACAAGGCAAAATCTTATAAAATTGGGTTTAGAACAGGTCAAAAAATACAGTTGGCAAAATTTAGCCGAAAAAACTTTACAAATTTATTATCAAGCGAGTGAGTGAAAAGTAAATTTATTTACTTTTCCGAGCGAGCGCAGATAACACAGGGTTTAAAACCCTTTCTCAAAATGTCGCCAAAAATTAAAAAAACCGAAAAAGTTTTTGAGGTTGGGAGGACCGAGCCAACTTTTGGCGTGCATCCGTCGCCCCATATTTTAGATTTGAATAAAGTGATGGCGGAAAAATCAGAGGCAAAAAAGGTGGAGATCGCGCCAGCCAAATTAAAAGTGCCAAAAATTGAAATGAAGCGCGGTGGAATATCAAGGCTGGCTTTTGTTCGCTTTAGAATTTCCTTAGTGAGAAATATCAGAAATTTTTTTTCTTTTTTATTCCACGGCCCGCAAAAATTATTTTGGAATTTTATTCTCGCCGCGCGAGCTGTTCCAAGATTTTTTAAGTTTTTAAGTTTTGCTTTTGCTGATTGTAAAAAGTTGATGAGTTTTGGAGCCGTAGCTTTTCTTTTTATTTTACCGCTTCAGACTTTTTCTTATTATGAATCTTTGAAAAATACCGAACGGACGGCAACGATCAGCGCTGAAGAAGCGTACCTTAATTTATCGGCCGGCAGTCTTAAATTTTCGCAGGCTGATTTTTCCGGCGCGGCCGAAAGTTTTGGCCAGGCGTCCGATGCCTTTGTCCGTTCCAGCGAGGAAATCGGTCGGATTAATTCTTCTGTTTTAAATCTCATTCGGGCCATGCCGGTCGGGGGAGAAAAATTAGAAGCTGGCGAGGCGCTACTTTTTGCCGGCGAGAAACTTTCATGGGCCGTAGAGGGCGTTCTTAAAAGTTTAGCCGATTTTTCCGCGCCGGGCAGCGAAAAAAAGTTGACGGAAAAAATAAAAATTTTACGCAATCGACTGGTCGTGATTTTACCGGAAGTAGCGGCGGCCTCGGATAAAATTTACACCGTAAAAATTCAAGCCGTTCCCGAAGACAAGCAGGAAGTTTTTGGAATTTTACAAGGTAAAATGCCACAGCTTGTCTCAAGTATCAAAAATTTGATTTCAGTTTCCGATTTAATGATAAAGTTTTTGGGTGATGAAACAAGCAAGAGATATTTGGTGGTTTTTCAAAATCCCGGAGAAATCCGGCCAACGGGCGGCTTTATGGGAAGTTTGGCCTTGGTTGATTTTGACCGCGGAGAAATTAAAAAAATGGAAGTGCCGGGCGGCGGGCCTTATGATTTTAAGGGATCGCTTAAAGAACGCATTGTTCCTCCCGAACCGCTGCAGTTAATCGCAGACAGATGGCAGCTGCAGGACGCGAATTGGTTTCCCGATTTTCCCGCTTCAGCCGAGAAAATAAAATGGTTTTATGAAAAAAGCGGCGGGCCGACCGTGGACGGCGTGATTGCCGTGAATGCCGATTTGGTCGCCGATCTTTTAGCGGTCGTTGGGCCGATTGAAATGCCGGAATACGGAAAAATTTTGAGCAAAGAAAATTTTATTGATGAAATCCAGAAGGCGGTGGAAATAGAATATGACAAACAAGAAAATAAGCCGAAAAAAATAATCAGCGACATGGCTCCAAAATTAATCGCGAAAATAACTTCGGCCGACCCGAAGCAGTTTGGACAAATTTTAACAGTTCTTTTGCGAGCCTTGTCGAAAAAAGACGTTTTACTCTATTCTGTTTTTCCGGGAATAGAGCATGAAATTAAAAATTTTGACTGGGGCGGGGAAATGAAATCGGTTCCCGAAAAGACCGATTATTTAGCCGTTATAAATACAAATATCGCTGGCGGAAAAACCGACCGGGTGGTTAAACAAAAAATTGATCTTCAGACGAATATCACCGAAGACGGCTATATCAAAAATAAATTAACTATTACGAGAACGCACGAGGGAATTAAAAGAGAACTTTTTACCGGCGTCCGAAATGTAGATTATCTCCGAGCGTATGTTCCCCCTGGCAGCACTCTGCTTTCCGCCGAAGGTTTTGAAGCTCCGCCGGAAAATCTTTTTGAAAAACCGGAAAGCGATTATAAGATTGATCCGGATTTAAAAAATAGCGAAAGCGGAGCGACAGTTCACGCGGCAAGTGGCACAACGATAACGAATGAATTTGGCAAAACGGTTTTTGGGAATTGGGTTCAAGTTGATCCGGGCGAAGAAGTGACGGTTAGTTTTGAATATTTGCTGCCCTTCAAACTTTCCATGCCAGTAGTTGAAAAAAATTGGTGGGATAATTTTTCAGAAAAATTCACGTCCGAGAAGAGCCCGGGAATTTCTTATCAATTATTAGTTCAAAAACAGCCGGGCGTAGCATCCGCTTTTTCAAGCAGTCTTGTTTTTCCAAAAAATTGGCAAGCGGCTTGGCAGTACGGCGACAATCTCACGATTAGCGCGGCCGAAGTTAAATCCAGCAATCAAATTGACAGAGATACTTTTTATTTAGTTAATTTCATAAGTCAATAATCAATAATATGGCAGGGACAAAAGAAAAAAAGAAAAAAGTAGCGCGAGGCCGGGCAGTTCGTAAGGCCGAAGTAAGCGGGAAGGATGAGGTAAAAATGTTAAAAGCGGCAGAAGAAATGGTTGAACTCCCGCCAAAAGAGGAAGAAAAAATGCTTTCCGGCAAAAAGCCGGCTGGTGCGCCGCCCAGGAAAGAAAAACGTCTCGGGAAAAAAGAAATAGATAAAGAATTAAGAGAAATTTACGAAGATCAGGACGGAAAAATTTCCGATATGTCAAAAATTTACCATAAGAAAAAAAATAGAGTAAAAAGATTTATGGTTGGCGCGCTTATTTTTTGTATTTTTGCGGCGGCGCTTTCCTGGGCTGGGTTTTTCTTTTTTGGCCGCGGTCGGGCGTTTAGCGGAGAAAAAGTAAATTTGGAGATAACCTCGCCCGACACGGTGGCTGGCGGAGAGAAAGTAGAATATACAATAAAATATGAAAACAACGAGACAGTTCCCCTCGGTCAGGCTGAGATTAACATCAGATTGCCGGAAAATTTTGTTTTAAGTGAAACAGATCCGGTTATCGCGGAAGGGCAAAGTGTTTGGAAAATCGGAAGTATCGCGGCCAGCAAGAGTGGCGAGATAAAAATAAGAGGAATATTATACGGAGAGCAAGAATCTCTCGCGACGCTTCAGGCAGTGTTAACTTATAAGCCGGCTGATTTTAATTCCGAATTTCAAAAAGTGGCCACGGCCGTGACAAAAATACAAAGTTCATTTTTGGATGTGGCCCTCTCCGGCCCGGAGAGAATTTTAGCCAATAAAGAAATAAATTTTAAAATAAAATATAAAAATGTCGGGAGCGAACCGCTTCAGGGCATAAAAATTTCCGTAATCGGACCAGAGGATTTTTCTTTTAAGGAACGGCCCGGAGTGCGAGATGCGGCAAGTTGGGAAATCGCCGAAGCGGCGCCGGGCGAGGAGAAAGAAATTGAGTTCGCCGGTTCTTTCGGTCCGGCGGCCGAGGGAGAACGGGAGTTCAAGGCGCAAATCGGTTTTGCGAACGGAGATAAATTTTATTTGCAAAAAGAAAATATTTTTAAGACAAATGTTTTAGTCGGAGCGATAATGCCGACGCTCATTTTAAATGGCGATCCAAAAGACCGGACAGTAAGTTTTGGCAGCACGTTGAATTACGCCGTTGTCTACCAGAATAAAGATAAGACAGATTTGTCCGACGTTGAGATAAAAATGATTTTTGAATCAACTTCGCGCAATAATAAAATGATTTTAGATTGGGCGACCCTGAAAGATGATGCGAATGGCGTGGTGCTCGGCACTCAGCTAACGCCTGAAGTGCGGCAGGGAACTATTACCTGGACAAAACGGCAAATTCCGGCTCTCGCTAAACTCGCGCCCGGAGCGGAAGGGACAATTAATTTTCAGATAAAAGTAAAACCATTTTTGGAATTTCAGTCGTGGAATACCAAAGATTTTAATGTTAAAAGTTTTGTCAGCGTAAAAATCGGCAAGAACGGAAATGGGACCGAAGAGGAAACAATTGAAAGCAATACCATTAATTTAAAAATAAATAGTGACCTTGCCCTAACGGCCGAAGCCAGATATTTTAACGATGATAATATCGCGGTGGGGAGCGGGCCGCTTCCGCCGAAAGTCGGGGAAGTCACGGCTTACAGAATTTTTTGGGGGGTAACAAATTCTTTACATGAAGTGGAAAATTTAAAAGTGAGTGCCACTCTTCCGGGAAATATTAATTGGTCCGGTAAGTATGAGATCGCAGCTGGAGAATTAAAATTTGATGAGGCGACTCGCGAAGTGACCTGGACTCTGAACCGGATGCCGCTTGATGTAAAAAGTTTAGGCGCTGATTTTGAAATTACGGTCACGCCCGCCGCAGGAGAGAAGGGAAAACTTTTAACTCTGATTTTAGACACTAATTTGCAAGCGACCGATAAAACAACCAGCGGCACAATTACGATAAATCGCGACGCCCTGACTTCTAATCTTGACGGTGACCCGGCGGCTGAAGGAAAGGGAATTGTGAGATAAAATGTTAAGGTAATAAAAGACAAAACCCGCCGATGAGGCGGGTTTTGAGTTGACAATTTTAAGATTTTAAATTAAATTTATGGCAGAAGGAGGAGGAAGATGGATTTGGGAAAAGGGGTAGAGGAACTCCGGAAGATGTTCGGCAGTGTCGTCAACTTGGCGCTCATGCCAGTTCGGCTGCCGGGTGCGTTGGCCGATTTCGTCTGGCAGACGTTTTCGCACTGGTGGAATGAGTGGCAGGAGAACAAGAAAGGAAGTGTGGCCAGCATCATGCCGTGGCCGCCGGGCGGCTTTTACGATCCCAGACAACATCACTGAAGCGCAGAGCGGGGGGCGAGTGGACCAATGGCCCACTCTTTTTTTACTATAAAAAAACCGCGGTTTTTTACTGCTCCCAGGCTGATTCGAACAGCCATTTCAGGCTTCGGAGGCCTGCGCTCTATCCATTGAGCTATGGGAGCAAAAGTTTAACGCGATTTTATAATATTTTTTTTGCCAGATTGTAAATTTTATACCAGAGTTTATTGATTGGCAAGTCAAAGGTGCCGGGGTAATTTATTTCGAAGCCGCCGAAGCCTTTTTTAAAACGGGTCACGCCCGGCCATTTTTTTTCATCAATTCCCCAGAAGTCATAAAATTTATAGCCGAGTTTTTTTGCTTCTTTAATGATTTCCCAGTGTAAAAGATACGGCGCCATTAAATTCCGATACTCGTAAGACGACGCACCGTGAAGATAAGTAACTGTGTCGCCAAAATATCCGATGATCGCGGCGGCAAGCGGCGCAATGCCTTGATAAACAATTTTTAATTCCCCTCGCATTTTATTTTTTTCGCCGTCCGCGAGTTTTTCGAACATTTTTTCGTAATATTTTTTGGGATGGGCACGGAACTCATCGCGTTTTGTCGTTTCTTCCATTAATTTCCAGAAATCATCAACAGTTCCGGTTTTTAGAGCCAAATTTTTTTTCTCCGCCAGGCGGATATTATAACGAGTTTTTTCGTGCATGGCGGCGAGAAGTTCGTCTTCGGATTTGGTGAGATCCAAAATGAGCGTGTGCTCGGGCTGGACGTGAGTTATTTTTTTAGATTAAAGATTTAAGATTTCAGATTTCAGATTTTGATTGATTGGTTCGATTCTCAAAAAAAATGTCTTTTCTTTTTTGGCGATTTTTAAAATTTCTTCAATCAAAAATTCATAATTTTTAATGCCTAATTCGTAATTCATTACTGGGCCGCGTGGGATATAAAAATACTTTTTGCTAAGTGGCAGAATATTTTCAACAATGCCTGAGACGGCCTGAAGCGCGTCACTTTCATCGACCAGACCAAGCCGCAAGGTTTTGTGTCTTATTATTTCCTGAAAATCAAGCCACTCGGCACTCTGTAAAAAAATCCCAGTCTGAGTTGGCTGGTTCAATAAAAAATTATTCCACCTTATTTTGTCGTCTATTTTTTTAACTTCAAACATTTTACTTTCCTAAATTTTTCAAAGCGGCTTTGATTTTATTTTCCGCGCCTTCCGTCCCTTCGGCAATTTTTCCGACAGCTTCATGCGCTTCATTTTTTGAGTAGCCGAGACGGACCAGCGCGTCCACGATTTCATTATCGGCGGAAACGGTTTTTCCGGTTACAAGTTTTCCTTTCAGTTCCAGAATTATTTTTTGGGCGGTTTTTTTACCGACGCCAGGAATAGTTCCGAGAATTGCGAGGTCGCCATCAGAAATTGCTTTTTCCAACTTTTCTAATTTATAGGCGGAAATTATTTTATGGGCCATTTTCGGACCGACGCCGGAGATGCCGATTAATTGCCAGAAAAATTTTAATTCTTCCACTGTGCCAAAGCCGTAGAGTTCCCGGCTGTCTTCGCGCGCGTACTCGTGGGTAAAAATTTCCACTACTTCGCCGGTTTTGTATTTTAAGAGATATGCCTCGGGCAGAAAAACCTGATAACCGATGCCGCCGGTTTCCAGAATAGCGAAATGGTCGCCTTTGTAAATAATTTTTCCTTTGAGATAGGAAATCATACATCCTACGAATTACAAATTTTTTACGAATATACAAATTTGTATATTTGTAGTTGATTTGTAATTTGTAGATTATTTTTTCTTAAATCTTTTGACGCGGATTAAACCTGAACAGGGAATAATTTCAATTCCTTTTTTTTCAAGCTCATCTAAAAATAAATTCATGCCGATAGAATCGGAGGACATATGTCCGGCGATGATGACGTTGATGTGGGCGGCTTCGGCTTCTTTTTTATGTTCTTCCGATTGGTGCATGCCAATAATCGTGCCAACGCCAGCAAGAGATAGTTTTTCATAAATTTTTGCCGAAGGTTCGGTTCCGCCGGTAATTTCCGTGACAGCCACTTTGCCGCAATGATTATCCGGATGGCCGGCAAAAAGCCGCGGTCCGGCGCCGAGTTTTATTGCCTCTTTATATTCAGGAATTTCTTTCAATAATTTTAAGATGTCGTTGACATATTCCGGTTTGGCCGCGGTGATTTTTTTCTTCAAAAAATTGGCGACCAAATTATCGCAGGGCGTGTGGACATTGATATAACTTTTGCCGATGAGACGAGCAGTATCAATCGGGCGGTAATGGTTGACGGGATTTACGCCGCGAGCCACTTCTTCAATTCGGGTTTTTTGGATTGCTTCGGCTACATTAATTGGGACTCCATATTGAGCGTAGACTTCGGCCTGAAGATGCATCACGTCAGCTAAATCAGTAAGCGCCTTTCCGCGGGGATGATGAGCCAAAACCAAATCAATGTTGCCGAGCCTGTCGGCCAGAAGAACTTCGCCGCTTTCCATATCAATTCCAGCCAAGATTTTTTTAATTGGATTTTTTCCGGAATCAAAATGAATCCGACTGTCCAAATAAGGATTGGTAAGCGCTTCAAGATCAAACTCTTCTTTTTGTTCTTTATTTAATTTTTCGTACTGTTCTTTTTTTCTTTTTAACATTTTGGAAACCGCCGAGGCGCCGCGCAAGTCAGAATCGGTTCCCATTTTTATCGCCAGATCAAAAATTTGTTTTATGTTCATAAATTTCAGAGTTATATTTTTTTAACACCGAGCCAAAGACCGCCTTCAATTTCTTTTTGATGCGGCGTCTCAGTTTTTCCTTTTTCTATTTTATCGCTTAAAGTTTCTTTTTTAATTTTATCTTCAAAATCACGTATTATTTTTTCCGTTTGTGGATCAGTAGTTTCAAAATTTAAGGTAATGCGGTCAGCAATTGAAAGGCCGGCGTCTTTTCGGAGAGCGTTAACCGTGCGGACAATTTCACGAATCAAACCCTGGGCTTTTAATTCTTCGGTCAGTTCCGTGTCCAATTTATCCTCGCCAAATTTTAAATCCAAAATATTTAATTCTTCTTTAACAAGTCTTGCGTATTCATGGTCAAGCGTTTTAGTCAGCGCCGTAGAATAAGAAGCGAGCGGCTGCCTGATTTTTATTCCGGCTGAGGCGCGCGCCGCGAGTCCGGCCTCCACGATTTTTTTAGCCAAATCCATTTGATCCAAGATTTTTTGGTCAACTAATTTTTTTTCAAATTTAGGCCAAGTTTCAAGATGGACAGATTCTTCCGGTCCTTTAAGTTCCTGATAGATTTTTTCCGCGATAAAAGGAATTGACGGCGCGATGATTTTACTTAATGTCAGTAAAACATATTTTAGCGTTCCGAGCGCCGCTTTCTTATCTTTTTCATTATCTCCCTTAAAACGATCTCTGCTTCGGCGGAGATACCAAGTGGAAAGATCATTTACAAAATCCGTTATCGGCCGGTTAGCCGCGACTAAATCGTATGCGTTCATTTTTTCAGTCACGGTCTGAAGTAAAATCTGTAATTTTGAGACAATCCATTGGTCCAAGATATTTTTTGATTTTGTTACGGGTTTTATTTCATCCGCGGCGTACATCTCGTAAAAAGAAAAGACGTTCCATAAAATCATTATTAATTTTTTGAACATTTCATCAACGCCTTTTACGGAAAAATTAAGCGTGTCAGCTTTCATTACCGGCGAGGTGAGCAAATAATAGCGGAGAGCGTCGGCGCCGTAACGGTCAATGACTTCAGTCGGATCAGGATAATTTTTTAAACGTTTGGACATTTTTTGTCCGCTTTCGGCAAGGACAATGCCATTCGCGATGACATTTAAAAAGGCGACGTCGTTCATGATGGCCGTGGACAAAACATGAAGATAATAAAACCAGCAGCGAGTTTGGTCAACGCCTTCAGCGATAAATTTAGCCGGAAAATTTTCTTCAAATTTTTTCTTATTTTCAAATGGATAATGCATTTGGGCGTAAGGCATTGAACCGGATTCAAACCAGCAATCCAAAACATCGGGAACACGCCGCATTTCGCCGCCGCATTTTTCACATTTTAAAATTAATTTGTCAACTGAGTGTTTATGCAAGTCGTCCACCTTTTGGCCGGAAAGTTTTTCCAACTCTTCGCGGCTTCCCAAAACATGAAATTCGCCGCATTTACATTTCCAGATAGGCAAAACTGAACCCCAATATCGTTGGCGGGAAATTGACCAATCTTCCGCACCTTCCAACCATTTTCCGAAACGGCCTTCTTTAATATGTTCCGGAACCCAATTAATTTTTTCCGCCAATTTTAAGATTTTTTCTTTTATAGCTGTTACCTTAACAAACCACGATGAAGTAGAATAATTTAGAAGAGGAGTGTCGCAACGCCAGCAAAACGGATAGCTGTGCGTGTGCTTTTCTTGCGAAAAAAGTTTGCCGCGTTCTTCAAGCCATTGCACAATT
Organism: Candidatus Falkowiibacteriota bacterium; assembly: GCA_016214745.1. GTDB lineage: Bacteria > Patescibacteriota > Patescibacteriia > XYB2-FULL-38-15 > XYB2-FULL-38-15 > JAHIRI01. The sequence goes on along the minus strand of JACRNW010000009.1, from coordinate 14,821 downwards.
TTTTTATCGGTGATCCACGGGTTGGCGGCCGGTTTTACAAGATCGCCGGCGAAATCTTTAACTCCCAAAGTGAAGCGGCCGGAAAAATCAACGTGTTGGATAAAAGGAAGATTTTCTTTTTTTCCAAGCTTCAAATCGTCTTCACCAAAAGCCGGAGCAATATGAACCACACCAGTTCCTTCTTCAGTCGCGACAAAATCTCCCGCATAAATTTTAAAACCTCTTTCTCTGTTTTCCGGACTGTCAAAATATGGGAAAAGTGGCTCGTAAGGTTTGCCAATCAGATCTTTGCCTTTGATTTCTTTGAGTAGTTTATATTTTGTTGGAGGGTGTGAGGGGGGACCAACAACACTTTCCGCGCCCACGACAAGATCGCGAGTGTCCACTGGTAGTTTTAATGTGTTGGTTGATGTTTTACTTGCTAAAATAATTTTTTCTTTTTTATTAGTGTCTGTGTGAGTTATTTCCCAGATTGAATAATCAATATCCTCGCTCACCGCCAGAGCGACATTTCCGGGTAGGGTCCAGGGCGTGGTTGTCCAGGCCAAAACAAAAGTATTTGGTTCGTCGGTCAAAGCAAATTTTACAACTACAGCTAAGTCTTCGGTGTCTTTATACCCCTGACTCACTTCCGATTGAGAAAGAGTGGTTTCGCAGCGCGGGCAGATGTGCATTGATTTGTGCCCTTCGTAAATTAGTCCCTTGTCCCAAAGTTGTTTGAAAACCCACCAAATACTTTCCATATAATCCAAGTCCATGGTTTTGTAGGCGTGTTCCATGTCAACCCAGCGGCCGATGCGGGGAATAAATTTTTTCCAAACGTCGGCAAACATTAAAACTTTACTGCGGCAAAGTTCGTTGAATTTATCCACGCCGATTTTTTCTTCAATATCTTTTTTGCTTGTGACATTTAATTCTTGCTCAACAATATTTTCAATTGGCAGGCCGTGGCAATCCCAACCCCAGCGGCGCTCGACGCGGTAGCCTTGCATCGTGAAATATCTCGGTACGGCATCTTTCATCAAGCTCGCAACGATATGGCCGTAGTGCGGCGTGCCCGTGGCGAAAGGCGGACCGTCATAAAAAACATAGTCGCCATGCGGCGCCTTTTTATTGACTGATTTTTCAAAAATTTTATTATCTTCCCAAAATTTTAGGATTTCTTCTTCCATTTTGGGGAAATTCATTGCGGCCATAAAAAATTTATGATATTTTGAGGATTAAAATTAAACCCCCACACCTAATCCTTTTATGCAGAACAAAACGGATTAGCTATAAAGATTTAACTCCCCACACGGGCTACCCATACAAAGTACATTTTTAGGTGTGGGGGTAAATTAAGATTTATGTTTATCATAGCAAAAAACTCCCGATTAAGCAAGGAGTTTTTGATGAAGCGAGGCGATTATTAAATTTTGATTTTTAAGCCGTCGTAGGCCAGGATTACCGGAAATTTAATTTTATTTTTTCGGCAATAATTGCTTATTTCTTTTTGAGCGATTTTGTGCGGCGGATAGTTGTGGCCGATCTGGGTGAGATAAAGTTTTTTTACTCCGAGTTGGCGGCCGATTTCTATCGCTTGAGCCGTGTTTTGGTGCGCCGCCATTTTTGTGCCAAACCACATCGCGGCATCCAAAAATAAAATATTAATTTTTTTGAGAAGTTTTAACGATCGCGGCGGGATTGAGGCGAAATCGGAAAGGTAAGCAAATTTTTTAGGAAAAAGATACCCGACCGTCGGAAAACCGGGAGTGAGGGCGTGTTCTACTTTTAGCGGGATAATTTTTAACCCGAAAGACGATACGGCTTGATATAGATGAATGATTTTTGGGTTTACGGTTTTTAAAATTGTTTTTGGCCGGGCGTGAAAAAGGGCGGAAATTTTAGTGATGCGCCGCAGCACGGACGCTTCGGCGTAGAGCGGCATTGGTTTGGTTTTTGTCCCGCGTAAAAATAAAGCCAAGTCGTCAACGCCGCCCGCCGCGTCGGAATGGGCATGGGTTAAAAATACGGCGTCAGGTCTTCTTATTTTAGCCAGTTCAAGTTGCTCTAAAATATCCGGCCCGGCGTCAATTAAAAGATACCGACAGCGGTTTTCAATGAGAATAGAACTTCTCATTCGGCGCGAACGGCTGCCGGGTTTTCGTGCTTCGCGGCAAGTTTTGTCAGTATGTCCCGGCCGCGGAATAGCGATCGCCGGTCCCGAGCCCAAGATTGTAAGTTTGATTGACATAAGCCTTAAATCATTATACCATAATTTATAACCTGGGCCGTTTTTATTTGACGGCGCCGAAGGTGGGCCTATAGCTTAGGGGCAGAGCACTCGGTTTGCATCCGAGAGACGCGGGTTCGATTCCCGCTAGGTCCACCCTTGGCGCTGTGATAGTTCTGCGCCAGAGGCGCATCCGCCTTTGGCGGAGATTCTCCCACGGTCCAATCAAAAAATCCGAGTATCTCGGATTTTTTGTATCCGTTATAGGTTGTTAACCCAATCTCTTTTTTTATTCTATCGCATTAAAAAATCTATTATAATTCCATTAAACAAAATATGTAAAACTACGGCTCCAACTAGCCCTAAAATTAAAAGATATTTCCTTGCCAAGCCTGCGAATACCATTACTAAAACAGTGATAATGTGCATTGGAACCGTCAATAAAAATCTTTGCCAAAAAATATTAAAATCGCCAAGCGCAAAGACATTTGTAAGATAAAAAATATTTTCCGACAAACCAAAGAGAAATCCAAACGCGCCGGCAGCCAGAATTTGGGCTTTATGCGTTGGTAGTTTAAAAATTAAAAACAATATCACCAACGCTTTAGCAATTTCCTCAAAAATTTCTGAGTAGCCCGCGAACTTTACTAAGGGAATCAAAAGAGCGGGCAAAATCAGTCCGGCCACTGCAATTAAAATGCCGTACGTAATATTGGAAAACGACGGCATAATTTCTACGTTTACTTTTTGCATATTTACTGAATCGGTTTGGCGTATTGTCCCAAAATCCATCCCGTCTTGTCATCCGATAATTTAATCTCATACCACCCGCCATTTTTATTAATGTATTCGTATTCTTTGCCGGGGTACGCCCTCGCAACGATCTTTCCTTCGCGTGAAGCTCTGTCACGAACATTTATCCAATTGGTTAGAGTATCGCTTATTTTCAATTTAGGATTAGCCGGCGTAAATTCTTCGTCCTTAAATTTCAAGTCGTAATTTATATTTGATGTTTGCATTTCCGGGATTGCCGAGAAACTAGCTGTTTCCGGCGTTGCGGAATCTTCTGGCAAAAGCGAGGAACTTTCTTGATTTTCGGGTTTCAATTTCTCGTCTCCAAGCAAACTCGGCAAAAATTTTATTGCCAAAAGTGGCAGACCCGAAAGTAGTCCAACTGTCACGAGGCCAATCAAAATTTTCTTCCATGGGAGACGCCGTGTCGCTCGACGCATCAAGGGTGAAACTTTTTTAACTTTGGTGATTTTGCGGGTTCTTTGTCTTGCGCCAAATCCGCCGAATTTTTCCATAACTTCTCTCCGCGACATTCCCATTGTTATGGCGGCAAGTGCCATCTGGTGTCGCCACATCGCAAAAATAACGGCCGCCAAAAGTCCAAAACCAAACACAATCGCCAAAACTATTCCCCAAGTGGCAAAAGTTTGAATGCCGCCAACCTTACCCACCAACCCTTGCGAAGCGCCGGCTTGCACCACCAGATCTTTTAATTTTTCCAAATTTTTTTCAACTTTTTCCATCCGTAATTTATTCTCGCGAAAAGCCACAATATGATCTTGAGGAGATGCATAGCCATCTTTTTGTTTTTGCAGAACTATTTCAAGCGCGGAATCTATGTCATTTTTTAATATCGTGCCTTGGGCGTCGTACTGGGTATCACGAAGCGCCGCGGCCAAATCCGTGCTTTGCCGGCCGAGCGAAATAATTTCTTCTTCAGGGAAAACCCAGATGTCCTTTAGTTCCACTTTTCTGGTCACAGTTTGTTTGGGACCCAAGGCAATGTCTCCGGAAACAAAGTACACGCTCGCCCCGGCGTCAAAATCAACCTTGAGTCCGTTTGAATCAAGAATATGTTCCGGCCTGACTTCCTCTGGCAAAAATGATTTAAACTTAATTGTTTGCTCTGTGTTCGCGGGATTGGTGATAAGAAAATGTATTTCCACTGAATTGAACGTCATATATGTTTCAATGACGGGTTGGACGGCGCCTTCTTCCACAATCCGCCGCGTAACCGAGGACACGGCTTTAATATCTGCAAGTTTATTCTGCACGCTCTTTAAATCGGTTAACTGGGCTTCATTCATTATTAACAGTTGTTTAATGTCGGGATTAATAATTCCGAGCGTATCAAGCATTCTGCCGATTCGTATTGATTCAAGTTCCAACATCTTTTTTACTTTCACCACTTCGCTGTATATCGTGTTATGCGAAATTTCTTCTGGAGCGGGTGTAACGCTCGGAGCAGGCGGTCCCCCGCCGCCAGAGGGTACTGCCGTTTCTGTGGTTGCGGTAAAGGTTCGCGAAGCGCCAGAAGCCTGCGTGCCGAAATAAACCACTACTTTGAACCAATAGTCCCCAGTATTCGGCACGGTGGCGGTGAGTTGTGTATTAAAACTGTCGCCGGCCTGAATTAATTTCGCGGCTGAGGCGTAATACACATCATCAGCGCCGCCGCACGGATTTTCCTCTGAGGAAACCACACACCATTCGTACTGATATTCAAACGCGCCGCCGCCTTCGTTGGTGATAGTGGTATCGGCCGCAATTGACGGTACGGTTAAATCAGACATTGAGTTAATCACCACTTGCGCCGGTGACCCAGTTACCTGAAAATAATCGTTAAGCGTCTGCGTGCCGGAACTGCCCGCTGCCGCGTTCACGATTGCCTCCCAAAGCCCGGTAGTGGCGGATGAAGATAAGGCGTAAGTGTACTCGTATACGCCGGGAGAAAGTTTTGTCATTGTGGTGCTGGCAACTGCTACGGCGCGCGTTGAATCATAAATAGTGATAGTGGGAGTGCTTGCCGCGTCCACCGGTTCTGATTCAAAATCAAGCAGTGTCAGTTTGGCTCTGTAAGTATTGCCGGCCTGAATTTCTGAAACATTAGAAAGTTTGGCACTGTATGCTGTTTGTTGGGAAGTGCGAAGCGCGGTGACTATTGTCTCTACACTGCTTAAATTTGTGTCAACCGTTTGCAATAAACTATAAATACTATCTGCTTTTGTTCTGATGTAAGCCGTATCACTTTTAATTGTTGTCACATCGCTTTGAACATTGCTTACTTGTTCTTCCACTCGGACATTTTGTTTGGCAATGGTGAAGGCGTCGCCATTGGCTGGCGCAGAAGTTAAAGCCGGGTCAAGAGTAATACTTTTTGTTGTGCCGTTGTAAGCCGAAATTCGGCGCACCTGTCCGTTTAGGGCGCCGGAAGTGAAAGTCAGTACTGAATTTTTGTAAAAATCATCAGTAGAATTGGTGAGAGAGGTGATAAAGGAAGTGACAGAAGGCGAAGCGTCGTTGACCGTTGATTGGGTTACAATAAATGCGCCAATTAAAATATCCACATTCGCATTAATGGTGTTCACGTTAGTATTTATGGTATCAACGTTATTTTTAATGGTAGTGACATCCGACCAATTGATGGTGTCGGTTTTCAGTTTAATTCCGGTAACATCGTCCCAACTAATCGTATCGGTTTTAGTTTTGATAGCCGTAACATGAGTCCAATCAATGGTATCGGTTTTTAATTTGATGGCGCCGGTGTCCGTCAAAATGCTCGTGACATTGGCCCAATTGATGGTGTCGGTTTTGGTTTTGATGGCGCTGATGTTGCCTGTGCCAACTTCGGTAATAAGGGCAGCAACATTAGTTTTGATATCAGTAATGTCACCCCAGACAATGGTGTCGGTTTTCAGTTTAATTCCCGTCACATCGCCCCAAACAATGGTATCAGTTTGGGTTTTTATTGCCGCAATGTCAGTCCAAGCGATGGTGTCGGTTTTGGTTTTGATGGCGCCGGTGTCCGTCAAAATGCTCGTGACATTGGCCCAATTGATGGTGTCGGTTTTGGTTTTGATGGCGCTGATGTTGCCTGTGCCGATTTCGGAAATCAGAGTCGCCATATCGGATTGCAACGATGTCACCTTTGTATCAATGCCGGTGACGTCGCTCCATACAATCGTGTCCGTCTTCGTTTTAATCGCCGAAACATCAGTCCAGGCGATCGTGTCAGTCTTGGCCTTTATTTGGCCGCTCGTGGTTACAAGACCGGTAATATCGCCCCATGCAATCGTGTCGGTTTTGGTTTTGATGGCGCTGATGTTGCCAGTGCCGATCTCGGAAATCAGAGTCGCCACGTTGTTCTTGATGGTAGTTACGTCAGTCCAGTCAATCGTGTCTGTCTTAGTTTTAATTTCTTGTGCAGTTGTTTCTTTCGCCAATTGATAATCAATCTGAAAATTGGTTGCCGCGGCATAATCGCTGCCGCCAATGGTAACTTTTACCACTGCTTGCCAAACACCGCTCATCGGCGAGGCGCCTAAAGTATAATCGTAATAATAAGCGCCATTTGCTAATTCTGTGGGATTTGCGCCGTTCACTTGTAAGGTGTTATTGGAATCGTAAATATAAATAAAAGTGTTCGCCGCGTTGCCGGTAAGTACGGTAGCATCAAGGTTTGCTTCGCGAATTGTTACTTTTACTGTATCATTTGGGGCTGCTCGTACTGGCGAGGCGGCAACGGTCATCGGATCGCCGGCTCTTAGCTGCACAACAGCAAATTCTTTTAGTTGGGCGATTTGCGCGCCGCCTAGCTTGGCATTAAAGGTGATGGAATATTTTCTGCCGATGACTGTGTCGCTGTTAGGAATAGCGTAACTTTTCTCCCATGTTGAACTTGCAATTTTTTCATCCATATTGGTTCGACCCACTACCGAAGACCACGCGCTTCCTGTCCAATACTGAATTTCATAGTACGGCGTTGTGCCGGTATCAGGATTAACCGCGGACCAATCATCATTTGAGTCTTTTTCCAAGAGTTGAATAGTGAAGGTCGCAGTATCACCCTTGTGATATTCCTGATTCCAGCCAACTGTGCGAATGCCGTATTTTGCGGTATAGGCGCTGACATAAGAAATACTTTCCGTGGCGGTTGCCGAGGAATTGCCGCTCGCGTCAGAGGCAGTGGCTTTAAGCGACCAAGCGCCAGCCGGCGCTTCAGGCACAACTTTTTGAAAAGCGGTCCAGCCGTCCGCCCCCGTAGCATTTGTCCAGGAAGTGTTGAGGTTGTTGTCCGGGTCGCGCACTTCATGGGCGACATCGGCGCCTGACTTATTTTCGTTCCGAACATTCAACACGTGCGTTTTCACCTGCATATTGTCCGCGCCAATAAAAAACTGGGTTGCTTCAGACGGGTCGGAAGTCAATTTAGAGTGCCAGATGTTATCAACGGTCAAAAGTGAGGAAAGCGCCCATTCGTTTCCGCTAGTTACGGTATTTCCGTCGGCGTCGATGGTTTTTAACTGTTTTGTACTGCCAACCGCATCATTTGCGTATTGATGGCTTGAAGAAGTTAGATAACTCCATGCAACATAGCCATTGGCATCAACGGTCTCGCCCGCCACAGACGTGTCATTTCCTCCGGACGCTTTAATAATTTCCAAAGTTAAAGAGCCGGCTGCCTCGCCTTTAACTAATTGGTCGCGAACATTGTAGAGATAAAAGTTAGAATTAACCGTTTCACCAAGATTATAAACATCATGATCTGTGGTAATGCCGTTATCAATTGATGTATTTACGGTTGAGTATTTCCAAGCCGTAGAAAGAGTGATGGCGCGGTCGGAAAAGCCTGAAATTGATGATGAAACTGTCGCGGCCGGGTTACTGCCGTTTTGTTCAGTGCCGGTGATTTCAATTTCTGCGGCTCCGGCATTTCCGGCGCCGGTGGGCACGGTAATTTCTTTGGTACAGGAGGTCGTGCAGGCGGCAAAAGTTTGATTTGCCGGCGGGGAAGACACATTCCAGTGGATTTGTACACCGGTTAAGCTGTCATTGTCGGGATTGTTAAATGGTGTGGCAGTAATGAAAATCGGCACGCCCATATTGGCGGTGCCAGTGTTGTTGGATTCTTTTGTGCCGCCAGACACATCGTTTTGAAAAACCTGATAGGTTACATCGGAAAAGGCGAGATTGACGAGAAAGGTGTCGTTGCCTTGTGTGACTGCGTCTTGGTTGTGACTGTAATCAACAAGCACTGTCCATTGACCAAACTCGGCCGCGTTGGGCAAGTTGAAAGGTATAGAAAATGTGCCGTCGGCGTTGATGGTTCCAGTGGGGGACTGCTGGGTGGCGTTGTTTTGATCTTTAACAGTGGCTGTTACTGTTTCGCCGGTTCCTCCGTAATCAGCCGGCGTGGCGCCCCAGTCATAAGTAAGAGTGCCGGTAACCGTAACCGTAGTAGTTACGCCATTTATTGTTGCCGTGGGATTATAATTTGACGAGTCAGTCGTGGGAGAAACGGCAAACTTTAAATTTGACTGCGCTGGATCTTGGGTTACGCTGATGGGGTCGCTGCTCCCCATTTCTGTTGATTCCGCCTTAAACCTATATTTATCAATATCGCCGCTCGTGGGAAGAGTAGCGGTTATTTGCACTCTGTTGCTGGTTTGCGCAAGGGCGTCGGCCCAAGTGGGAGTAACTGTTTGAGGAAAGCCAGTGACATTACTCCAACTTCCGCCGTTATCAGTAGAATATTGTACGGTTACGGTAACGTTTGGTGCCCACGTGGCATGCCCTGTAGCCAAAGAAGTGGAAAGCCACACCTCAATACTGTTTCCCGACCCTTCGCCCCCGCCTGAATAACTGAAGCCAGGATCTACGGTGTTGGTATTGTGGGTGGTTCTTAACCATACTCGTTCAGTGCTCAATGTTGTGTTTCCATCCGGGTCGTTTGCGCTCGGCGTGCCGCCGCCAGTGCAAGCACCCTGGGATTCACAATTCTTGAACGCTCCTGATCCGGCGGCAGCATAAGTTCTAAAAATAAAAATTCCCCACAAAGAGCCGGTGGTCAAGAAAAAAATCAGCCAAGCCACGAGCGCCATGCGCAGGGGCTTGAATTGCGGATGTTTGCGGAGGGTTTTGAGGTTATCCCATAAATTCGGATGGCCAATCAAAAAATCAGGCACGAGAAGTTTTATCGCCCACTTTAAACAATGCCAAAATTTTTTAAATATTTTTAATATCGGGTGGGCATTTGAGCAATGAACGCCTAAATAACATTGCAGGTCTTTGCAAGCCAAACGTCGTTTTTGCTCTTTCTGCGCCTTTTTCCGCTCTGTCTGCCGCAAATTGAGCGCGTGTGAGTTGTGAGCTTTATTTTGTTCTTGATTAAGAAGCGGCATAATTTAAAATATAAAAAAGCACGCCAAGCGTGCTAAATATACAAGTTTGAAAATTCGTGGCGCGCGGTTTACTCTCTCTCTCTCTCTCTCTCGGTGTCGCGCCGCTGACTTGGTTTATTTGTGTGTTTTTGGCTTTGCATAAGAGGATTTTTACATTTGTATTGTACCACATTCGGGATTTTGTTCAAAATGTGTTCTGACTTTTTTCAACAAACACCATTTGAAAATTTTGCCTGCCGTCGAGGCGGTTTTTGTTATCCCTTGACCGTTTGTAGTTTTTTTTCGCTTGGCGAGGTAAAATGAAATAACATGAAAAGAATAATTTTAATTATTTTAGCAATATTGATTATCGGTCTCGGCACTTGGTTTGCAGTGTACGGGTTGTCTTCGTATCGGGCGCAGTCGGCGGAACGGGAAAAAACAGAATTTTTAAATAAAGAAATTGAGCAGTTTCTTGATTCACGCCGCGATGAAAGGGAAAAAAGCGAGCCGGCCGATCCCTTTGGCAAAGATGAAATCGCTCGTGTGCTTGTAATCGGGCTTGACCGGCGGGTTGGCCAAGTTGATGGACATTGCGACGCCATTCAGCTGATTACGATTGACCGGGAAAAACAGGAAGTAACTATCACGGCCGTGCCGCGCGGCACTTATTCTCCGTTGCCGCCCGGAGGCAAATATTTGTCTTCGGATTATTACGTATCAAAAGCGTGCTCCATCGGCGGACTTGAATATGGTATCGGGCAGATAGAAAAAATTCTTGGGGCAAAGGCGGATTATCTTGTGGTTTTAGGTTTTTCCGAGGCGCTCGGAATTTTTCGTAATTTAGATCTTCCGACCGCGGAAACGTTAGAGTGGCTCCGGCAGCGCCAAGGGTACGCTATCGGCGAACCGCAGCGGGCGCACAACCATTCAACTTTTATAAAACAGATGATGATAAAGTTTATACCGAAGAAAAGTTCAGTAACAGACGTGGCGTTGCAATATATATTGTATAAAACAGTTAAAACAGATTTGTCTTTTACTGAAGTGCAGGCGCTCACTGACGCGCTTTCCGCCATGGATTTTACCGATCATCCGGAGCGAATTCGTCTCGTGATGCGGCCGGCCTACACCGTGCAAGATATTTCGTACGCCGAAGAATATCTTGGCGAGTATCTTGATAAAATGATTAACCCCATCAAAGGTCTTCTTTCAAAAGATGATTATTCGGGAGTAACGGAAGGGGCGGCGCAGGAAAAACTTTTGGAAATAATTGATGAAAAGAAAAATGATTCAGAGTTTGTCTTATGGGCATTTGAAAATAATCTTTGGCTCCAAATAGAAGATGATGAAAAAAGATTAGCCGTCCAGTACGAATTTCTCACGAAATATTTATTGTCGCTCTCCGAAAAAGATCAGCGTGAAAGCGTTATTGCCGACTACATTCTTGAAATGGAGTATTATGGAGAAGAGGAATGGGCCGGTAAGGGGAAAGAATTGCTTGCGGAAGAAGTTGGTCAATAAACAGGTTGGCGAAGTAAAATATCATCTAAAAATAAAAAGCAAAAAAGCCTGCTCTTACGGCAGGCTTTTTCAAATTTATCTTGACAAAAAATTTTCAGAGTGATAATTTATTGATATTGTGTTTGGCACGGGATCGGGAACCAGTGTTAACCCGGGGGAAAGGGAAGGAGAGAGGAGAGAATGTCGACGAGGAGAATACTTGGAGAAGTCGCGGCCAAGGGAATTCCCTGCGACCACTGTGGGTGCAGCGGGAAGTGCGGATGTTGCGCTTGCATTCAGCATGGCGGGGTCTGCGGCAAGTGCGGCGGCATGCAGTTCTTGCCCAAGGTGGAACTCGAGCCCTGGATGCTGGGCGAGGCGACCGCGGATGGCGCGGCGCTCTTGGCTCGGCAGCCGAAGAAGCGGGCAAAGAGGATGAGCCGCGCCGCGTAGCGGCTGCCTGCGCTGCGTCGGCCGAGCGTTTTTGCTCCTGCACTAGGTGCCGGAAGTTTCCGATAGGAAGAAGTAGGGAGGGAAGACACAAGTCCGACTTGTCGTGTCGGGCGCCGCGAGCATCACTGCTTTCGGCGCTTTTTTTATTATCAAACGAGTGAGATCCCGCCAGGGCGGGACGAGCGAGCGCAGAGAACACGGAGTATTTCTATCGCGAGTAAAATAATTTTCTAATTTCGAGCGGGAGTATAATCACGAGCGGCACGAGAGCGATTAAAAATATTTGCGACAAATTAATCGGAGCAAGATTAAACCGCGCGCCGAGCGGCGACAGGAAGATTGCAAAAAAGAGAAAAGCAATGGCGGCGACAGCCCAAAAATTAATAATTTTGTTGGTAAAAAATCCCAGAGAAAAAAGCGGTTCCCGGTCGCTTCGCGAAACAAAGGCCAAAATAATGTGTCCAAAAATCCAGGCCGTGAAGGCAAAAGTTTGCGCTTCATGAAGTTCAAAATTTTTGGAGCGGGCGTAAAAATACACGATTGTGACCGAAGCAAAAAGCGTCAGTCCCTTCAAGATAATGTCGCGGAGGGCACGAGCGTTGAAAACCTTTTCTTTTGGGTCGCGCGGCGGCCGAGCGTAAATATTTTTTTCTTTCGGTTCGGAAATGAAACCGGCTGAGGCGGCGAGATCCATAAATAATTCCAAAATAATAATTTGGATTGGCGACATGGGCGTCGGTATACCTAAAATTACGGGCAGAAGAAAAATAAGGACAAGCGCGACTTTAACTGAAAGATAATATTTAATGCCTTTGCTCAAATTATCAAAAAATTTTCTGCCTTCAAAAATTCCTTGGGCAATAGTGACGTAATTATCGTCGGCGAGGACCACTTCGGCGGCTTCTTTGGCTACGTCCGTACCGCGTTTTCCCATAGCAATGCCAATGTCCGCGCCTCGGAGCGCTAGCGCGTCATTAATTCCGTCGCCGGTAACAGCTACCACCTCGCCGTTTTTTTGCAAGGCCTGGACCAGGCGGTATTTATGTTCCGGCGTGGTGCGGGCAAAAACAAAAACAGTTTTAACGGTTTCTTGAAGTCCCGCATCGTTTAATTTATCCAATTCCGCGCCAGTCAAAACTTTTCCGTTGCCCGTGATGCCGACGGATTTGGCGATAAAAATGGCGGTTAAAGGATGGTCGCCGGTTACCATAATTGTCCGGACGCCGGCCCGGGCCGCCTGAAGGATAGTTTCTCGAACGCCGGCGCGGGGTGGATCTTCAAAACTTAAAAGGCCGACAAAATTCATTTCTTTTTCCAATTTTATAAAGTCAAAATTTTCCTCGCCCGGCGCGAGAGTTTTTTTAGCCACGGCGATTACCCGTCTTCCAAGGCCGGTTTGGCGCAGAAGTTCCGCCGCGATGCCCGCGCTATCGGCTCGGCACATGGCGAGAATTTCTTCCGGCGCGCCGGAAGCAAAAAGTTCAAAGCCGTCGCCGGTTTTCCGGACGGCTGATTTGGTTTTTCTTCCGTCGCCAAGATCTCTTTGATGAAATAATTTTCCCGGCGTCGAAATTCCAAGCTCTTTAGCATTGTCTTCAATCGCCTGGTCAAGCGGGAAAAGAGAAAATTCGCTCATCGCGGCCAGAGCCGTTTCTAAAATATTTTTTTCCTTGCCCGCCGGAATCGCCGCGGCAATTTTTAATTTATTTTCAGTGATGGTGCCGGTTTTGTCCGTCACAATTACCGTGGCATTGCCCAAGGTTTCCGCTACTTTTATTTTTTTGACTAAAAAATTATTTTTGGAAAGGGTATAAGCGCCCAATCCCAAAATCATGGTAATAATAATCGGCAATTCTTCGGGGATCGTGGCAAAGGACAAAGAAAGGCCGGTTAAAATCATGGTCCGGAGATCTTCGCCGCGCAAAATACCGATCGTGGGAATTAAAACGGAAAAAAAGACGGCCACGTAAACCATTTTTTTAGACAAAGATTTCATGGCCAGCTGCAGGGCGGTTTTCGGCGGCTTGATGATTTTGGCGGCGGCGGCGAGTTCGCCCAGGCGCGTCATTTTGCCGGTTTTTGTGACCTCGGCCTCCGCAACGCCCGCGACTACCGTCGTGCCGGCAAAAATTTCTTCGTCCAGCTTTTTTTCTTTAGGAAAAGATTCGCCGGTCAGGGCTGACTCGTCAAGCGCAAGCCCGAGAGATTTTTTTATTTTGGCGTCGGCGGCGATTTTTGTGCCCACCGTTAAAATTAAAATATCACCGGGCACGACTTCTTCGGAATTAATTTCCGTTATCGCGCCGTCGCGAAAAACTTTTGTTTTTGGCGCGGCGAGTTTTTCCAGCGCGGCGATGGCACGTTTCGCCCGGAATTCATTCCAAACCTCGGCCAGGACCAAAAGAAAAATTACGACAAAAATTGTGATGGCGTCTTCCAATTTTCCCCAGAGACTATAAAAAAATCCCACGACAAGAAGAAGCAGAATCATAGGTTCAGTCACTTCTTGGCGGGCAATAGTCCAAAAATTGACCCCGGTGGGTTTGTAAATCTGGTTTGGGCCGAATTCGGCGAGTTTAGATTTCGCCTCATTTGAAGTCAGTCCGATTTGATTAGTCATATTTTAAAATTATTTTTTATCTTTATTATTTATTATACCTTATCAAAGAGCGTTTCGTAAGAGCGGGATGGGCTTGACATTTTAATTTTTAAGTGTTAAATTTTTGGCAGAAAAGGAGGAGAAGATGAAACCGATCCGTTTGAACGAAGAGGGAGACACGATCTGCCGGCCCGATGGCAAAGCCTTTTGCGAAGAGTGGTCCGTCCATGTCTTCTTCGGGATTCACCGCCTCTGTGGGGGAGCAGTCCACGTCGTCCGGATCTCGGAGGAGATGCTCTCGGTGAACTGCGCGGATTGCGGACGGCTCATCGCCGTTCCGTCCAATGTGAACACCATGGGCCGGCTGCGCGCTCACGTGAAGAGCGTCAAGAGTTCGCGAAGAAGGAGACGCTGATGAAGCCGATCAAACTGAACGAGACGGGCGAGACGCTCATCTTTCCGGAAGGGTCGGATCTCGCCGAAGAGAGTCCGCTTCCGGCTGACGGGGTGCTCGGCCGTCATGAGTGGGGCGATTGCACGGGCATGATCCATTCCTACGCGGTGGCCGCCGGTTGGACCGTGATCTGCGACTGTTGCGGATGGCACGACGACGTTCCGAAGGAGGTTGCGACCTGCGGGGGTTTGCGCCAGTTTCTCACGGAGAAACGCGCCAAGAAGTGTGCGAAGAAGTGACAAAAGGAGGACAAGACTGGGTAATAAACAAAGCCCGGTCTTTTTTTTGCTGGTTTAAGGTAGAAACCCCAGCACCAAAGCCCGAAGAATGATGGACCATAATAAAAAATATAAATCACGGAAACGCCTGCGGCTCCCGTTGCGTTGAAGTATTATTTGTACTAAGGCTTGGTGCGGGGTTATTTGTTT
>JACRNW010000008.1 GCA_016214745.1 Candidatus Falkowiibacteriota bacterium | reverse complement strand
GTCGGAGTCCTCGGACGACCCAAAGGCGTCAGAGCGGATACCTGCCCGCCAAGGCCTGGCCCCCGTAGCTCAAAGGATAGAGTACTGGTCTTCGGAACCAGTGATCCAGGTTCGAATCCTGGCGAGGGCATTGTAGAAAAATTAAATAAAAATATTTGCGCCCATAGCTCAGTTGGCAGAGCAGTCGCCTCTTAAGCGAACGGTCGAAGGTTCGAATCCTTCTGGGCGCATTTTTTTATCCACAGAATTTTCTTGCGAGTAGAGGAAGGAAGGGATACAATGTAAGAATGAGAATTAAACTCAAATATATGAAAAAACAAAAGGGGTTTACGCTTATTGAGCTATTAATTGTGATCGGCATCATTGCGTTTTTGGCTTCAGCCATTTTTATCGCCGTTGATCCGGCGAAAAGATTTGCCGAATCCCGAAACGCCCGCCGCTGGACAGATATTTCGGGAATTCTTGAGGCGGTTCTTCAATATGCCGTTGACCAGAACGGAACACTGCCCGCGGGAATTGACGATGTGCCAGCCACGGTTCAAATTTTGGGCACGAACGCGAGCGGCTGCGAAGTTGGCTGCACGGCAAAACCGTCGGCTGCAAGTTGTCTTGATTTGAGCAGCGTTTTAATTCCAAAATATTTAGGCCTTATCCCTTACGACCCGTACACCGGCTCAGCCGCTTTTACCGATTATTACATTAACAGAACTTCCACCGGGAGAATTGAAGTTGGTACTTGCGATCCGGAACTTGGCGCAACAATTTTTGTGTCAAAATAGAAAAGTAAAATAATTTAAATTAAAATGCTCCGAAAAGTTCGGGGCATTTTTGATTAAGGTGGTGGGCTTTACTTTAAGATAATTTTTTGGGATAATAAAATAATTATTTAAGTGAGGGGTGCTATAAATTTAGAACGGGGATGAGAGGGTATTAACGATAGTCTAAAAAAATATTTTGAGTTTCGTCTTGGGTGAATATGAAATTAACATTTGATGGAAAACTTGCGTTAAATTATAAAAGCGCTTCGCAAAAAGTGCGTGTTTTGACCGAGCAATGGGTTGATAATTTTATTTTTTGTCCGAACTGTGGACACCTTGATATTGATAAATATCCAAATAATCAACCCGTCGCCGATTTTTATTGTTCAAATTGTCGTGAGGAATATGAATTAAAAAGTAAACAAAATACAATAGGAACAAAAATCGTAGACGGCGCGTACCGCACGATGATTGAACGGCTCACAAGCAACAACAACCCAAATTTTTTCTTGTTGAATTATGATTTAAGAAATTTTGAAGTGGTAAATTTTTTAGTTATTCCTAAACATTTTTTTGTTCCGGAAATAATAGAAAAGCGAAAACCCCTTGCGTCGACAGCCCGCCGCGCAGGCTGGATTGGTTGTAATATTGTTCTTAAAAATATTCCTCAAACTGGAAAAATATTTTTTGTTCATAATAAGCAGATTGAGTCAAAAGAAAAAGTGTTGGCTGAGTGGAAGAAAACATTATTTTTACGAGAAGAAAAAGAAATTTTGGCAAAGGGTTGGTTGCTTGATGTTATGCGTTGCGTTGATGACCTTGGTAAAAAAGAGTTTACGCTTGATGAGGTATACGCTTTTGAAAACGAATTGAATCAATTACATCCAGAAAACAGGCACATCAAAGATAAGATTCGGCAGCAATTGCAATTTTTGCGGGATAAAGGTTATTTGGATTTTATAAGTCGCGGGATCTACAGAGTAATATGAAACTCAAAAAATTTATTAAAAAATTGGAAGAAATCGCCGGGAAATATGGTGATGACGCAGAGGTTGTTATGGCTGATAATATTCCTGTGGTGGAGCCTGTTTTTCCCGAAAATTATCCGGGCGATGAGAAGGTGGTAATAACAGATGAAAAATAAAAATTTAAAGCATGTTAGACGGAAAAGATACAAGTACTGGGTTTGGGGTAATTTTTTAATTTGGGCTAATAGTATTTTTAGATAAAACAAAAAATAAGTGGTTATCAGCCAGCGCAAAAATGGGAACAAAAAATTATTGGACCTTGAGGGATAGGCCTCACACAAAATTAAAATTAGATATCTACAGAAAATACCTTGATTCGTGGTGTTCTATTTTTTTAAAACAAAAATTTTATGAAAAAATTTTTATCGTTGATTGCTTCGCTGGTAAAGGAGATTATGAGGACGAAGGGGGATTGGTAGACGGTTCGCCATTGATTGCGGTAAAGGCAGCCAAAAAATTTCAGGAAAATTTTTTAAAGATGCAGAATAAAAATAAAAATGATTTTAAAATCGATTGTGTTTTTATAGAAAATAAGCCAGCATATGTTAAAAGTTTAGAGGAACTTTTAGTTCCGTATAAAGATATAGTGAATTACAAATTAGTAGAGGGGGATTTTAATGAGGTTATAGAAAATATTTTAAAAGAGATCGGCTATTGTCCCGTTTTATTTTTTATTGATCCTTACGGTATAAAAACATTAAAAAGAAAAAGTGTCGAGATGGTGGTCGCTAAAAATGGAGCAAAAGATATTTTACTCAATTATATTCAAGAAGGCGTGGAAAGGATAGAGGGACTAGCGAAAAAATGTCTTTCGAAGAGGGTAGAGGAGATAAGTATCAAAGAAATTAAAACAATAAAGAACCTTAGTGATTTTATGGGGGGATTAGACTGTATAGGCAAAGAAGAAAAAGATATTTTAAAAATGTACGTAGAAGAGGTTTTAAAAGGCAACAATAAAAATGTTGATGATAAAAATAAATTAGATGTGATAGCTTTCGACATGCCATATCCGAATAAAAGTGACACCATTTACTATTTATTGTTCGCTTCAAGGAATAAAAATGCAGTAAAAATAGTAAGTCAAGTATACGCAAAAAGTAAACAGACCGAATTTAATGGGCAGAAAAATTTGTTTGATGCTAAAACTTTACAAAAAATTAATAATAATTTTAAGGTTTAACCATCTTTGTAAAAGTGATATAATCCAAGTATGCTTGTCATAAGGAGAAAATCGCTTTTGTACAAAAGCGGCGTGGAGTACGCTGACTATTGTATTAATCACGTTGAGGGCTGTTCGCACGGTTGTCGTTTCCCTTGCTATGCCATGATGATGAAAAAGCGTTGCGGCGTGATAAATGGTTATGATGATTGGATCAAACCGAAAATAGTTGAAAATGCGTTGGAGCTTTTGGATATCGAAATACCGCGGCTAAAAAATAAAATTAAAGTTGTACACCTCTGTTTTACTACGGATCCTTTCATGTATAAACAAAAAGAAGTTTGCGATTTGACGCTAAAAATAATAAGACGGCTCAATGTGGACAATATCAGATGTACGGTTTTAACCAAAGGTATATTTCCTAAAGAGTTGGCAAATACCGAAAAGTACGGCGTAAATAATGAGTATGGGATTACCCTTGTTTCATTAGATAGTGGGTTTAAAAATAGATTTGAGCCTGGAGCCGCGCCATACGAAGCCAGGGTTAAAGCGTTAAGATGTTTACATGATCATGGATTGAAAACTTGGATTAGCATGGAACCGTACCCAACGCCAAATATAGTTAAACAGGATTTAAAAGAAATATTAAAAGAGATTAATTTTGTTGATAAAATTATTTTTGGTAAATTAAATTATAATGTAGACGCCTCGCAATCAGTTTACCAGCAGAGTAAAGAATTCTACGAAGAGCAGGCGCAAGCAGTGGTTAATTTTTGCAAATCCAGGGGCATTGAATATCACATTAAGTTTGGTACACAAAAAAAAGATAATAAAGTAACCGGAAGAATTTTTGTAAAAAACACTTCACGTAAAGTTAGCGTAGGACTTATAAAACAGCCGAGCTTATCTTTTTAAAATCCCACGATTCGAAAATCTCAAAGCGGCTATCTCGGCCGTTTTTTTGTATAAAACAAACCCCGCCCTTGCGGGCGGGGAAAGCTTCTAGAAGCGAATAGACAAAATTTATCTTAAAGCGTCTTTCAAAGATTTTCCTGCTTTAAATTTCGGAACAGTCATAGCTGGGATTTGAATTTTTTCGCCCGGTTTTTTAGGATTAACGCCCATTCTAGCTGCTCTCTTTTTTGCCGAGAAAGTGCCAAAACCCGTCAAAGTGACTTCGCCGCCGGATTTTAAAGTTGACGTGACGGTCTCCATGAAAGTTTCCATCATTTTGTCGGCAACCGTTTTCGGAACGTCCAGGGTGCTGGCGATTTTTTCGATTAATTCTGCTTTTGTCATGTTCTCACCTCCTTTCAAAGTAGAGGATTATATTTTTATTTCTTCTTTTATCTTTTTAATTTTTTTTGCTTGTTTCGTCTTGGAATCAATTTCAAGATAAATCGCGTTCACGAGACAAACGCCTTCTTCGGGAATTTCATGGGCTTCCGGTATTTGCGTCAAAAAGGTTCTTAGAATTCCTTTTTTATCTACGCCCAAGATTGAATCTTTAGCGCCGACCATGCCAATGTCCGTCACGAACGCCGTGCCGGCAGGTAAGACCTGCCAGTCATCAGTGCCGATATGGGTATGGGTGCCGAGCACTGCGGAAACGCGGCCGTCCAAATATTGGGCTAAACCATTTTTTTCCGAAGTGGCCTCGGCATGAAAATCAACAATAATGGCCGAAAGATTTTCATTTTTAAATTCATCCAGAATTTCATCGGCCTTGCGGAAAGGGCAGTCGTATTGGTTTTTCAAGAAAACTCTTCCTATCAAGTTTATCACAAGGACCTTTTTTGTGCCAATTTCAAACAATTTCGCCCCAACGCCCGGAACGCCCGGCGGAAAATTCGCCGGCCTGATAAGTGAGGAATTTTTATTTTCAAGAATTCCGACAGCTTCTCTTTTATCAAAGACATGATCTCCGGAAGTGAAAAAATCAACTCCGGCCTCGGCTAACTCGTTCAAGGTTTTTTCCGTAATGCCCACACCATGAGCAATATTTTCGGCGTTCGCGATAACCAAATCAGGATCAAGCTTTTTCTTGAGCGTCGGCAAAATTTTCGTGACTGCATTTCGTCCGATTCTTCCCGAGATATCGCCGAACATTAATATTTTTAGATTCATGGGCGTATCAATTATCTCGCGTATTCAATAATTCTTTTTTCTCTAATGACATTGACTTTGATTTCGCCGGGATATTTCAATTCTTCTTCAATTTTTTTAGCGATTGCTTGGGCAAGTTTTAGAGCGGCGAGATCGTCAACTTTATCCGGAGAGACGAAGATTCTGATTTCGCGGCCGGCCTGAATGGCATAAGCTTTTTCAATGCCGTCAAAAGAAGTGGCAACTTTTTCTAAGTCTTCCAATCTTTGCAGATATTGTTCGTAAGTATCTTTTCTCGCGCCAGGTCTCGCGCCGGAAATTGCGTCCGCGACTTTGACGATGACCGCTTCAAGCGTCGGCGGCGCGTCTTCGTGGTGCGTGGCTATCGGAATAATGATTTCTTCCGGCAAGTTGAATTTTTTGGCAATGTCTTTGCCGATTTCCGGATGAGTGCCGGTGACTTCATGATCAACCGCTTTGCCGATGTCGTGGAGTAGGCCGGCTTTTTTTGCGACAGTGACGTTCGCGCCGAGTTCTTCAGCCAAGAGCGCAGAGAGGTGCGCTACTTCAACCGAGTGCTTCAGGGCATTTTGTCCAAAACTCGTGCGATATTTTAATCTTCCTAAAATTTGAACCAACTTCGGATCAAGTCCGGCCACGCCAAGTTCGTAAACCGCTTCTTCGCCGGCCTTTTTGATATCAATGGCCAAATCTTTTTTGGCCTGTTCCACTGCTTCCTCAATTCGGCCTGGGTGAATTCTTCCATCCAAAATCAATTTTTCCAAAGCACGCTTCGCGACATGCCGTCTAATTGGACTGAAACCAGAAACGGTAATCGCTTCCGGCGTGTCGTCAACAATAATTTCCGTGCCGGTTAATTGTTCAATGGTTTTGATATTTCTTCCTTCGCGGCCGATAATTCTGCCTTTCATTTCATCGGAAGGCAGAGAAACGGTTGTCGTTGTAATTTCCGTAGCATGCGAACTGGCGCAGCGCTCAATTGCCAAAGATAAAAGGTCCCGCGCTTTTTTGTCGAGGACCTCGCTTGATTCTCTTTCTAATTTATTGATACGGACAACAAGTTCCGCCTGGATGGTTTTTTCCGTTTTATCCAAAAGCAGCTGCTTAGCTTCTTCGCGGCCAAGACCGGCAATTTGTTCCAATCTCGCCAACTGGTCTTCTTTAATTTTTTGAATTTCCGCCTTTACTTTTTCTATTTGGTTGGCGCGGTCGTAGAGTTTCTGTTGTTTTTCCTGGAGATCAAGAAGTTTTTGATCAAAAAGCGACTCGCGTTTTTCCAATCTTTTTTGAGCGGCGATAAGTTCCTGCCGGCGTTCTTCTTCTTCGTGCTTGGCGTCGTCGATGATTTTAATCGCCTTGTCTCTGGCCTGGAGGAGTAAATCTCGTTGTTTGGTCCGGGTTTCGGCTAAAAGTTTTTCAGCTTTTTCTTCAATTGACCCGGTTAATCTTTTTGCTAAGATTTTTCTTAGGTAGTAACCAGCGGCCGTTCCGACAATCAAGGTAGCCGCGACCCATAATAGAGTTTGCATAAAACTTCAATAGCAAATCACAAACCAAAGGTGAATCGTAGGGTGAATTCATCTTGATTAATGTTCCTTCTCGTTCCGTTAGAGTAATTTTTTTGAGATTGTTTGACATCTTAAAATATAATCAAAATCTCGATTACTGCCGATGCTTATGATTTGCCTAAATTTAAATTAATTATGCTTCAGCCAAAGCCGCCTTGGCCTTAGCTTGAAGTATTTTTATCGTATCATAAAAGAGGTTTTTTGGCAAGGGGGTAGAGATTTCATTTTGTTGACAAGAACTCAAAAAAAGAGTAAGTTACAAGAACCCGAGAGGGTTTATTAAATTTGTATGAATATAACCGAGTTAGCGAGAAAACTTCAGATTACGACGCAAGAATTGAAAGACGTCCTGCCGACGCTCGGTTTTGACATTGGCCAAAGAGCAATTAAGGTTGACGATCGGTTGGCTCATAAAATTATTGAAAGTTGGCCGTCGCTTAAGAAGGAAATGGAAAAACGAAAGGCGGCGGAGTTGGCAAAACTCGCGCCGGAAGAGGAAGCCGGGGCGGTTGCCAAAGAAAAAGTAAAAGTTAAATTGCCGCAGGTAATTACGGTTCGTGATTTTGCCGCGAGGTTGAATTTGCCGGTGACGGGCGTGATAAAAGAGTTGATGAAAAATGGAATTTTGGCGTCGTTAAATGAAAGAATAGATTATGAAACCGCGGCGATTGTGGCCGAAGATTTGGGTTTTGAGGTGGAAAAAGTGGAAGAAGAAACGGGCGGAGATTTTGTCGGGGATAAAGTTAAAGAATTAATGGGAAAAGATGAAAAATCAACTTTAAGGCCGCGACCGCCGGTCGTGGTCGTTATGGGTCATGTTGACCACGGCAAAACAAAACTTTTGGATGCCATCAGAAAAACTCATGTGATGGAATCGGAAGCGGGCGGCATTACTCAGCATATCGGCGCTTATCAAGCGACATACAAAGATAGAGTTTTAACTTTTATTGATACGCCGGGCCACGAAGCTTTCACGGCCATGCGTTCGCGCGGCGCGAAAATTGCCGACATCGCGATTTTGGTCGTGGCGGCCGACGATGGCGTCCAGCCGCAAACCAAAGAAGCCATAAAAATTATTGAAGCGGCAAAAATTCCGTTTCTTGTTGCCATTAATAAAATTGATAAACCAGAAGCTGATATTCAAAAAATAAAACAAGAATTGGCGGCGTTGAATTTGATTCCCGAAGATTGGGGAGGAAAAACTATTTGCGTGCCGATTTCCGCGAAACAAATGACAGGCATTGATGAACTTTTGGATATAGTGCTTTTGATTGCTGATATGGAAAAAGAAAAAATTGTCGCTAATCCCGTGCGTTGTGCCTTGGGCACGGTGATTGAAGCACATATTGATAAAGGTGAAGGTCCGGTCGCGACCGTTTTGGTCCAGGCGGGAACGCTCGGTAAAAATGAAAATTTAACGATTGATAACGTTTTATACGGTCGGGTCAGGGCGATGAAAAATTTTCGCGGGGAATTTGTGAATGAAGCAAGCCCGGGTACGCCGGTTAAAATTTTGGGTTTGAAAGCCGCGCCGCAAGTCGGCGATATTTTAGAAGTTAAAGGCGATCTGCGGGAATGTACCAGAAAAATTAAAGCAACTTATACTGATCGAGAGCAAATAACCGTAAAGAAAACCGGCGGGGAAGAAGAGGAAAAAAAGAAAAAGTTAAAAATTATTTTGAAAACGGATGTGCTCGGATCGCTTGAAGCGCTTTTGGCTTCATTTGAAAAATTGGAATATCCGACCGTAGCTTTAGAAATTGTCGCGCAGGGTCTTGGCAACATTACCGAAGCTGAAGTTTTGGAAGCCGAAGCAGTCGGCGCTAAAGTTTTTGGGTTTAATGTTTTGACCGGGCCGAATGTTCTCGATCTGGCGCGCGACAAAGGCGTCGAAGTAAAAATTTTTAAAATTATTTATGATTTAATTGATGAGGTTAAACTTGGCCTTGAAGGATTGCTTGAGATGGAAACGATAAGAACGGATTTGGGCAAAATAGAAGTTCTGGCTATTTTTCGGACGGAAGCCGCGAGCATGATTGTCGGCGGAAAAGTTAAAGAAGGTAAAATTGTTTTTAATCCCAAGGTCGGCCAGACAAAAATTAAAGTTTTGCGAAAGAGCGAAGAGGTGGGAGAGGGATTTTTGACTGGGCTCCAGTCGGCCAAATCAGAAGTTAAAGAAGTGGCCGGCGGCCAGGAGTGCGGCGTGAAATTTAAAGGCAAGCCGATTATTCACGTTGGCGATACGTTAGAAATTTACCGTGAAGAAAAACGAGCGAGAAAATT
Source organism: Candidatus Falkowiibacteriota bacterium (assembly GCA_016214745.1). Lineage (GTDB taxonomy): Bacteria > Patescibacteriota > Patescibacteriia > XYB2-FULL-38-15 > XYB2-FULL-38-15 > JAHIRI01. Next base: position 109,951 of record JACRNW010000008.1, on the reverse strand, counting down.
AGAGTAAATATTACTACAAATTACAAATCAACTACAAATATACAAATTCGTATATTCGTAAATAATTTGTAATTCGTAGGTTTTTATGGCTGAAGTAATTTTAAACGATCAAAATTTTGAGAATGAAGTTTTAAAATCAGATGTGCCGGTGCTCGTGGATTTTTGGGCGCCGTGGTGCGGTCCGTGCAAAATGATGGGGCCGATTGTTGAAGAAGTCGCCAAAAAATTTGAAGGCAAACCGGTTAAGGTCGCCAAACTGAACGTTGACGAAGCGGCGGCTACAGCGGAAAAATATAATGTGATGAGCATTCCGACTTTTAAAATTTTTAAGGGTGGGGAAGTGGTTGACGAATTTGTCGGAGTGCAAACAAAAGAGGAGATTATGAAGAGATTGGAAAAGGTTATAAAATAGTTTAAAGTTAAAAATTAAAAGTGAAAAATTACAGTTTAAAGTTAAAAGTTTTTTGGTTAACTTTTCACTTTGCACTTTTCACTTTGCACTTTTGTGTACGATTTAATTATTATCGGCGGCGGCCCGGCTGGTCTTACGGCCGCGATTTATGCAGCGCGACGGGCGGTAAAAACTTTAGTTTTGGCCAAAGAATTTGGCGGCCAGGCAGTTTATGCCTCTAAAGTAGAAAATTTTCCCGGTTTTGATATGATTGCCGGATATGAACTCATGGAAAAAATGAAAGCCCAGGCCGAGCATCTCGGAGCTGAAGTAAAAAACGCCGAAGCGAATGAAATTAAAAAAGAAAATGATATTTTTTTCATACGCGATAAAGACGGAAATTCCCATGAAGGGAAATCTTTGATTTTATCTTTTGGCGCCGTGCCGCGAAAACTGGGTTTGCCAAATGAAGATAAATTCAAGGGCAACGGCATTTCATATTGTGCGACCTGCGACGCGCCGTTTTATAGAAATAAAAACGTGGCTGTGGTCGGCGGAGGAAATGCCGCCCTGGACGCCGCGCTGCTTTTGGCAAAATTTGCCAAACAAGTTTATCTGATTCACCGGCGAGACGAGTTTAAAGGAGAAGTGGTGAGAGTCAATGAAGTAAAAAAACTTTCCAATATAGAAATTATTTTAAATTCTGAAGTTAAGGAAATAAAAGGAGAGAAAAATATTACTGGCGTGGCGGTTGGAAAAGTTGACGGCGGCGAGACGCAGGATTTGGAAGTTAATGGTATTTTTGTGGAGATTGGCCATATTGTTGAATCAGATTTTGTAAGTAAGATGGTGGCGCTGGATGAACAAAAACAGATTATTGTAAATAATAAAAACGAAACGAACGTCGCTGGAGTTTTTGCCGCCGGCGACGCGACAACCGTGCCGTACAAACAAATCGTGATCGCGGCCGGGGAGGGGGCAAAGGCGGCGCTCTCGGCCTATAGTTATTTACAAAAAGTCAGAAGTTAAAAATTAAAAGTGCAAAGTTACAGTTTAAAGTTCAAAGTTTAATTTCAATAACTTTTAACTTTTCACTTTACACTTCTAACTTACTATGTCCCCACTTCAAAATGCTTTGACGCAACTTAAAAAGGCAGCCGAACTTGTGAAGCTCGACGCCGCCGTTTTAGAAATTTTAAAAAAACCAAAAAAAATTCATGAGTTTTCTATCCCGGTGAAAATGGATAGCGGCGAGACAAAAGTTTTTGACGGTTATCGTGTTCAATGGAACGACGCTAGGGGTCCCTTTAAGGGCGGCATCCGTTTTCATCCGAAGACCGACTTAAATGAAGTTGAAGCTTTGTCTTTTTGGATGACAATTAAATGCGCGGCCGTCGGGATTCCTTACGGCGGCGGCAAAGGCGGCGTGACTGTTGATCCGAAAAAATTAAGCAAGACAGAACTCGAAAGATTGTCCCGCGGCTATACGCAGGCCTTAAAAGATTATATCGGTCCGGAGCGCGATATTCCCGCGCCGGATGTTTATACCACCCCGCAAATTATGGGTTGGATTATGGATGAGTTTTCCAAAATTAAAGGTTACAATGTTCCCGGCGTCGTGACGGGAAAACCTCTGGAAATCGGCGGCTCGGCTGGGCGCGGCACGGCCACGGCTCAGGGCGGGTTTTATATTTTGGAAGAAGTGGCAAAAAAATTTCACCCTATGGGTGATGACCCGAAGGGTCAAAAAATCAAAAATAAAAAATTATCTGTTGTAATTCAAGGATTTGGCAACGCCGGCGCGAATATGGCGGATTTATGTTTTCATGCCGGTTATAAAATTATTGGTATTTCCGATTCGCAAACTGCAATTATTGATAAATCCGGTAAGGGTTTTGATTCGCACACGATCGCGAAAATGAAAGAGAAAAAAGGAGTTGTTGATGTTTGCGAGTGCAAAGAAATAAAATGCGCCTGCAAAGATCACGTGCATACTACCAATGAAAAACTTTTGGAGACCGATTGCGATATTTTAATTTTGGCGGCGTTAGAAAATCAAATCACTAAGAAAAATGTCGGCCGCGTTAAAGCAAAAGTTATTTTGGAACTTGCGAACGGTCCGACCGCGCCGGAAGCCGATGAAAAATTATTTAAGAAAAATGTTTTAGTGGTGCCTGATGTCTTGGCGAACGCCGGCGGCGTGACAGTTTCCTATTTTGAATGGGTTCAGAATTTGGCCAATTATTATTGGTCAGAAAAGGAAGTTTTTGAAAAATTAAAAAAAATAATGGTGGAAAATTTTGACGCGGCCTGGAAAATTAAAGAACAAAACAAAACTGATTTAAGAACCGCCGTTTTTGCCTTAGCATTAGGGCGATTGGAAAAAGCGATTAAAGCAAGAGGTTGGGCGTAGGATTAGAATCTAGAAAATAGAAAGTAGAAAATAAAATAAAAAGTCCGCCAACTCCGGCGGGCTTTTTGACTTTTTAAAATAAAAAAAGTAAAGTGAGGCGAGGAGTAGAAAGGAGGGCTGATGCCGTACGTAAAGCCGAACGTGGTTTCGTTCGATCCCAGCATGGTCGGCAGAGAACCGTCCGAATTCAAGAAGCCGCGCAAGACCCGCAAGTGCAAGTGCTGCGGCGCGGCTCTCTCCATCCGTAACACGGATAATTTTTGTTGGCCATGCGACAAGGCGATCCAGGAGTGGAAGATTTTCCCCTGGAAGCGCGCTGAACTCGAGCGGGAGATGGCGAAGCACTGCCTGGACTACGTCAAGGAACATTGCGCCAAGAAAAAGAAGGGCTGCGATGAATTTAGGGAGGAAGTTTCGAGCGGAAGCTTTGCGAGGGCGATCGGCAGGAAGACGATAGAGAGGGAGTAGAGAAGGGCTTGGTTTAACCGGCCCTTCATTTTTTTTAAATTAGATCTTGACATTTTTTAAAAATATGTTTAAATTGAGTGCTCTGCGGATAACACTATTTCAGCCCATTCGCGGGCTTGAAGAAAGGGGAGGGACAGATGACAACGGAAAAGAAGAGTAAGGAAGGGGTCGCGGAAACATTGGCCCTCTTTGACCTCGACGAAAAGTGGCAAGAGATTCGTAAGAAAATCGAAGCGAGAGAGATATCTTTCGAGGTCGGGGTCTGCCGTTTTCGTTCATTGCTCGAGGCCACGCTTGATCCCGAGCTGACCTCCAGTTTGGAGGTGACGGACGATTCGGCGGCCGCGACGGCGGAAAGCGACGTGGGCACTTCCAACCCGGAAGACACCAAGCCGCGAATGTTGGCGAGAGTGGAGTTGAGAAACGCTCTTCGTCGCGTTGATGAAACCGACGCAACGAATGAGCGCGGCAAGACCCACGATTCGGTTGAGGACTGGCGGCGGTGGATGGAGCAGTTCTACAAGAAATACGGCTTCAACATCCAAGTTCCTCCACCGGGCGTAACTCGCGAACAACTCGTCGGATGGCGGCAAGACGGCATGCAGATATTCTATCGTCCGTCCGAACTCCTGGTCCCGACTTCAAAGCTCATCCAGGCGTTCGGTCATGAAAATCACTGGACACTGGAGAAGGACCAAGTCCGGAAAATCGGATGGGAGCCGGCCAAGGTGGGCTATTGGTTCCTGGCCGAGGCGCGCGAAGCATGCCTGCGTCACGGCAAGACCTTCAAGGAATACGAAGAAGAGAAACCGGAGGGAGCGGAACTCGTCTCTCTTGAAGAGTACTTGATCATCTGGCATGTCCTGAAAGATGATCTCCAGATGATTCTTGACAGCGAGTTTCACACCATGTTCCGCACTTCCTACGGGATAGGTGAGACGCTCTACGCGTTGAGCAACATCAACAACCTGGCGATTGAACTGATCGTCAGAAAATGGAGCAAGATGATTGTTCTCCGCCGGATGGGCGCTCGCTACCGCTGGATCATCCCTTCCGTCTAGGGAGGCATTACTCCGCGTTTAGAACCAGGAAGGTTCAAGGCGCGGAGTTTTTTTAAATTTTCCCCTCTTAAGGTAAGAGGGGATTAAGGGGAGTTATGAGTGGTGAAAATTTATTCCACGATTCATAACCTCTCCCAACCTCCCCTTATCTTAAGGGGAGGGAGTTTGAGCATTAAGTTAATAATGATATAATGTTTATATGTTTTATGAAATATGGCATACAACTTTAAAAAAATAGAAAAGAAGTGGCAGGCGCGATGGGCGAAAGAAAAGATTTATGAAGTTAAAGAAAATCCAAAAAAGGACAAGTTTTATTGTTTAATTGAATTTCCTTACCCCTCGGGCGAAGGGTTACATGTCGGCCATCCGCGAAGTTACACTGCGCTTGATATTGTCGCCCGGAAAAAACGAATGGAGGGGAAAAATGTTTTGTACCCGATCGGCTGGGATGCGTTTGGTTTGCCCACGGAAAATTATGCCATCAAAACCGGAATTCAGCCGGCGGTGGCCACAGAAAAAAATATTAAAAATTTCACGCGGCAGTTGAAGTCACTTGGATTTTCATTTGATTGGTCGCGGGAAATTAACACGACTGATCCGGAATATTACAAATGGACGCAGTGGATGTTTTTACAATTTTTCAAACACGGCCTGGCATACAAAGATAAAATCGCCATCAATTGGTGCACTAAATGCAAAATTGGTTTGGCGAACGAAGAAGTGGTGAATGGCGTTTGCGAGCGTTGCGGCGGCACGGTCGTAAAAAAGATGAAAGAGCAGTGGATGTTAAAAATTACGAAATACGCCGAGCGGCTGCTTGAAGGTTTAAAAAAAGTTGATTATTCCCCGCGTATCAAAGAACAGCAAATAAATTGGATTGGAAAATCGGAAGGCGCAACAGTGCGCTTCAATGTCATTCCCGCGAAAGCGGGAATCCAGAAAACTGGATCCCCGATCGGGTCGGGGATGACAACCCTGGAGGTTTTCACCACTCGGCCGGATACACTTTTTGGCGCGACGTATATGGTTTTGGCGCCGGAGCATGAGTAGTAGAAAAATATATTGGCGAGGCAAAAAGAAAATCAGATTTGGAACGGACGGAATTGCAAAAAGAAAAAATCGGCGTTGAATTAAAAGGCATTAAAGCGATTAATCCGGTGAACAATGAAGAAATTTCTGTCTGGGTGGCCGATTACGTTTTGACAGGTTACGGCACCGGCGCGATTATGGCCGTTCCGGCTCACGACGAACGTGATTTTGAATTTGCTAAAAAGTTTGATTTGCCGATTATTGAGGTCGTTAAATATAGCGGAGTCCCGGCTTTAGCCGGAGAAAACCTGCCTAAAGGCAGGACTCCAGAGCGTGCTTACGCGGGCGAAGGCACAGCGGTTAATTCGGGGTTTATCGATGGATTGTCAACGGCCGAGGCGAAAGAAAAAATTACCAAATGGTTGGAAGAAAAGCATATTGGCAAAAAATCCGTGAATTATAAATTGCGCGATTGGGTTTTTTCAAGACAAAGATATTGGGGCGAGCCGATTCCTTTGGTATATTGCGAAAAATGTGCCAAGCGCAAGCCAAAAATTTTATTGATTCATGGTTTGGGTGGCAATCCGCAAGAAAATTGGTTTCCGTGGTTTAAAAAACAGATGGAGGATCGCAGTTACGAAGTTATAATTCCGGATTTGCCGAAATCAGAAACACTTTATCCAAAAGATTGGTTGAACAAGTTGGCTAAATTGAATATAACTTCAAACGATGATTTATTTGTAGTTGGCCATAGCTTAGGCGGACCCGCTGCCTGCCAGTTTATTTTAAAAAACAATTTACCCGTACATAAATTAATTTTGGTCGCGCCCGTCGGCAAGAGTTCAGATTGGCAACATTTAAAGCAGTACGACTTTTCTGACAAAGAAATCGCCACTATTGCCCGTTTTGGCAACGTGCCGGTTGATTTTGTTAAATTAAAAAATTTGGTAACAGAATCTACATTATATTTTTCTGAGGATGATCCTTATATTCCTCTCAAAATAAAAAATGATTACGAAGATTTAGATGGAGCTGTAAGAATTTTTAAAGACAAAAAACATTTTGGTTCTCACTGGGGGATCACGGAGTTGCCGGATATTTTAGAAGAATTTCTGACCAGTTTAAATTTCGGTTGGGTGCCGGTTTCGGAAAAAGATTTACCGGTGGAATTGCCGAAAGTTAAAAAATACGAGCCGACGGATACTGGCGAGTCGCCGCTTGCCGCGATAGAAAAATGGGTGAAGACAAAATGCCCGAAGTGCGGTGGCGAAGCGCGGCGCGAGACGGATACAATGCCAAATTGGGCCGGGTCGTCATGGTACTTTATGCGCTATACTGATCCAAAAAATAAAAAAGAATTTGCCAGCGGAAAAAATTTAAAATATTGGATGCCGGTTGATTGGTACAACGGCGGGATGGAACATAACAATTTACATCTTTTGTATTCCAGATTTTGGTATAAATTTTTATATGATATCGGCGCGGTTCCAAAAGAATGCGGCGATGAACCTTATAAAAAAAGAACTTCGCACGGTTTAATTTTAGGAGAAGGTGGAGAAAAAATGAGTAAGTCGCGCGGTAACGTGGTGAATCCCGACGACATCGTGGCGCGTTTCGGCGCGGACACGCTTCGGGTTTACGAAATGTTTATGGGGCCGTTTGAGCAGGCCATTCCCTGGGATGAAAAAGGAGTGGTTGGAGTTTTCAGATTTTTGGAAAGAGTTTGGAAATTGCAGGATAAATTAAAAGTTAAAAGTGATAAGTTAAAAGTCGCAGTTGAAAGTCCAAAGTTAGAAAGATTGGTGCATCAGACAATTAAAAAAATTGGTGAAGATATTGAGGCGATGAAATTTAATACGGCGGTGTCGGCGCTTATGATTTTAGTTAATGAAATGGCGGCGCAAGAAAATTTACCAATTACTAATTACCAATTACTAATTACTCTCCTCGCTCCTTTTGCACCGCATCTTGCCGAAGAACTTGGGGAAAAATTTGGCAACAAAAAAAGTGTGCATCTTGAAAAATGGCCGGAGTATGATCCGAAGTTAGTGGTGGAAGAAGAGATAGATTTGATTGTGCAGATAAACGGAAAAATGCGCGATAGCGTTAGAGTTAAAGCCGATATTGGTGAAGAGGAAGCAAAAAAATTCGCGACGGAAAGTGAAAAAGTAAAAAAGTGGATTGAGGGTCAGAAAATTAAAAAAATAATTTTTGTAAAAGGACGTTTGGTAAACATTGTGGTCTAGACAAAAGGGGAGGGTATGTCTAAATCAAAAATATTTTTCTATTCTTGTTTGTTTTTTATTCTTGGCATAGGTATTGCTTCTTATTTATCTTTGCCGCTTTGGGCCGCGTTCGCGATTTTAGTCGTCGGATGCGGTTTTTTGTTTTTCGGCTGGCCTGCCCGCAACGCCAGCAACCTGCCCGCTAATGCAAGCATAGCGTTGCAGGCGGGGCTGGCTTGCGTGGCGGGCGGGCCTCATCAAAAAACTTTTATTGTTCTCGGCCTTGCTGGGATTTTTTTATTTTTAGGAATGTTTCGTTTTGAGGCCGGAACTCCGTCGCGAGATGAAAATCAAATCAGTTTTTATAACGGCGAGGAAAGAAATTTCGTCGGCGTCGTGGCCGCCGAACCGGACACGCGAGACAAGGGGGTAAAATTAAAAATTATGACCCTGCGGGTCACCACCCGAAGGGCGGAAAGTGAAAGATTGGAAAATCCCCCTCCAACTCTCCCTTTGGAAAAGGGAGAGAGCTCGGATTGGCGTGAAGTTTGCGGTAATGTTTTGGTGAATGCGAGATTGTATCCAGTTTTTCATTATGGCGATGAACTTGAAATAAAATGTAAACTCCAAAAACCGGAACCAATTGAAGATTTTGCTTATGACAAATATCTGGCCAAAGAAAATATTTATTCATTATGTTATTGGCCGGAAATAAAATTATTGGCAAGCGGACGAGGAAATAAAATCGTGGCCGGAATTTTATTTGTCAAAGAAAAATTAGTCGCCACGGTGAACCGAATTTTACCCGAACCGCAGGCGGCGTTTCTGGGCGGTCTGCTTTATGGCGCGAAGCGCGGCATTCCGGAAGATTTGACCGAAAAATTTAATATTACTGGCACGACGCATATTATCGCGATTTCGGGATACAATATTACAATTCTCGCTGTTTTACTTTTGCAAATTACGAAAGGCCTCGGCATCGGCCGGAAAAAATCTTTTTGGGTCGCGCTTTCCGGAATTTTATTTTTTGTCATTTTAACCGGCGCGGCCGCTTCGGTTGTCCGCGCGGCGTTGATGGGCAGTCTTGTACTTTTTGCGACTCATGTCGGCCGGATTTCAAAAATTACAAACGCACTTTTATTCGCCGCGGCCGCGATGCTTATTTTTAATCCAAAAATTTTAGCGTTTGATGTCGGGTTTCAATTATCTTTCGCCGCGACAATTGGCCTTGTTTTTCTTTCGCCGATTTTTGAAAAATATTTTTCCAAATTGCCGTCAGTATTCGGCGTTAAAGAAATTTTTACCACGACAATGTCGGCAATTGTTTTAACCCTACCCTTGATTTTGTATAACTTCGGCCGGATTTCTTTTGTCGCGCCGCTCGCGAACATTTTAATTTTGCCAATGATCCCGCTCGCCATGGCGGTCGGATCAGTCGCCGTGCTTGGTGGATTAATTTATTTTGGCCTTGGCCAAATTTTAGCCTGGTTTGCTTGGCTCGTGTTAAGTTATATAATTAAGGCGGTGGAGTTTTTAGCGGCAATTCCTTGGGCCTCGGGCGCGGCAGGAAAAATTCATTGGATATTTTTGATAATTTTTTATTTATTAATCAGTTGGTTTATTTGGTGGAAATCAGAGGAGAACAAAAAATTAAATGTTTAATTTTCGATCAAAAAAATTTATTTTAAAATTAGTTGGTTTGGCAGCCGCAGTTTTAATTTTATTTAGTGTCGCATTATTTGAATCATCCGAAGAAAGCAAAGCGCTTGAAGTAGATTTTTTGGATGTTGGTCAGGGTGACGCGATTTTAATAAAGACGCCAGATCACCAAAGAATTTTAATTGACGGCGGGCCATCTGGCGCGGTCGTAAATAAACTTGGCGAGAATTTGCCGTTTTTTGAAAAAGAAATTGATTTAATAATTTTGACTCATCCGCACGCCGATCATTTGGACGGATTAATTGAAGTTTTAAAAAGATATGAAGTGAAAAAGATTTTGACGACGGGTGTGACTCACACAACTCCGGATTATCTTGCCTGGCTCGAGGAGATTAAAAAACAAAACGTGCCGATGGAAATTGCGGTGGCTGGCCAGACTCTTGATTTTGGCAGTGGAATAAAGATGGAAATTTTTTATCCCAAAGAAGATTTAACCGGAAAGTCGGCGGAAAATTTGAATAATACTTCCGTTGTTGCGAAATTAATTTTTGGCCAAACTTCATTTTTATTTACCGGTGATGCAGAGACGGAAGTGGAGGACGAATTAATCGGCGGAGGAGTGGATTTAAAAGCGGATGTTTTGAAAGTCGCCCATCATGGAAGTAAAAACGCGATGAGTCAAAATTTTTTGGAAAAAGTTAAGCCAAAATTTGCCGTGATTTCGGTCGGAGCTGATAATCAATTTGGCCATCCAAACGCGATGACCGTAAAACGTTTAGAAAAAATCGGTGTGGAAGTTTTCAGGACCGACAAGGATGGAGACGTGAAGATGGTGAGCGACGGAGATATGATTGAGGTAGAAAAATAAAGAACATTAAGTAATGTTGAAATTCCAAATTCAAAGCACCAAATCTCAAATAAATTCAAAATGCTAAATCCAAATGTTCAAAACTTGTTTTTGAATTTTGAAAATTGTTATTTATTTGAAATTTGTAATTTTGGATTTTGGATTTTTCAAATGCTTGTCTTTTTTTCTGCTTTTGCTATGATAGTTTAATTAATTATAAATTTTTAAACAGGCAGTATGGACCATCCCAAAAAGGAACGGACTTTCGTAATTATTAAACCCGACGGAATTCAGAGAACTTTAATTGGTGAAATAATCAGACGGTATGAACGGACCGGGCTGAAACTTGTGGCGCTCAAAATGGTGATTCCCGATGAAAAAACAGTAGTAAAACATTATACAGTTGATCCAAATTGGATTAGAATAGTCGGAGAAAAATCAATCGTGTCTTATGAAAAAAAAGGCCTCGTGGCGCCGTTCAAAAATCCGGAAGATTGCGGCCGGGCGGTTTTGGAACGGTTGAAAAAATATATGACTTCCGGGCCGGTGATTGTTATGGTTTGGCAGGGAAATAAGGCGGTTGGAATTGTTCGAAAACTTACCGGCGGAACAGAGCCGTTAACTTCAGATGTCGGCACGATTCGCGGCGATTTCACGATTGATTCTTATGATATGAGCGACTTAGATGATCGGGCGATCAGAAATTTGATTCATGCTTCAGGAAACGTTCTGGAGGCGGAAAAAGAGATTTCCATTTGGTTTGAAAAAGAGGAAATTCAAAAATATAATTTGGTGCAGGAGAAAATTATCTACGATGTGAACGTTGATGGAATAAGGGAGTAAGGGTTGACAGATTTTAAAGTCGTGATAAAATATCAACATATGAAAATCATTTCCAGAGATTATTTTGCTTTTTGGTTTTTTACCCCGAAACATCGGAACGGTTTTCAAATTAGATAATATAAATTAAGCTGATTTGAACCGCTCCGACAGAAATCGGAGCGGTTTTGTTTCCGTTTGGCGGTTGAGGAAAAGTTCAATGGAGTTTTTGCCCAGCTGCTAAACATTTAACCCTAAAAGAGGAGGACAGGGATGAGCGAGAAGAGGTCCGAAGTGGGGAAGGAAACGCCTGGGCTGTCCAGGCAAACCGACCCGGAGCTTGAGCAGCAGATAGCTATCCTCGCGGAAGTCGTGGGTGCGAATGACGACTTCTGGTCGAGGAATCCTGGCCTTGGCGGCGATCCTACTTCTCGCATCGGCGAGACGGACTAGAGGAGGTGCGGCGATGTGCGAGAATGATGGGAAGGGGCAGACGGGCGAGACGCGCGACGAGAATCCTCGGAGCGAGCCTCCGCCTCCTGAGGTGACCACGGACGAGGCGGCATCTTCCGCCGAGCCGAAGTTCGCCATGTCGTGGGCGGAACGGGTTGGCTACGGCCCTTAGCCATCGCAGTTCAGTATCAAGGGAGGGACGAGTTCGGGCCTGACGCAGTTGCGTTGGGCCCGTTTTTTATTAACTGGCCCGAAATTTTGGAGCCATAGGCGAACAAAATTTCGTTGGCAGTTAATAACCCCGCTCCAATTTTGCCGCGATAAGATGCAATAACGAAAAGATTATCACTCAATATGACAAATTTTCGCGAAGCGCGCGTGCCGAATAGGCACACTCTGTTTTGGGCGAAGCGCTTCGCCGTGAATTGATATGCAAAATTGGGGCTGGGGTATTATTGCGAGTTATCCATAATTCCCTTATACTAAAAGAAATCGTGATTTCAGTCGGGGTGTAGTCTAACGGTAGGACGCATCCTTGGGGTGGATGTAGCCCGGGTTCAATTCCCGGCACCCCGACTGAGATCGTGACGGTAATTAAATAGAGTTGTAATAAATTAAATTAATTATTTAACTAAAATTTTATGAGCGAAATTTTAAAATCAACCGGCTGCTGCGAACCGTTTAATCCGGAACCGTGGCAGGAAAAAGAGATTAAGTGGGAAAATAAATTATTTGTAAAAGACCACGTGACAAGTTTTTTGCATATTCCACTGAACATGGGTAAAAAAGTTGTTAAGAACATGGCGTTGATTGAAAAAGCGGGAGCAAAAGGCCAGCAGTTAATGTTGACCGATGAAAAATCTCTTTGGGGTTCTGATATTTATATTGATGCCACGCGCGAAGTGGCTGGAGCTAAGATGGCCACCATTTCGGGGACATTCTTAACAAAAGTTTTTGAGGGGCCATATCAGAATGCCGGCAAATGGGCCGCGGAAATGGTGGAATATGTAAAATCAAAAAATAAAACCATGAAGAAATTGTATTTTTCTTATACGACTTGTCCAAAATGCGCCAAGGCCTACGGAAAAAATTATGTGGTGCTTTTTGCAGAGATAGAATAATTTTTATGAGAATAGAAAAGAAAATCAGGCCGGAATTTTTTGATAAAATTTCAAACGGCGAAAAAAATTTTGAGTTGCGCCTGGCCGACTGGGAATGCGCTCCGGGCGACGTTTTAGTTTTGCGCGAATGGGATCCGGAGAAAATGATTATACCGGAAGAGTTTTAGAAAAAGAAGTGACTTATGTTTTAAAAACAAAAGACGTAAAATTTTTTACGCCGGAAGAAGTCGAAAAATACGGCTGGCAAATAATTTCTTTTAAGTAAATTTATGAAAAAAATTTTTACGTACGCCGGAGTTGCTGTAGTGATTTTGGCGCTTGGCATTGTCGCCGGTTGGTGGGGGACAAAACGTATTGCCGAACCGCGCGTTACGAGCCAGGTAATTTTGTCGGCGCTTCGCGACCGCGGATTTTTAGTAACACAGACTTTTGTTTTTAATGAAGCAATAAAAATTACGAGCGACTCAGACAGTTTTTGGCGTCAGATGCTTTGGGGGCAGGCGATAAAAGCTTATGGAATCGCGGAAGTAAATCTTGGCGTGGATTTGGCAAAACTTGGTGAAGAAGATGTTAAAGTGGAAACAGAAAAAGTAACAGTTACTATTCCTGCCGTGGAGATTTTCAATTCACGAATTGTTGGAGACATAAATTTAGAAAATAAACAGGGAATTTTGAAAAGAATTTTTGAAAACGATGATGGATATAATCAAGCCGTGACAGAAATGATAAAACAGGCGGAAGCGAATGCCACGACTGCTGAGATGCTCGCAAACGCTAATCAAAAAGCACAAGAAGAAATTCAAAGGCTGGTGGAATTTATTGCTAAAGATAAAATTGTGGAAGTTGTGGTCCGCGAGAATAAGGAGCAGTAAAGAGAGAGAAATAAATTTATGGATTATAAAGACAGAATTTACGGTGAGGTAGAAATTTCCGAGCCGGTTATTTTGGAACTTTTAGCCAGTCCATCACTTCAAAGATTAAAAGGTGTTGATCAGTACGGTTATTTGCCTGGCTATGGCTCGGTACCGGGCGGTGGCTTTCCCGGCGGACAAATTACTCGTTTTGAACATTCAGTCGGAGTATTTTTACTTCTTAGAAAATACAGCGCGCCACTTCCTGAACAAATTGCTGGCTTACTCCACGACGTTTCACACACAGTTTTTTCTCACGGAACCGATTATGCGTTGCGTGACGTTGTAGACGCTGCAAAACAAAGTCACCAAGATGATGTTTTTGGATTGTTTGTAAAAAATTCCGATATTCCCAAAATTTTAGAGAAATATGGTCTGAATGTAGATCAAATTTTGGATGATAAAAATTTTCCCCTGAAAGAAAAGAAATTGCCAGATTTGTGTGCTGATCGAATTGATTATTTTTTGCGTGATGGAATGGATATCGGGGTGATTGATAATAAAACAGCCGAAAATTTTTTGAATCAGCTGCAAGCGGAAAATGATATTTGGTTTTTTGATAATCTTGAAATAGCGAAAGAATGTGTCAAGGTATTTTGCACATTGAACAATGAATACTACGCTTCATTTAGCCCGGCGAGAATGTTTGCCTCGGTCGGCGGTTGTGTGAAATATGCTTTAGAAAAAGGATATTTAGAAAAAGCCGATCTTTTTACAACCGATGATGAAGCGGTTGCGAAAATTAAAAATCATTTGGACGACGAAAAATTAAAATTATTATTTGCGAGAATGAATAACGAGATTGGGGCGGAAAATAATCCAGCAGATTTTGATCAAAGAGTTTTGTGTAAGTCGCGTGCCATTGATCCGTTTTTCCGAGATGGAGAAAAATTAAAACGTGTCTCCGAAGTTGACACGACCTGGGCGGCGGCACTTCCAGAAGAATTAAAACCAAAAGAATATTTCATTAAATTTGAAAAGTAATTTTTTAAAAATTATGGCAACTATTAAATCGATTCACGCTAGGGAAATTTTGGATTCGCGCGGGAATCCGACAGTTGAAGTGGAATTAAAAGTGGAAGGCGGTGCGGGCCTGCCCGCAACGCCAGCAAGCTTGCTTGCGTGGCGGGCGGGCGTCGCCTCGGTGCCCTCCGGTGCTTCAACCGGCATTTACGAAGCGCTTGAACTCCGTGACGGCGACAAAAAAAGATATGGCGGAAAAGGAGTTTTAAAAGCCGTAAGAAATATTAATGAAACAATTTCAAGCGCCGTGGTCGGCAAGAATTTAAATCAGCGGCAGCTGGACGAATTTTTGATTGAACTCGACGGGACAAAAAATAAAACGCGGCTCGGGGCGAACGCGATTTTGGGAGTGTCTTTGGCTTTTGCTCGGGCGGCTGCGGCCTGCCCGCAACGCCAGCAAGCTGGCTTGCGTGGCGGGCGGGCGGCGGGCGGCGTGGAATTATATGAATATCTCGGCGGGTTGGTGAGCAATAAAAATTTTTCTTTGCCCGTGCCGATGATGAATATTATAAATGGCGGAAAGCACGCCGACAGCGGCTTGGATGTCCAGGAATTTATGATTGTGCCCGTGAAATTTTCAAATTTTCATGAACGCTTGCGCGCCGGCTCGGAAATTTTTCACACCCTGAAAGAAATTTTGAAAAAGAAAGGTTATCAAACCGGAGTGGGGGATGAAGGCGGTTTTGCGCCACGGCTTCCGTCAAATGAAAAGGCGTTGGATTTGATTATGGAAGCCATCGGCAAGGCCGGTTATAAAGATAAAGTGAAAATCGGCATGGACGTGGCTGCTTCCAGTTTTTACGAAAAAGGAATTTATAAATTAAAAATAAATGGCCGCGAGAAAAAGTTAAAAAGCGCCGGACTCCTGACTTGGTATAAAAAATTGTTGGCGAAATATCCGATTGTTTCCGTTGAAGATCCTTTTGCCGAAGACGACTGGGCAGCGTTTGCAGAAATGACAAAAGTTTTTGGTAAAAAAATAAAAATTGTTGGCGACGATTTGTTGGTAACAAACAGTGAAAGAATAAAAATGGCGATCAGTCGCGACGCCGTAAATTCTGTGCTTATCAAGTTAAATCAGATCGGTTCGCTCTCCGAAACAATTGATGCAATCCAGATGACGCAAAAGCAGGGGTGGGCTCCGATTGTCTCACACCGCTCCGGCGAAACAGAAGATTCATTTATCGCCGACCTCGTTGTCGGCCTCGGAGCTCCATACATCAAAACTGGCTCGCTCTCGCGAAGTGAAAGAATTTGCAAATACAATAGATTACTTTGGATAGAGGATAGGTTGAACGCGTAAAAATTTTTGTCATCCCGAGCGAACGGAGTGAGCCGAGGGATCTCATTTGCGTGAATATGGCACGGTGTGAGATTTTTCCACTCTCCCGCCAAGGCGGGATCAGTCGAAATGACGATAATATTCTATGGAGGAAAAATATTATTATATTTATATTTTGATGAACAAATGGAATACCACCTCCTATATTGGCGTTACAAATTCATTATCGGAGAGAGTTTGGCAGCATAAAGAAAAAATAGTTAAAGGATTTACGGAAAAATATAATTTGAATAAATTGGTCTACTACGAAATTTTTGAAAATGTTGTAGAAGCAATTTCGAGAGAAAAGCAATTAA
This sequence comes from Candidatus Falkowiibacteriota bacterium, assembly GCA_016214745.1. Classification (GTDB taxonomy): domain Bacteria; phylum Patescibacteriota; class Patescibacteriia; order XYB2-FULL-38-15; family XYB2-FULL-38-15; genus JAHIRI01. Next base: position 93,893 of record JACRNW010000008.1, on the reverse strand, counting down.
AAAGATGGTCAAGAAAAAAGAAGGTTGATCTGATTAGGAAATTAAATTCTGATTTTAAGGATTTGTCGGACGATTTATAGGCGTGAGATCTCTCCACTCGGCTGCGGCCTCGGTCGAGATGACAAATAAAAAAAATGACCTCGCCAGAAATGGCGGGGTTTTGTGTTTGACACAAATCGTCGGGGGGGGGGGACTATGTAAGCAGTTATTTAGAATTAATTTTTTTAATTTATGGCAGAAAGAAAAACGTCGATGTCGGATGGTTTCGGCGTACATGGAGGAGATACGAAGGAGGGGGAGAGAAAAAAAGAATTAACGCCGGGATGGGTGGATGCATGGATAAATAGGTTGCTAGACAAAATAGCCGATGAGCCAATCCACGTACATGATCAAGATAGCCTGAAGTATTTTGAGAAAGAGATTATGAAAATTTTAGATGAAATTGTTGAAGCAGAAAAATGCTACGATTTTTTGCGGGGTGATGTTGATGCGATTATAGAAACAGTGATGAAGGGAAAAACTGGAAAGTACGACCGAAGCGGATATAGCAAAACGGGGTGGACGTCGAAAGAGGACATAGAAGCTATGTGGCAAAGAATAGTGGATTCTATGCCGATGCAGCATTTAAGAAGTATGTCATTGGGGAGTGAAGAGAAAAAATAAATTTCAGTATATATAATCAAAAACTCCGCCGAAATGGCGGAGTTTGGTTTTATGAGATATAATGGAAGCGCTGTTTGAAAGTGATCCAGACTAAAGTCTGGCACCCGTCTCGGGTGTTAGGCTTTAGCCTAAGTCGTTTTGCTCATCGTCTTCAAACAATTGGCGCAGACTTTCTTCCTTTTTCCTTCAATCCGTTTGACTTGTAAATTCAAATAAAGCCGTCTCTTGGATTTAATATTGGAGTGGCTTCTTGAAGCAGAACTTAGCGGTCCTTTGCCGCAAACATCACAACGTCTGGACATATATTGTTTGTTTATTTTAATAAAGATTTTTTTAGATTATCATAGTCGATTAAACGTGTCAATAAAATTATGTTGATTGATAAATTATTTAGTGAACCAGTTGATTTTTTTGCTATTTTTATTGCCTTAGTTGTTTCGATCACGTTCCATGAATTTTTTCATGTCTTAGTAGCAAGATTACTTGGTGACCAGACGGGCGAGAGGATGGGTCGCCTATCTTTAAGCCCCCTAGCTCATTTGGATCTCTTGGGCACCTTAGCAGTTCTTTTTATTGGTTTTGGGTGGGGAAAACCGGCTCCTTACAATCCATACAATTTGAAGAATCAAAAATACGGCCCTCTTTTAGTGGCGCTCGGTGGCCCTACATCGAACTTAATTTTAATAATCCTTTTTGGAGTCGCCTTAAAAATATTTTATCCTTTTTTTGGACCGGAGAACTATTTAATAAAATTTCTGGTTTATTTAGTTGTATATAACACAATCTTAATGGTTTTTAATTTGTTGCCGATACCACCCCTGGAAGGTTCATCACTCATAAAAATAATTTTGGGTTCAAAATATCCGCAGATTGGCAACTTTCTTGATAGTTATGGGCCGAGGTTTTTGTTCGCCCTGATACTCATTAGTATAATTTTGCCATTTTCACTTTTTGATTACATTTTTCGCCCCTTTTTAACTTTAGTTTTTAGGATTTTAAATATATCATAGTCCCTCTTGACGGCTGTAGGGGATTTGTGTAATATTTAGAATGTAAGAAAAAGATAAGTTCATCTTGAACGAGTTCCACATTATTGAGTGGGATGTGGCTAATTTCCCACTCTGCATCAGGATGACAAAATTTTTCGATTTTTTGTCATTTTTGTTTTATACGGATACGAATTACGAATCTTTTACGAATTTACGAATTCGCAAACTATTCGCTATTCGTACCCCATATTCAAATGCCTACTATAAATCAATTAGTTAAAAGAAAAAGAAAACCAAATCTTAAAAAGACTAAGACGCCGGCTCTTCAGTCGGTTTTGGATACGCTTCACAGAAAAAGAAAAGAACTCCAAAAAGGCGCTTCTTTTAAGCGCGGTGTTTGTCTTAAAGTTACAACTGTCACTCCTAAAAAACCAAACTCTGCTTTACGGAAAATTTGCAGAGTCAGATTATCAAACGGTATGGAAGTTACCGCTTACATTCCGGGCGTTGGCCATAATTTGCAGGAACACTCAATTGTTTTGGTCCGCGGCGGACGTGTTAAAGATTTGCCTGGTGTCAGATACCATGTCATTCGTGGCGTTTATGACACTCAGGGCGTAGAAGGTCGGAAACGGGGGAGATCGCTTTACGGAGCGAAAAGAGGTAAATAATTTAATTTGTTTTAATAAATATGCGCGGAAAACGAGCACCAAAAAGAAAAATATTGCCTGATCCAAAATATAAAAGCATTAATCTTGCTAAATTTATCAATTATATTATGGAGAGGGGAAAGAAGACCGTGGCTCAGGGTATTGTTTATGAAGCTCTTGACGTTCTTAAAGAAAAAACAAAACAAGATCCGTTGGAAATTTTTGATCAAGCCACGAGAAATGTTACCCCAGCCCTGGAAGTTAAAAGCCGACGCGTCGGCGGAGCAAACTACCAAATTCCAATTCCTGTGCGCGGCGAACGCAAGGTTTATTTGGCGTATCACTGGATTATTGATGCGGCGCGCCACAAAAAAGGCAAACCTATGGCGGAAAAATTGGCTAATGAATTGTCTGACGCCTATCAAAATCAGGGTGACGCCGTGAAAAAGAAATTGGATGTCCATCGCATGGCTGAAGCTAACCGGGCATTTGCTCATTTTGCGAGATTTTAGGTGAGAAAATAGAAAGTAGAAAATAGAAAGTAGAATTTTTGTTTAAATTTTAAAATTCAACATCAAATTTCTAGATTCTAACTTCTAGATTCTAGATTCTGAAAATATGCCTAGAGAATATTCCTTAGAACAAACAAGAAATATCGGCATCATTGCTCATATTGACGCCGGCAAAACCACGGTTTCCGAACGTGTGCTTTATTATACCGGGAAAAAGCATAAAATTGGCGAAGTGCATGAAGGCGCTGCGGAAATGGACTGGATGGAACAGGAACGCGAACGCGGCATTACCATCACCGCCGCGGCCACAACTTGTTTTTGGAAAGACGTCCGCATCAACCTTATTGATACTCCTGGCCACATTGATTTTACGGTGGAAGTAAAAAGATCGTTGCGTGTTTTGGACGGCGCAGTTGTTATTTTTGACGGCGTGGCCGGCGTGGAGCCGCAATCGGAAACAAATTGGCGTTATGCCGACGGCTATAACGTTCCACGCATGTGTTTTATCAATAAATTGGATCGTACCGGCGCTGATTTTTATAAAGATGTTCAATCAATCCATGATCGTTTGACAAAGAGTGCTTATCCTTTGCAATTGCCGATTGGTACAGAAGCAAATTTTCGCGGGATTGTAGATCTCTTTACTCGCAAGGCTTATATTTATCATGACGAAATGGGCAAAGATATTTCCGAAGAGGAAGCGCCGGCGGATCTGAAAGATAAAGTTGAAGAATATCGGGCGAAGTTAATTGAAGCCATTGTGGAAAATGATGAAAACTTAATGAATAAATATTTGGCCGGTGAAGATATTCCGGTTACTGATTTGAAAAAAGTTTTGCGCAAAGCCGTAATCGCGAACAACATTGTTCCGATTCTTTGCGGCAGCGCCTTAAAAAATAAAGGTGTGCAGTTTATGTTGGATGCGGTGGCTGATTATTTGCCATCGCCGCTTGATATTCCTCCGACCGAGGGTTTTGATCCAAAAGATAAGGAAAAGAAAGTCACTCGCAGACCGGCTGACGATGAGCCGTTTACCGCCCTGGCTTTTAAAGTTGCTTCAGACCCCTTTGTTGGCAAACTTTGTTTTTTCAGAGTTTATTCGGGAACTCTTAAAGCCGGCTCGTACGTTTTAAACGTTTCAACCGGCGAGAGAGAAAGAATCAGCCGCATTGTCAGGATGCACGCCAATCATCGCGAAGACGTGGATGAGGTTTTTGCCGGAGAAATCGCCGCGGCCGTTGGTTTGAAAAGCACTTTTACCGGCCACACTTTATGCGATCCGGATCATCCGATCATGCTTGAATCAATTGTCTTTCCGGAACCGGTTATTCATATTGCCATTGAACCAAAAACTAAAGCTGACCAGGAAAAAATGGGCGTGGCTTTACAAAAATTGGCGGAAGAAGATCCGACTTTCAAAGTGCGAACTGACGAAGAAACCTTGCAGACGATTATCGGCGGCATGGGCGAATTGCATTTGGATATTATTGTTGATCGCATGAAAAGAGAATTTAAAGTTGAAGCCAATGTCGGCAAACCGCAGGTGGCTTACAAAGAAACCATTACTAAATCCGCCGAAGCTGAAGGAAAATACATCAGACAATCCGGCGGTCGCGGTCAGTACGGCCATTGCTGGCTTAAAGTTGAACCAATGGAACGCGGTAAGGGTTTTGAATTTGTTGACGAAATTAAAGGCGGCGTGATTCCAAAAGAATATATCGCTCCAATTGGCAAAGGCGCCAAAGAAGCTTTGGAAAAAGGTATTTTGGCCGGATATCCGGTGATTGACGTTCGAGCCACTGTTTTTGACGGTTCATTTCACGAAGTTGACTCTTCAGAAGCGGCTTTTAAAATTGCCGGTTCCTTGGCTGTTCAGGATGGCGCGAAAAAAGCAGGACTCGTTTTGCTTGAACCGATGATGAAAGTAGAAGTTTTGACTCCAGAACAATTTATGGGTGAAGTTATCGGTGATTTAAATTCCAAGCGCGGCCAGATTCAGGAAATGCGCGATCGTACCGGAGTAAAAGTTATTGATGCCATGGTGCCGCTCGCGGAAATGTTTGGTTATGCCACCTCGCTTCGTTCCATGACTCAAGGCAGAGCTTCCTATAATATGGAATTCGCGAATTACGCGGAAGTGCCGAGAAATGTGGCGGAAACGATTATTGGAGAAAAAGGAAAAAAATAAAGATCTAAGATTTCAGAAAATTGTTTTTTAAAAACAACTATGAAAGAAATTTTTGAAAGATTATTTAACCTCATCAAAAAAACTGGAGACAAGGTTGTTTTTTATGATTCAGCAAAAGGCGAAGCGTACGTAATGATGAGGATGGAAGACTACGAAAAAATGACGGTAAATAAGCCGACGGCGGAGAACTTGACAAATTTTCACGCGTCAGATAAAATAGAAAAAATAAATCAGGATATTGCAATGTGGCGTGAAGAGGTCAAAGAGACGGGTGGAGAGATTCCCCCTGCTCCTGCGCCAGAAGACGATGGTCTTCCGGAAAAAGAGGAAGAAAATCAGTTTTATTTTGAACCGGTGGAATAAGTTGCCAAAAGAAAAGAAAAGTATTATAATTGAAGATACTATTAAAATTAATAATTTGCGGCTGGATAAAACCCCGATAAATCGGGGGTCGCGTAAGGAGTTTTAACGTATGGCAGAAAAATTTGAACGAGGAAAACCCCACGTGAATGTGGGAACAATCGGCCATGTTGACCATGGCAAAACCACTTTAACTGCGGCCATTTTGGCGGTGCTTAGAGCACACGGCATGAAGGCTCAGGATAAGGGTGTTGATGCGATTGATAACGCGCCTGAAGAAAAGGCGAGAGGCATTACTATTGCCACCGCTCACGTTGAATACGAAACTGACAAGCGGCATTATGCGCACGTTGATTGCCCTGGCCATGCAGACTATATTAAAAACATGATTACTGGCGCGGCTCAGATGGACGGCGCAATTTTGGTTGTGTCCGCGACTGACGGCCCAATGCCTCAGACTCGAGAACACATTTTGTTAGCCCGCCAAGTCGGTGTTCCTTATATTGTCGTCTTTTTGAATAAAGTTGATATGGTTGAAGACAAAGAATTGATTGATTTGGTTGAAGAAGAAGTTAGAGATTTATTGAAAAAATATGAATTCCCGGGCGATACCACTCCAATTATTCGCGGTTCAGCCTTGAAGGCCCTTCAAAATCCAAACGACGAAGAGGCCGCTAAACCGATTTTGGAACTTGTAAAAACTTTGGACGAATATATCCCGGAACCGCAACGTCCAGTTGATCAGCCGTTCTTGATGCCAATTGAAGATATCTTCTCAATTGAAGGCCGCGGTACAGTCGTTACCGGAAGAATTGAAAGAGGTTTGGTCAAGTTGAATGACGAAGTGGAAATTGTCGGCATGAAAGCTACTCAAAAAACCGTGGTTACTGGCATTGAAATGTTTAACAAGTCTTTGGACGAAGGCCGAGCCGGTGATAATGCCGGTATCTTGCTCCGCGGCACCAAAAAAGAAGATGTTGAACGCGGTCAGGTTTTGGCCAAACCGGGTTCAGTTACTCCTCACACGGAATTTGAAGCTGAAGTCATTGCCTTAACAAAAGAAGAAGGCGGTCGCCACAAACCATTTTTCAAAGGTTACAAGCCACAATTCTATATTAGAACAACTGATGTTACCGGCGAAGTAGAATTGCCCGCGGGCACTGAAATGGTTATGCCTGGCGACACCGTCAATTTAAAGATTAAATTGATTGTGCCAGTCGCGCTTGAAGAGAAACAGAAATTTGCCATCCGCGAAGGCGGCAAGACCGTCGGCGCCGGCGTGGTAACAAAGATTATAAAATAACTTATCGTTCTTAACCCGCTCCTTTGGGGACTACCCCGAGGGGCGGGGCTTGACAAATAAAATGGAAAACAAAACTCCTGAAAAAGCAGAAAAAGAAGATTCTCGGTCAAGGATTAGAATAAAAATCCGGGCCTACGATCACAAAATTATTGATCAATCGGCTAAGACCATTATTGAAACAGCTCTTAGAACCGGCGCTTCAATTTCTGGTCCGACACCGCTCCCGACTGAGATTAAAAAATATACCGTGAATCGTTCGACTTTTGTTCACAAAGACGCTCGGGAACAATACGAAATGAGAACTCATAAGAGATTGATTGATATTTTAGAACCCACTTCAAAAACGATTGATGCTTTGACTAATTTGAATTTGCCGGCCGGAGTGGATGTGGAAATAAAAATGTAAGTTAATTAGTTAGGGGAGAGTAAAGAAAGATGCCCCCACTAACCCGCTGAGAATTAGCTGATTATCGACGCTCGGCGAGTTAGTGGGGGACAAAACCTCTACTGGCCCTTGAACTATTTGGAAGGCTTCACAATTAACCAAGAAATTAGAAAAACTTAGAATCCGGGGAGTATAAAACCGGCTTTAAGTTCGGTTTTTTGTTTTATAAAGAAGAAAGGACGGTTAATTTGGAATCAGACAGATCAAATTGTTTTATAAATTATGAAATTTATACTTGGTAAAAAATTAGAGATGTCACAGAAATTTAAGGAAGACGGAACGGTCGTTCCCGTGACTTTAATATCGGTTGGATCCTGTAAAGTGACTCAAGTGAAGACCAAGGAAAAAGATGGCGTGGACGCGGTGCAGATTGGTTTTGATGCCATAAAAAAACTGAATAAGCCCGAAGCGGGACATCTTAAAGATTTAGAAAATTTTAGACATTTGGCCGAAGTCGGCGTGGAAAAACCCGAGGAATACCAAAGAGGGCAGGAAATAAAAGTTTCAATTCTTGAATCGGGAGCGAAAGTTACGGTAATCGGCACTTCAAGAGGTATGGGTTTTGCCGGTGTGGTCAAACGTCATCATTTTCGCGGTCATCCGGCGACACACGGTCACAAAGACCAGTTGCGTACATCTGGTTCAATCGGTGCCGGCGGCGTTCAGAGAGTTTTTAAAGGTATGAGAATGGCTGGCCGCATGGGTGGAGAAAAAGTAACAATAAAAAATTTGGAAGTAGTTGAAGTTGATGCAGAAAAAAATATTTTAGCCTTAAAAGGCGCGGTTCCCGGAAAAAGGGGAGCGATAGTTTTAATCAGTCAGAAGTAATATGCAGAAAGTAAAAGTTTACAACATGAGCGGCGAAGTAGTGGGCGAAGAAAAACTTGATCCCGCCTTATTTGAAGTTGAAGCGAAAGAAGGCTTGATTCATCAGGCCGTGGTTGCCCAAATGGCTAATCGCCGGCAAGTTTTAGCCCATACCAAAGACCGAGGCGAAGTGAGCGGCGGCGGTATTAAACCATGGAAGCAAAAAGGCACTGGCCGAGCCCGCCAAGGTTCAATTCGTTCACCTCTTTGGGTCGGCGGCGGCGTTGTTTTTGGCCCGAGAAATGATAGAAATTTTCATCAAAAAATTAATAAAAAAATGAAAAGAAAAGCCCTTCTTATGTGTTTGTCCGATCGGGCGAAAGAAGAAAAAATTGTTGTTTTGGATAAATTAGAATTGGATAATTTTAAAACGAAAAAGTTTTTAGAAATTTTGAATAAATTGCCGAACAAAGATAAAAAGACACTGCTTATTTTGGTTGATAACGATAAAAAAATAATTAAATCAGCAGCCAATTTACCTCGCCTCAAAACAATTGAGTCGGTAAATCTTAATGTGGTAGACGTTTTAAACCATGAATATCTGATGTTGCCGCTCGCTACTCTGCAGGCTGTTCAGAAAAATTTAAAGAAATAATTCATTATGTCGTTTTTTTCTAAAACAAAAAAAGAGCCGTCTCCGGAAGAGAAAAAAGAAGAAAAGAAGGTTGTTGCTGCCCCGCCGAAGGAGAAGAAGACGATAAAAAAAGAAATGGGAAAAACTTTGGGTGTGCTTGTTAGGCCAATGATTACCGAAAAATCTTCCTTTCTTTCTCCTTACGGCCAGTATGTTTTTGAAGTTGCTTCGCGAACCAATAAAATTGAAATTGCAAAAGCGATTGAGCGAGCATACGGAGTTAAACCCACGAGCGTTAATATTGTTCGCGTTAGAGGAAAGAAAGTAAGATCAGGAAAAACATTAGGAGCTACCAAAAATTGGAAGAAAGCCATTATTACGTTAAAACCCGGAGATAAAATTGAAGTTTACGAAGGAGTTTAAAATAAATTAAAAGTTAAAAGTTAAAAGTTAAAAATTAAAAATTACGGAGTGAAAAATTTTTAAGAAAAATTTTTCACGGAATTCAAAAATTTTGCATTTTGCATTTTGCATTTTGCATTTTGCACTTGAGCGAAGCGAATATGCCGATTAGAGTTCACAATCCAACGAGTCCAGGCCGCCGAAAATCATCGGTTGACTCTTTTGATGATATAACAAAATCTGAACCGGAAAAATCACTTATTTTTATCAAAAAGAAAAATTCCGGCCGCAACAGCGGCGGGAAAATTACTGTGCGTCATCGGGGCGGCGGCACGAAAAGATATATGCGCGAAGTTGATTTTCTTCGCGACGAATTTGATATGCCCGCCAAGGTCAGTGCCATTGAATATGATCCTAACCGCACAGCCCGCATCGCGCTTCTTGAATATTCTGACGGAGAAAAAAGATATATAGTTGCTCCTCTTGGATTATCAGTCGGAGATGAAATAGTTTCTTCAAAAAATAAAGCAGAGATTAAAGTTGGAAATCGTATGCCGATTGAAAATATTCCCGTCGGTACAATTGTCCACAATATTGAATTACAACCCGGCATGGGCGGAATTTTAGTCAGAAGCGCGGGACTCGGCGCCCAGCTTTTAGCCGTTGAAGGGCAATACGCGCAGTTGAAAATGCCGTCCAAAGAAGTGAGAGTTGTAAAAAAAGAATGCATGGCCACGATTGGCGAAGTTGGAGCTAAAGATAAAAGATTAATCAGATGGGGCAAGGCCGGAAGAATGCGATATAGAGGATGGAGACCTACTGTTCGCGGTAAAGCCATGAATCCGGTTGACCATCCGCACGGCGGCGGCGAAGGACTTTCTCCAATCGGTTTGAAATATCCGAAAACGAAATGGGGCAGACACGCCCTCGGCGTCAAAACTAGAAAAGCCAATAAATGGTCAAATAAATTCATTATTAAACGCAGAAAGTAACCCATTAAATATGTCGAGAAGTTTAAAAAAGGGTCCGTACGTGGATCTGAAATTAATCGCCAAGGTAGGAAAGTTAAAACCGAACGACAAGACCGTGGTTAAAACCTGGGCGCGCGCTTCAACAATTACTCCCGAAATGGTTGGTTTTACTATCGGCGTATATAATGGAAAAATGCATATACCAGTTTTGATTATTGAAGATATGGTCGGCCACAAACTTGGTGAATTCTCTCCGACCAGAAAATTTATTAGACATGGCGGTAAAATGCAAAAAGAGTTAGAGCAGAAGCAAGCCGAAGTGGCAAAAGCCGAAACAACGGCGGCAAAAACCGAAACTCCTAAAAAATAATTAGCATATGGAAATTAAAGCTCAAGTAAAATTTGTCAGAATGTCCCCGCGAAAAACAAGATGGGTTATTGATTTAGTTCGCGGTTTGGATGTGGAAGAAGCCATAAATCAGCTTCAATTTATGACAAAGGCGGCAGCTACGCCGGTTCTGAAGCTTTTGAATTCGGGAATTGCCAACGCCGTTAATAATTTTAAATTGGATAGAGAAAATTTGTACATTAAGGCCATATCAGTTGACGGCGGTCCGGTTTTGAAAAGATGGCGGCCTCGCGCTTTTGGCCGGGCGGCGCCTATCCGAAAAAGATCAGCGCATATCAATTTAGTTTTAGGAGAAAGAGTGGAAAGTAAAAAATCAGTTGAAGCTCAGACTGCAACAATTGAAAAGCCAAAAGTTGTGGAAACCCTTAAAACTTTTACCCGAGAAAAAGCAAAAGAAGAGGCTAAGGAAGCGGAAGCAGGCGAGAAGAAAAAAACAGAAAAAGCAGTTCCGGTGAAGGGTGAAGTGAGAAAAACCAGAGGTTTTTTGAAAAAGATTTTTCCGCGTAAAACAGGTTCAAAATAATTTAGCCAGTAATAATTAATCTACAAGCACAATGGGACAGAAAGTGCATCCAAAAATTTTCAGAACAGGGGAAAGCCAGATTTATACCTGGAATTCAAAATGGTTTTCCAAAAAAGACTATGTCGCCAGATTGCGGCAGGATATTGATATTAGAGAATTTTTGAAAAAGATTCTTAAGGAAGCGGCAGTAGCCAAGGTGGAAATTGAAAGAACGGCCAATGCCGTTACGGTTGTGATTCACTCGGCAAAGCCGGGATTAATTATCGGCCACGCGGGAACCGGCATTGAGGATTTGAGAAAAAAAATTAAAGAAAAATTTTTGGATAAGAAAACCGTTCTTAACGTGAATGTTCAAGAAGTGCAAAATCCGAGCATGGCCGCGGAAGTAGTTTTACAAGCAATGATTTCCGATATTGAAAAAAGAATTCCTTTCAGAAGAGTGCTGAAGCAGACGGTTTCCAGAGTTGAACGGGCCGGAGCTAAAGGCGTGAAAGTCGTCGCTTCCGGGAGATTGGACGGCGCGGAAATCGCGAGAGAAGAAACTCTTTCATGGGGAAAAATTCCACTACATACCTTACGCGCTGATATTGATTACGCGGGCGGCGCGGCTTTTACTATTTATGGCGCCGTAGGTCTCAAGGTTTGGATTTACAAGGGAGAAGTGTTTAAGTAAAAAAATATGTTGATGCCGAAAAAAGTAAAACACAGAAAGATGTTCAAGGGGAGAAGAAGATCAAAAGGTGTTGCGACTCGCAAGACTGAACTTAGTTTTGGAAGTTTTGGGCTTAGATCAATGGGATATGCTTGGATAACCGCGAGACAGATTGAAGCGGTTCGTCGAACCTTAATCAGAGCATTGAAAAAAGGCGGAAAAATTTGGATTAGGTTGTTTCCTGACAAGCCGGTGACCACGAAAGGAAATGAAATTCCTATGGGCGGGGGAAAAGGTTCGGTTGACCACTACGTTGTTCCAGTGAAGCCCGGCATGGTTTTGTTTGAAATGGACGGCGTTACGGCAGAGGCGGCGAAAGAAGTTATGAGATTGGCCTCGCATAAATTACCGATGAAGACAACTTTTGTCTCAAAATAAAGGGTTCGGGCCCTTTGTTATCTGCACTCGCTCGGAAGAATAAATAAATTTTCTCTTCTCTTGCTCGCTTAATAATAATATTATGAAGTTTAAAGAATTAAAAAATAAAAATGATAAAGAGCTTGAGGCTGACCTTCTAAAAGTAAGGGAAGATTTACAGACGCTCAAATTTAAAGTTGCGGGCCAGCAGTTTAAAAATGTCCGAGCAATCAGAGTCGCCAAGCAGCTTATCGCCCAGATTTTAACTTTGAAAAAACAGAGAAAGAGCGGCGGTAAGATTGAGAAGATTAAAGCGGAGCAGAATACTTTGAACAAATAATTTTTTTGCATATGTCAGAAGAAAAGAAAAATAAAAGAAAATTTCAGGGTGTGGTAGTTTCTCATCGGATGGATAAAACGGCGGTAGTTTCGGTTAGCCAAGTTAAGGTCCACCCCAAATATGGAAAACGTTACAAAACCAATGAAAGATATAAAGTACACGATGAAAAAAATGAATGTAAAATCGGGGAATTGGTAATGTTTGAGGAATGCCGGCCGATTTCAAAAGAAAAAAGATGGCGGATTGTTAAATAGAAAAAAGTTTAATTTATTACATATGATTCAGCACCGTACAATGTTAACCGTCGCAGATAATACCGGAGCCAAAAAACTCCAGTGTATTAAGGTTTTGGGCGGCTACAAAAAAAGATATGCCCGGCTCGCGGACGTTATCACCTGCGTCGTGAAAGAGGCGGTTCCGCATGGTATGGTGAAAAAAAGCGATGTGGTCCACGCGGTTATTATTAGAATCAGAAAAGAAACGCGCCGGCCAGACGGAACTTACATTAGATTTGACGATAACGCAGCGGTTATTATTGATAAAAAAAGTAAAGAACCAAAAGGAACAAGAATTTTTGGTCCGGTTGCGAGAGAGCTCCGCGCGAAAGGTTTTGCAAAAATTATTTCTTTAGCCCCCGAGGTTTTATAATAATATGAAAATAAAAAAATCAGATAAAGTAAAAATTATCGCCGGAAAAGACAGGGGGAAAGAAGGCAAAGTTCTTGAGGTCTTTCCCGAAGAAAGAAAAATTACGGTTGAAGGTTTAAACTTAGCCGTTAAGCACATGAGGCCTCGCCGCGGCGGCGAAAAAGGTCAGCGTATTCAGTTTCCTGTGCCGCTCCGCGCTTCAAACGTGATGTTGATTTGCAGCAAGTGCAATAAGATGACACGGGTTGGTTATAAAATTTTAGAAAATGGTAAAAAGGTCAGGATGTGCAAAAAATGTAAAGAAGTGATTGAATAAATTGAGATTAATTTAAAGTTATGGGAAACGAACCAAGAATAAAAACTAAATATTTAAAAGAGGTTATCCCGGAAATGAAAAAGCGGTTTGGTTATGATAATAATTTAGCCGTACCGAAGATAGAAAAAGTCGTGGTAACCGCGGGACTTTCCGCCGGCTTGAAAGATGCCAAATTTTTAGATATTGTGGAAGATACTTTAAGAAAAGTTACTGGTCAAAAACCGATTAAAACATTAGCAAAGAAATCAATCTCCAATTTTAAAATAAGACAAGGTATGCCGGTCGGGATGGTTGTTACCTTGCGGGGTATTAGGATGTTTGATTTTATTGATAAATTAATTAACATTACTTTTCCCAGAGTTCGCGATTTCAGAGGTCTTTCTCCAAAATTTTTAGATAAAGCCGGAAATTTATCGGTTGGTTTTAAGGAAGATATTTCTTTCCCCGAAATTAAATCTGAAGAAATTGAAAAAATCCATGGTTTGCAGGTAACCGTCAAAACTACGGCAGGAGATAAAGAAAAAGGATTAACTTTATTAAAATTATTGGGTTTTCCTTTTCAGGAAGCAGAGAGTAAAAAATAAATATGGCTACTGAAGCACAAATTTCAAAATCACTTAAAAAACCAAAATATAAATCTCGCGAAGTGCGGCGATGTTGGCGTTGCGGCCGAAAGAGAGGATATATGCGGAAGTTTGAGTTGTGCCGGATATGCTTTAGGGAACTTGCTAATCGCGGGGAAATTCCTGGCGTGACCAAATCAAGTTGGTAAAAAGCCTCGTAATTCTTAAAAACACCATTTAAATCTCGAATAAAAACTATGGATCCAATTTCAGACATGCTTACTAGAATCAGAAATGCCGTTCTTGTGCGACACGGCGAAGTGATGATTCCTTTTTCAAGGATTAAGTTTGAAATTGCTAAAATAATGGAAACAGAAAGATTTATAAAAGGTATAGAAGTTTTAGAAAAAGAGAGAAAGATTAAGATTACCCTGAAGTACGGAGCGGACGGTTCTCCGGTTGTTAGAAATTTGAAAAGAGTGAGTAAGCCGGGCAAGCGAGTTTACGCCGGGAAAACGGAGTTGCCTAAAGTTTTGGGCGGCATGGGTGTGGCGATTGTTTCCACTTCACAAGGATTGTTTACTGCCGAAGAAGCGAAGAAGAGAGGTTTGGGCGGAGAGGTCCTCTGCGAAATATATTAATCAATTAATTTAAGCGATAATGTCAAGAATAGGCAAAAAATTAATTTCCGTTCCAAAAGGAGTCGAGGTAAAAATCGACCAAGCTTTTGTTTCAGTTAAGGGGCCGAAAGGTGAACTTAAAGAATCTATCCACCCGCACGTTTCAATCGTCTCGGAAAATAATGAAGTAAAAATAAATGTTAAAGATCCGGAATTGAAATCGGATAAGGCGCTTTGGGGACTCTACGGAAGTCTGATTAAAAATATGATTATTGGCGTGACAGTCGGTTTTGAAAAGAAACTGGAAATAAATGGAGTTGGTTATAAGGCGCAAGTAAACGGAGACAAAATGGTTTTGAATCTTGGTTTTTCTCATCCGGTAGATTTTGTTCTCCCGAAAGGGATAGCCGCTAAGATTGAAAAAAATATTATTTCCGTGAGCGGCATTGATAAACGGCTGGTTGGAGCAGTGGCTGCGGAACTTCGCGGTTTAAAGCCGCCGGAACCATATAAAGGCAAAGGAATAAAATATATTGATGAAGTGATTGTTAAAAAAGCCGGTAAAGCGGCTAAAGCCGCTGGCGCAGGTGCGGGAGCATAACAAAATTTGAAAATAGAATTCTAAGATATGAAAAATTTACAGAAAATAAAAAAAGCAAAAAGAATAAGACGGCAAGCGCGCATCAGGGCGAAAATTTTGGGCAATCAAAAAAGGCCGAGATTTTCGGTTTTTCGAAGTGACAAACATATTAGCGCCCAATTGATAGATGATGTTACGGGGAAAACGCTGGTCGCGGTTTCCGATTTTGCTTTGGGAAAAAAGACGGTTGGAAAAAGTAAAAGGGTTGTTCCAGCTTCACCCAAAAATTTGGGAGAGAGAACTAATAAAGTTGCGATTGCTTACGAAGTTGGAAAATTAGTTGCCGGGAAAGCTAAGAAGATGGGAATTGAATCAGTTATTTTTGATCGTGCCGGATTTGCTTATCACGGCAGAATAAAAGCGATAGCCGAAGGAGCCAGAGAAGGCGGGCTTAAATTTTAATTTGATAAGTTTTAAAATATGATGATGAACAAAAGCGGCCAGGGCAAAAGAAGGGACAGAGGAGACAGAGGTTTTGATAAAGAAAAAGAATTTGAACAGAAAATTCTTGAAATTGCCCGTGTTACAAGAGTTACGGCCGGCGGGAAGCGAATGAAATTCCGCGCCTGCGTTATTGTCGGCGATAAAAAGGGGAGAGTCGGGATGTCTGTGGCCAAGGGTACGGACGTGACTGCCGCCGTGGCAAAAGCTTCAATTAAGGCCGAGAAAAATTTGGTATCGGTTCCGATAAAAAATGAAACCATACCTCACGCGATAAGAGAAAAATTTGGCGCGGCCGTGATTTTAATGAAACCGGCGCCGAAAGGAACCGGCGTCAAGGCGGGCGGAGCCATGCGGAACGTTTTGGAATTGGCTGGCGTGCCGAATGTTGTGGGAAAAATTTTGGGATCAAAAAATAAAATTAATAACAGCAGAGCGACGATTAATGCTTTGAGCAAGCTGAAATTAGAATTAAGAAAATAGGATTTATGCCGTTAACATTACATACAATTAAACCATTCTCCGGATCAAAGAAAAAAGTGAAGCGCGTCGGCCGAGGTCTCGGAAGCACTGGCTCATACAGCGGCAGGGGACAAAAAGGCCAACGAGCAAGATCGGGCGGCAGGAAGGGCCTGAAACTTTTGGGCATGAAAAGGATTATTATGTCAACCCCGAAGTTGCGCGGTTTTAAGAGTCCTTATCCTAAGATGATTGCGGTCAAACTCAGCAGTTTAGATAAAAAATTTTCGGACGGCGAGCGCGTTACGCCCAAAACATTGTTAGAAAAGGGATTAGTTGGTAAAATGAAAGTAGCGGTGAAAATATTGGGTGACGGGGAATTAAAGAAAAAATTGGTCATTGAAGGTTGCGCCGTTTCCGCAAGCGCCAAAGAAAAAATAGAGAAGGCGGGCGGAACGATAAAATAATTGTCTATGTGGCAAAAATTTATCCAAATTTGGAAAATTCCTGATTTACGCAAGAACATCTTTTTTGTGTTGGTGATGCTTGGTATTTTTCGTTTGGCTGCTCACATTCCGGTTCCGGGCGTTGATATTGGAAATTTAAAAAAGTTTTTTGAATCAAATCAGATTTTGGGACTTTTGAACGTTTTTTCCGGCGGAAGCATGGAGAATTTTTCCGTGGTAATGTTGGGCGTCGCTCCATACATTACCGCCTCCATTATTTTTCAGTTATTAATGATGATTATCCCGCGACTGGAAGAACTCGGGAAAGAAGAATACGGCCGACAAAAAATAAATCAATGGACAAGAATTTTAGCCGTGCCGCTCGCGGCCTTGCAGGCTTACAGTATGATTGCGATGCTTCGGCAGTCGGCAAATCCAATTATCACGGACGTTTCTCCTTGGCGGCTTTTTAGCACGGTAATGACAATTACCGCCGGGACGATTTTTTTAATGTGGATTGGTGAATTAATTTCCGAGAAAAAAATAGGCAACGGTATTTCTTTATTGATTTTCGCCGGCATTATCACTGGTTTGCCAGCGGCCGTGCAGCAAGCTTTGGTGGTTTTTGACGCTTCTCAGATTTTAAATTTTGTGATTTTCGCTTTTATCGCGATTGTAACGATTGTGGGAGTGGTAATTATTACTGAAGGCCAGAGACAGATTCCAGTTTCTTACGCCAAGCAGGTGCGTGGTACAAAAATGTACGGCGGTTCATCAACGCATTTGCCGCTTCGCGTTAATATGGCCGGTGTGATTCCGATTATCTTCGCCATTTCGCTTATTCTTCTTCCGCCGATGGTTGCCCAGTTTTTTGTTCAGGCCAAAACTGCTTGGATTGCGGGAGGAGCGCAATGGGTAATTGATATTTTCCGCAACCAGTTGGTCTACGGTATTCTTTATTTTATTTTGGTTTTTGGATTCACTTATTTTTACACGGCAGTTATTTTCCATCCGCAACAGATTGCCGATAATCTTCAAAAAAACGGCGGTTTTATCCCGGGCATTCGTCCGGGCGCGCCGACCGCACAATATCTTGGAGCGACAACCTCAAGAATTATTTTGGCCGGAGCGTTGTTTCTCGCAATTATCGCGGTTTTGCCGATGATCTTGCAGCAAGTTACCGGCGTGCAGGTTTTACAATTTGGCGGTACAAGCGTCTTGATCGTTGTTTCGGTTGTTTTGGAAACTATCAGGCAGATTGATTCGCAGCTTACCATGCGCGAGTACGATGGATTATAAAAATTTTAAATTTATAATTTAAAATTTTTTGTATGGGTTTTTTAGACATTATTTTTGGCAGCAGCAAAGCCAAAAAGCAGGGAATGCTTTTTTCGACTTCGCTTGAAGTTGAAAAAACGCTTTTTCACATTGGTACTTTAAATCAAGAACAGCGATCGTTGATAAAAAGCATGATAGTAAAATTTATGGGTTCGGGCGGCGTAACCGTTTCAGAATTTCAGATGCATATTTTGCCGGAACTTTATAAAATGATGCAGGCCGGAAAAATTTCCTCGGTTGATTATCAAAAATTAAAAAAATTAATTTACAAATAGCCCACACCTTTTTTTCGTGTGGGTTTTCTGAATTTATGCCCCGTTAGAAGTTCAGTAATGCGCTTCTCGGGTCAAATTGTGAAAGGCGAAGCCGACTTGCGTCTGCCTTCGCGTAAATAAAAAATATAATAATCTTAAACTTCTAACGGGGTATGCCTAAGATGTTAAGAATCGCTCTGTTCGGGCCTCAAGGATCGGGCAAGGGAACGCAGGCGGAGATGTTGGCAAAAAAATATAATTTGCCGGTTTTATCAACCGGAGAAGTTTTTCGTAAAGAAATAAAAGAACAGACAGAACTTGGTAAAATGGCGAGTGATTTAATTAATCGGGGACAGCTTGTACCGGATGAAATTACGAACGGCATTGTCTTGGGAGAACTTCGCGCGCCAAAATATCAGAACGGATTTATTTTGGACGGTTATCCGCGGAATATGAACCAACTTGATATATTAGAAAAAAATATTGGTTTGGATTGGGCTATTTTACTTCTAATAAGCGATGAAGAAGTTCAAGAGAGATTAGCCAGTCGGAGAGTTTGTTCCAGCTGTGGCGCAATTTATAATATTATAAATAAGCCGTCCAAAAAAGAAGAAGTTTGCGATATTTGCGGCGGGAAGCTTATAACGCGTGACGACGATAAACCAGAGGCGATCGCAAAACGGCTTCAGATTTATCACCGAGAGACAGAGCAGATTATTAATTATTACACCGAGAAGGGAAAAATTATTAAAGTTGACGGAGCCGGGCTGATAGAAGAAGTTTTTGAAAAAATCGTAGAAAAACTGGGAAAGTAAAATTATGGAACAAGGTTTTATTAAAACTCAAGAAGAGATAAAAATAATGCGGCAAGGCGGCAAAATTTTAGCGATGGTTCTGGACGAATTGCGCAAAGCGGTCCATCCCGGAGTGAGCACTGGCGAGCTGAACTCTCTGGCCGAAAAGTTGATTACCGAGAACGGAGGCACACCGTCATTTAAAAATTATCAGCCCGATCCGGAAGATATTCCTTTTCCGACGACGCTTTGCACTTCAATTAACGACGAGGTGGTTCATGCTCCGGCTTTGCCGTCAAGAGTTTTGAAAGCAGGGGATATTATTTGTCTTGATTTAGGTTTAAAATATCCGGCCCGGCCCGGCGGACTTTTTACTGACGCGGCCATTACCGTGGCAGTCGGACAAATTGATTCCGAAGCGGAGAGATTAATGAAGGTCACGGCCGAATCGCTTGAAGCCGGAATCGCCGTCATTAGGCCGGGAAATTTTATTTCCGATATTGCCAAGGCGATTCAAGAATATGTTGAAAAAAATGGTTTTTCCGTCGTTCGCGATTTAGTCGGCCATGGCGTCGGACGATTTGTGCACGAGCCGCCGCGCGTCCCGAATTTTTTTGATCGCCACTATAAACCCGTAGAATTAAAAGAGGGGATGACGATTTGTCTTGAGCCAATGGTTGCCGCCGGTCGTCCGGAAGTTAAAACTTTAGACGACGGGTGGACGGTGGTCACGTCAGACGGAGAACTTTCTGCTCACTTTGAACATACGGTAGCCATAACAAAAAATGGCCATGAAATTCTAACAAAACTGTAAACCATGAACTAAGAACTATGAACTATCTCGGCATTGATTACGGAGAAAAGAGAGTTGGTCTCGCAACCGGGAATGACGAGATAAAATTAGCCTCGCCATTTTTAATTTTGGAAAACAAAGGGCGAGATTTTTTAGTAGAGGAGATAAAAAAGATTTGTCTTGAAGAAAATATCCAAAAAATTGTGGTTGGCATGCCGCTCACGATGAAGAGCGAAGAAGGACCGGAAGCAAAAGAGATTTTTCGTTTTGTTGATTTTTTAAAAAATAATTTAACTTTGCCGGTTGAAACAGAAGATGAAAGATTTACAAGCGCTATGGTAGACAAACTTATGGCGGAGTCGGGCGTGAAAGATCGCGATGCCGTGGCGGCCATGATTATTTTGCAAAGTTTTTTTGACAGAAAAAAATGACGCGGCTTACAAAGGGCATTATTTTAAGAAAGCAAGACTATCGTGAAAGCGATCGTCTTTTTGTAATTTATACCAATGAACTCGGAAAAATTGAAGCCGTGGCCAAGGGCGTACGAAAAATAAAAAGTAAAATGGCCGGCCATCTGGAATTATTTTCCATAATTAATCTAATGGTTGCTCCCGGTAAAACATACTATCAAATCGCCGGCGCCGAGAGAGAAAAAAATTTTTTAAACATAAAAAGCGATTTAGGGAAAACCGTGCTCGGAAGTTTTTGTTTGGAAGTTGTAGATATTTTTACTAAAACCGATCATCCGGATTTAAAAATTTACGAGTTGCTTTACGAAATTTTAGAAATTTTTGACAATGGAAAAATGAAAAATTTTTTAAAGATGTATAGTCTTTCGAAATTTTTTACTTTAAAGTTATTATCTTCACTGGGTTGGACGCCGGAACTTTATACCTGCGTAAAGTGTAAAAAGAAAATTATGCCGAGCGGGAATTTTTTTGACGCGAGCCGCGGAGGTCTAACTTGCGGGCAATGCGGCAAGAGTGACTTGCCGATTTCCACGGCGGCGATTAAAATTTTACGGTTTGTTTTACAAAAGAAATTAAAAGATGCCGCCGCGCTTAAAATTACGAAGACGCACATTAAAGAATTGGTAAAAATTATTGATGCGTTTATGGCCATGCACCAAGACAAGGCGATAAAAAGTACCAAGTGGATATCTTATTTGACAGGACCTTTGGGAATTTGATAAACTCATCTTCAGAACGTTGAAAGGGGACAGCGAAGGGGGATCCTTCGCTGTTTTTTTGTGCCCAAGAAAGGTAAAGGAGGAGAAAGATGAGAGAAAGACTGTATCACGTACTTGAGTCGCAGCAGTTTGATAGAGAGTTGCTCGACCACCTTTGCGCGTTGACGACGCGCTTTAGGGAGGTGGGCAAGACGACGGAGGGAGCCCTTGCCATGAAGAGGCGCCACGTGGGCAAGCGGGCGGCGCTCTACTTCACTCAGGTCTCGACGCGAACTCTCAACTCATTCCGGGCTGCTTGCCAGGTGCTCGGCATGGACTGGCTGGAGATCAGCGATCCGAACACTTCGTCGGAAGTGAAGGGCGAGTCGCCGATCGATTCTGTGGCGACTTTTGCTTCCTACGCTGACGCCATCATCATGCGGTCGAAACTTCCCGGTTTGGCCAAGCAGGCCGCCGAGTACTTCGATCGAGAAAGACCGTTCCGGCCGTGGCATACGGCGCACGTCGTGAACGGCGGCTCGGGCCAAGACCAGCACCCGACCCAGGCCCTGCTCGACATCTACACCCTGTATCGGGCTTTCCGTGAACGAGGCGGAATTGAGGGCAAGACCATCGCTATGGTCGGCGACCTGAAGCGCGGCCGGACGGTCCGATCACTTGCCTATCTCATGAGGCACTACCCGGACGTCCGCCTCATTTTCGTTTCTCCGCCAGCCTTCCAGATGGAAGAAGACATCAAAGCGTTTCTCCAGAAGCACAACATCCCGTTCGAGGAGACAGAGGATCTCGACGCGGCCGTGAACGTGGCCGACGCGGTTTACATGACTCGCGTCCAGGACGATCTCGACAAGGAGAAGGGGGCGACACCCATCTTTTTCCAGGAGCGGCATCTGAAGATTCTCGGACCGCACGCAATTGTAATGCATCCTCTGCCGCGGCGCGAAGAACTTGATCCGGCCTGCGATCATGATCCTCGTATCAAGATCTGGCGCCAGGAGCGAAACGGCATGTGGATGAGAGCGGCTGTGCTTGACTACCTTCTCAAGGAGAATGACCCTCTCGAGGGGATGAGGGAGGTAGCGTAGCTACCGCGAAGTCGGACGTCGATACTTTATCTGCCGACCCAAAGGAGGAATGGGTCGGCTTTTTTATCTTGATTTTATTGAGTAAATAATCTATAATTAAACAATTATATGCAAACGATTTTATTGAAAGATATCAGTCAATATTTAGGCCAGGAAGTCGCGGTTCGCGGCTGGGTTTTTAATTTCCGTTCGTCGGGCAGCATTTTCTTTTTGCAAATTCGGGACGGATCCGGCTTTGTCCAGGCGATTGTTTCCAAAAAAGAAGTGGCGCCGGAAATCTGGGAGGCCTGCGAAAAAATAACCATAGAAACTTCAGTGGAAATTTCCGGCACGGTCAGCAAACACCCCAAAAAAGAAGAGTATGAATTACAGGTTAAAAATTTAAAAATTATCCATGTTGCCGAAGAATATCCGATTGGTAAGAAAGAACATGGTCCGGAATTTTTGTTGGACCTCCGCCATCTTTGGCTCCGTTCGTCAAAACAATGGGCGGCGCTTCGCGTCAGAAACACGGTCATCAACGCGACGTATGAATATTTTAATCAAAATGGTTTTATAAAAATTGACACGCCGATTTTGACGCCGACTGCCTGCGAGGGGACAACGACTTTGTTTGAAGTTCCATATTTTGATTTGGGCAAAGCTTATCTCGCGCAATCGGGACAACTTTATCTTGAAGCCGCGGTTTTTAGTTTTGGCCGATGTTTTGATTTTGGTCCGACTTTCCGGGCGGAAAAATCAAAAACCCGCCGGCACCTCACGGAATTTTGGATGATGGATGCGGAAGCGGCTTTTGTAAACCACGAAGGTAACATGAAAATTCAGGAAGAATTGATTTGTCATATTGTGAAAAAAGTTTTAGAAAAAAATAGAAAAGAATTGGAAATTTTGGAGCGCGATATTTCAAAATTAGAAAAAGTTCAAGCGCCGTTTGGCCGGATAACTTATACAGAAGCGATTAAAAAAGTTCAAGCGCTCGGTTCTGATATTAAAGATGGCGAAGATTTGGGAGCTGACGACGAAACATTACTGACTCAAGATTCTGACGTGCCGATTTTTGTGGAAAAGTGGCCGCGGCAAATCAAAGCATTTTATATGAAACGCGATCCGCAAAATCCCGATTTGGTTTTGGGCTCGGATTTAATCGCGCCGGAAGGCCATGGAGAAATTATCGGCGGTTCGGAGCGTGAAGATAATTATGATTTGTTGCTTGCGCGGATGAAGGAGGAAAAAATGCCACTTGCCGATTTTGAATGGTATTTGGATTTAAGAAAATATGGTTCGGTCCCGCATTCTGGTTTTGGTTATGGATTGGAACGCATTACCGGCTGGATGTGCGGCATTCATCATATTCGTGAGACTATTCCTTTTCCCAGAATGATTAATAGATTAAGACCATAAATATTATTTATGACTCGTACACTTATAAAAGACACAGTTAATAAAATTGGCGAAGAAGTTCTTCTCAAGGGTTGGATCCACGTTCGCCGCGATATGGGAAAAATTATTTTTATTGATCTCCGCGACGCGACAGGTTTGATTCAGGTGGTTTTTGCTTCTAAAGATAAAGATTTTATGGCGTTGGCCGATAAGTTGCGGTCAGAATTTGTTGTGGCCATTACCGGGAAAGTGAATAAACGGCCGGAGAAAATGGTCAATCCAAAATTACTGACCGGCATGGTGGAAATGGAGGCAAAAAAATTAGAAATTTTGAACGAATCAAAAACTTTACCTTTTGAAATTGATAAGGATACGGCGCCCGTGAATGAAGAATTGCGAATGAAGTACAGATATCTTGATTTACGAAGCGAACGGATGAAAAAAAATATTTTATTGCGCAGCCAGATGCTAAATGAAATCAAGAATTTTTTGCACGAGAGGGGTTTTGCGGAAATTGAAACGCCATATATCACCAAGGGCACACCCGAGGGAGCACGGGAATATATGGTTCCCTCAAGACTTCATCCGGGGAAATTTTATGTTCTGCCGCAGTCACCTCAGCAATTTAAACAGTTATTGATGGTAGCCGGTTTTGAAAAATATTTTCAAATTGCGAGATGTTTTCGCGATGAAGATCAACGCGGCGACCGCCAACCAGAGTTTACTCAGATTGATATGGAAATGTCTTTTGTAGATCAGGAAGATGTGATGAAATTGACCGAAGAGATGATGATTCATTTGGCGAAAGTTGTGGCGCCGGAAAAGAAAATCCAGAAAAAGCCATTTCTGGTTTTGACTTACGATGAGGCCATAAAAAAATACAAAACCGACAAACCGGATTTGCGAAAAGACAAAAATGATAAAAATGAATTAGCTTTTTGCTGGGTAATTGATTTTCCGCTTTTTGAATGGTCGGAGACGGAAAAGAAATTAGTTTCCTCGCACCATCCTTTTACTATGCCGCATAAGGAGGATATTGAAATGCTTGATGAACACCCGCTTGATGTTCGAGCCTATGCTTACGATTTGGTTTTAAACGGGTATGAAGTGGGCGGCGGAAGTATTAGAATTCATGATCGAAATTTACAATCAAAAATTTTCCGGTTGCTCGGCGTTGGTAAGGATGACGCGGAAGCGCGTTTTGGCCATATGTTTGAGGCCTTTACTTATGGCGCTCCGCCCCACGGCGGCATTGCTCCAGGTTTAGATCGCTTGGCCATGATTTTTGCCGGCGAGCCGAATATCCGCGAAGTAATTGCTTTTCCAAAAACTTCCGATGCCCGCGATTTAATGATGGGCGCGCCGTCTGAATTGCCAGAAGAACAATTGAAAGAAGCGCACATTAAAGTGCTGGAAAAATAATATGAAAATCACAATTTGTGGAAGTGTAAAATTCGCAGAAAAACTTGTTGAAATTTACCATGAGTTGAAAGAGATGAGACATGAACCCATGATGCACAAAGATATGTTCGGTATTGCCGATGGCACCGCCAAAGAATTAATTAATGGAATATCTGCGAATCATGCTGAAATAAAGAGGGAACATAATTTTATCAAATGGTGGTACGATTGTATTAAAAGTGGCGATGCCGTACTCGTTTGTAATTTTGATAAAAATGGAATCCCAAATTATATTGGCGGCAATACCTTGATGGAAATTGGTTTTGCTTATATTTTGAATAAAAAAATTTTTCTTTTAAATCCAATTCCGGAAATGGGTTATAAAGATGAAATTATTGCCATGCAGCCAACGGTTTTGAACGGAGATTTAAATAAAATTAGTTAAAAAGGAAAATTGTTTTTAAGGACAGTCCTTTGGCATACAGAAGGACTGTCCTTTTTGTTTACAAAGAGCCATTTTTTTGTTATCATTAATATATGCCCCGTTAGAAGTCCTTGACGAAAAATTTTGAATAAAAATTTTTCTATGCAACAAAACGGGGTTAAGTGAAATAAGCCTGTTTTAATGGTAAATAGAATAAATTTACCAAGAGACAGACTTCTAACGGGGTATGAAATTATCCCATCTCCAAAAGTATATTTTGGGCTTGGGTTACGCTGAAAAGGACAAATTTGGCCGCGGAAAAATCCTGCATTTTTATGAAAAGCAGAAGCGGCCGCCCAAGATGGAGGATAGAGTAAACATTGTCACTAAATCGTTAGAACGATTAATTGACAAAGGTTTTCTTATTGGCTATGGCGTTCGGACGCCGAAAAAGTGGTTTATTAAAGAAATAAAATTAACGGTTGCCGGGAGAAAAACGGCGAGAGGGCTGCAGGGGAAACAGGTACCGCTGCCGCTGAAGTGAAAAGTTTAAAGTGTAAAGTTACAGTTTAAAGTTCAAAGTCGGTTTTTAAATTTTTAATTTTGAATTGTAACTTTTAACTTTTCATTTTTCATTTTTAACTTAATATTATGGAGGCAGAAAAATTTTTAGGCATGTTGGACGGTAAAACAAAAAAAGAGTTGGCGGTTATTCCTTTGGT
Source organism: Candidatus Falkowiibacteriota bacterium (assembly GCA_016214745.1). GTDB lineage: Bacteria > Patescibacteriota > Patescibacteriia > XYB2-FULL-38-15 > XYB2-FULL-38-15 > JAHIRI01. The sequence continues at coordinate 68,115 of JACRNW010000008.1, read as the reverse complement.
TGATGTTGTTGTGTTTCCGAGAGTTGCTCTGACACTCGTGATTAAAAGAGAAAAAACTTTGAAAGCGCTTGATTATGCCATGCAGCATGGCGAGCTGGCCGTTTGCGTTGCCCAAAAAAAAGACAGGGGAGAAGAAATAAATAAAGACGATCTTTACGAAATCGGCACGCTGGCCAAAATCAGAGAGATTACAAAACAGCCGGATGGTTCTGTCCGTATCGTGGTTGAGGGCATGATTCGTGCCAAGATCACAGAGTTTTTATCGTTTGATCCGTTTGTTAAAGTTAGAGTTGAACCAAATCCCGAACCAATGGTTAAAAAAACCGAGCGGATTGAAGCTTTGATGTATAGTTTGATTAATCAATTTAAGGAATGCGTCTCGCTTGGAGCGACAGTTCCTTTTGATGTGCTTTTGGTCATTTTAAATATTACCGATCCGTGGGAATTAGCTGATTTGATGACTATTAATTTAGATTTTAAAGTTGATGAAAAACAGGCAATTCTTGAGGCCGACAATATTGAGGGTAAGTTGAGTAAATTAGGGGAATCAATCGGCCGGCAGTTAAAAGTCTTGCGCATGGCGCAGAAAATTCAGGCTGAAACCGGCAAAGAGCTCGGTAAAATGGAAAAAGAAATGTTTTTGCGCGAGCAGATGAAAACAATTGAAAAAGAATTGGGTATGGCTGGCGGCCGAACTGAAGTTGAAGAATTAAAAGACAAGATAGAAAAAGCGGGCATGCCAAAAGAAGCCAAGGAGCAGGCCATAAAAGAGCTTGCCCGGTTGGAAAAAATGCCGTCTTTCAGCCCGGAAATTTCCTACATCAGAACCTATCTTGATTGGCTCGTCGCCCTGCCTTGGGATAAAAAAACGGAAAGTAAAGTTGACATAAAAAAAGCGAAGAAAATTTTAGATGATGATCATTACGGTTTGGATAAGGTAAAAGAAAGAGTATTGGAATATTTGGCCGTACAAAAATTGGTTGGAAAAATTAAAGGTCCAATTCTCTGTTTTTCCGGTCCGCCGGGCACGGGCAAAACTTCAATCGGTAAATCCATCGCTCGGGCGCTCGGCCGAAAATTTTTTCGCATGTCGCTCGGCGGCATTCGGGATGAGGCGGAAATCCGCGGCCATCGCCGGACTTATGTCGGCGCTCTGCCAGGCAGAATTATTCAGGGTGTCAATACGGCCGGCACAAAAAATCCGGTTTTTATGCTTGATGAAATTGATAAGGTTGGTGCTGATTTCAGAGGCGATCCTTCAGCCGCGCTTTTGGAGGCGCTTGACCCCGAACAAAATTACGCGTTTTCCGATCATTATCTTGAAGTGCCATTTGATTTATCCGACGTGATGTTTATCACCACGGCAAATATTTTAGATACTATTCCGCCAGCCCTCCGCGACCGGATGGAAATGATTGAATTTCCCGGCTATATTGAAGAAGAAAAATTTCATATCGCGGAAAAATTTTTACTTCCCAAACAACTCAAGGAAAATGGTCTTGAAAATGGAAGCAGATTAATAATTACCGAACCGGCTCTGAAAACGATTATCAGAGAATACACGCGTGAAGCCGGCGTTCGTGAACTTGAGAGAAATATCGCCGCCATTTGTCGCAAAGTGGCGAGAAAAATTGCCGAAGGAGAAAATAAAAATTACAAAGTAGGCATTTCTGATTTGCACCAATTTTTGGGGCCGGAAAAATATCACACGACTATGGCTGAGAAAAAAGATGAAATCGGCGTGGCTACCGGACTCGCCTGGACGCAAGCGGGCGGAGAAATACTTTTAATTGAAGCGACAAAAATGCCAGGTAAGGGGCAGTTGATTCTTACCGGCCAACTGGGTAAGGTAATGCAAGAATCGGCTCAGGCGGCTTATTCTTACGCCCGGTCGCGCGCTAAATTGCTTGGCATTAAAGATAAATTTTATAGAGATTCAGATATCCATATTCATGTTCCCGCCGGCGCTATACCAAAAGACGGTCCTTCAGCCGGCGTGGCCATGGCTACGGCGATTATTTCCGTCCTCACTGGTCGGCCGATTAGAAAAGATGTTGGGATGACCGGAGAAGTTACGCTTCGCGGTCGAGCCATGGAAATCGGAGGAATCAAGGAAAAAGTTTTAGCCGCTCATCGGGCAGACATTAAAACAATAGTTTTGCCGAAAGATAATGAAAAAGATTTGGAGGAGATTCCGGCCAATGTTAGAAAAGATTTAAAATTTATTTTTGCTAAAGAGGTGGACGACGTGTTAAAAGCTGCGTTAGGAAAAAAATTAATAATTAACAAGTAATAATTATCTTGTTATCTTATGAAAAAATTTAAAAAACTTTTTGTGGTTATTAGTTTGATGGCGCTAATTTTTCCCGCCGTAGCATCGGCTGACGGCGCCATTTTTCCGCCGCCCGATTACTGGATGCAGGAGACCGACCAGAAGGCCGTGATTTTTCACGAAAAAAATGTTGAGACCATGGTTCTTTCCGTTACTTTCCGCGGCGACGCCAAAGATTTCAGTTGGATCGTCCCGACACCTTCTCGTCCCGATGTTTCTAAATCAACTGACGAATTGTTTACGGCACTGGCCAAATTAACCGAATCGGAATACGACTACGGCGTTATGCCAATGTACGGCGGAGCTGTTTTTGAAGGAGCTCCAGCGAGAAGCGGCGTGACGGTTTTGGAGACAAAAAAAGTTGAATACTATGACATTTCCGTTTTGGAAGCCGATGATCCGGAAGCGTTGACAAAATGGCTTAAAGACAATAATTATCAATTTCCCGAGAATGGAAAATATTTGTTTGACGATTACATTAATAACAAGTGGTATTTTACTGCCATAAAAATTGATGCCGAATCTCTGTCTACGGGGGTGGAATCAGAGCTTCGTGAAGGTCACGCTGTACCGCTTAAATTTACCTTTACTTCTTCAAAAATTGTTTATCCGTTAAAAATTTCTGGGATCGCGGAATATTTTAAATCACCGACTCCAACGCCAATACCATTAATGATGGAAAGCGGAGCCGTGAGCGGCAGCGGCACCGTGGGAGTAGCGGCGCGGACGAGTTGTTTCGCTGCGAGTGATTGCAATGAAATTTTTTGTCCGCAAGTAGTCGGCCAGGATACGCCTTGCTGTGTTAACGGACAATGCGTCTGTGGGCCATCGGATTGTGCGGAAACGGTACCGTCTGAAATTTATCCGGTGCCGGTGCCGTATTGGCAGCCGAATGTCACCATCTTGCTTTATGTGTTTGCTGATCACAAAAAAGATCTGCCCGGTTTTACAACTGATTACGCTAATTGGGTAAAATCAAAAGATATTGAAAAACTGGCGATTGAATCCAATGGAGAATCGTGGATCAACGCTACGGCAAAAAAATATTATCTGACAAAATTATCCAATTACATGCAACCCTCAGAGATGACTTATGATCTTTACTTACGGGACGCAAATGATAATGACACGGTCGGCGTGCCGCAAGGCGATTGGCAAAATACCTTGACCAGTATTTTGGTTTTCTTTATCGCGTTAAGCATTTTCCTCGTGATCGGCGTCATTTCGCCCCTCGGTTTGATTTTTGTGGTCTGCATTCTTTTACAACTTTTCATCAAGTCAAAAGTCGTCCGGATTCTCGCCTGGATTTTTCAGGGCCTCGTGCTTCTGGCCACCGCCGCTTTAGGCGTTCTTATGCTTTTTGGCTGGTTCGGCTACGGTATGTGGTATGGTAGTATGGGGTATGGCGCAGAAGTGACTTATGCTAAGAGTTTTATGTTGGCCGCGCTTGTTGCTTGGATCATTTTTGTGGCTGCCATGGTCGCGATTGTAGTCTGGCAGATCTTGCACTTCCGTAAAAAGAAATAAGCTGCTATAATGAAATGTTGATTATAGATTAAACTCATGAATATAATCTAAAATAATATGGCTGTTTCTAAGAAACTTTTAAGCTACTTGGATCAGAAAAAGGTTGGTTACAAGATGTTAAAACACAGGACGGTTTATACGGCTTACGACGCGGCTAAAACCATGCGTGCGAAGTCGGACCAGATTGCGAAAACATTAGTGGTAAAGGCTGATAAAATTTACTTATTGGCTGTTTTACCGGCCACGCGCCGTTTGGATTTAGGTAAATTAAAAAAAATAACCAAAGCCAAAAAGTTGGAAATCGCCAAAGAAAACGTGATGAAAAAAGTTTTTAAAACGAAGCCCGGGGCAGTTGTTCCGTTCGGGGGATTATACAAAGTGCCAGTTTTCGTTGATAAGACGCTTTTAAAAGTTAAGCAAGTCATCGCCGGCGCGGGAACTCACGAAGACTCGGTGGTGATGACCGGGAAAAATTTTCTGAAAGCGGTCGGCGAAGCGACAATCGCCGATTTTGGCAGTAAGGGCAAGAAAAAATAAAGGGTTTTAAAACCCTGTGTTACCTGCGCTCGCTCGGAAATGAAATAAATTTCATTTCCCTCGCTCGCTTGATAATAATGTACAAAATAAAAATAGAAAAATTTGAAGGGCCGCTCGATCTGTTGCTTACAATGATAGAGGGTGAGGAGATGGATATTACCAACATTTCCCTCGCGAATATCGCCGACCAATACGTTCTATACCTCGAGCAAATGGAAAATTTGAATCCGGCGGAGATGGCGGATTTTTTGGTGGTGGCGGCGAAACTTCTTTGGATTAAATCAAAAGCTCTTTTGCCGTCGCTTGAACTTGAAGGGGAGGATGGTTCCGACTTGGCCGAGCAGTTAAAAATTTATAAAGAATACCGCGATGCGTCACTTGAAATTCATAAAATGATTTTGAAGCGGCGTTTTACTTTTGTGCGGGAGCGGCCGCCGCTTGCTTCCGGCGACATTTTTTTCAACCCGCCGGTTTGGCTCACTAAAGAAAGATTATTTCAAGTAATACGTGAAATAATTGAAGACCTTGAACCAGTGGTTCGCCTGCCGCGCGGAGTAGTCCGAAGCGCTGTTTCCATTCAGGAAAAAATACAGCAGATTAGAGATTTAATCAAAAAAAATATAGAAATAAAATTTCATTCAATAATAGTGAAAACAAAAGATAGAGTTGAGGTTGTTGTTAATTTTTTGGCGGTTTTGGAACTTTTGAAACAGCGCCACATCGTTGTCCGGCAGGAAAAAATGTTTGGCGAAATACATATTAAAAAAGGAGAGAGTTTATAATATTTATGGCTAATTTAAAATCAAAAATTGAGAGTTTACTTTTTGTGGCCAGCCGGCCGCTTGGTTTGAAAAAAATTTGCGAACTTACCGGCGGCGAAAAAGAAGAGGTCAAAAAATTTTTGGCAGAATTAATGGACGAGTGCGAGAAGAGCAAGCGGGGAGTACAAGTTATGGAAATTGACGGCGAATATCAAATGTCCACAAGTTCCGATTCATCAAAAATGGTAAAAGATTTTTTGAAAGATGAAATAACCGGAGAATTAACCCGTCCCGCGCTTGAGACCCTGACAATTGTCGCTTATCGCGGACCGATTGCAAAGTCTGATTTGGAACAAATCCGCGGCGTTAATTGCAGTTTAATTTTACGCAATTTGATGATAAAAGGTTTGGTGGAATCTAAAAATTCCGACAAGGGCGGAGAACCCCTCTATAACATTACTTTTGATTTTATGCGGTTTCTTGGAGTTGCCAAAGTAAGCGACTTGCCTGATTATAAAAAATTATCAAAGAGTGAAATTTTAGAAAAAATTTTAAATTTATCAAATGATGCGCCAGTTCAAGATAAAGTAACAATATGATGTTTTCTATCATTTTGAGCATCTTTTTAATTTTTGCTCCGTTTATCGCACACGCTCCGGTTGACACAGAAACGGCTAAGGCCGATTTAGTTGTTGACCTTTCCCCGGAAAACGAGGCTTCTCCTCAAAGCGAAGGCGATAGCCAAACATTTGGTTTGCCGAGAGCCGCGCCTCGTCCTCCGCAGAAAAAAGATGATAGCCGAAGCATTGGAATAATGACGACAGCGCAATCGGCATTGGTATTTGATGAGGGAACGGGGACGGTTTTGTTTACCAAGGAACCGCAAAAGAAATCGCCGCTGGCCAGTTTAACAAAACTTATGACTGCCATAGTTTTTTTGGATAAAAACCCGGACTGGGATAAAAAAATACAGTTGACCAGGGCCGATGACCGGGAGGGCGGTATTGTTTATGCCCGTTCGCCGGAAGAGGTGACTGTCCGGGATTTGTTTAATATGGCACTTGTCGGATCAGTTAATAATGCCGCAATCGCCCTGGCTCGTTCCACAGGCCTTAATCAAAAAGAATTTGTCGCGGAAATGAATAAAGCAGCGGAAAAAATGGATCTAAAAAATACGGTCTTCGCCGATCCCACAGGTCTTTTGCCGGAAAATCAAGGGACAGCTCGCGACGTGGCAAAATTAATCGCGGCCGCCATGGAAAAGGAAGAAATTAGATCCGCAGTGATACGGAAAAAATATGTTTTTAGTCCGACAAACGTTTCTAAAACATACTATGTTAAAAGTACGGACGAGCTATTGTGGAGTTTTTTAAACGTTGAACCTTATAACTTCATTGGCGGGAAAACCGGATATATTGAAGAATCGGGCTATAATTTAGCAGTTGAAGTTGAACGCGGAGGTCATAAAATAATCGCCGTAGTTTTGGGCAGCACTACTACAGAAGACAGATTTAAAGAAATTAAAGGATTGGTTAACTGGGCGTTTGAAAATTATAACTGGTAAAAATCGATGCAAATATACTAATTTATGCGAATGATACGAATATGGAGACCAGTTTCATTTGTATAATTCGTACGTATTTGTAAATTCGTATCGCACTTATGCGCATTGGCATTGATTGCAGAACAATTTTAAATCCGGGTTTTGGAGAAGCCGCTGGCGTGGGACATTACACTTATTATTTAGTCAGCAATCTTTTAAAATTAGATAAAAAGAACGAGTACGTTCTTTTTTTTGATAATTTACTTTCTAAAAACGCCGCCGAGGAAGTTATTACCGGCGCGTCAAATGTTAAATTGCGGTTTTTTCCGTTTCATAAATATAAACATTATCTGCCTTTCGCTTTTTCCCATCTTTTGGTTGCCAGCGCCATAGAAAAAGAAAAATTGGATGTCTTCCATTCACCGGCTTATGCCCTGCCCTTAACTTATCACGGCAAATCAATTGTTACAGTTCACGATCTTGCAATTTATAAAAATCCTAAATGGTTTCCCGAAAAATTTTTAATAGGTCAAAATTTTTCAACAAAAACGGTGGTCCCCAATAGTTTGAAAAAGGCGAATAAAATTATTGCCGTTTCAGAACATACCAAAAAGGACATTGTAGAAATTTTTAAAATAAAGCCGGAAAAAATTAAAGTAATTTACGAAGGAGTGGAATTTCGCGACGTGCCCGAAAGGAGAGAGGGGACTTGCGGAATTGAAACAGAAATTTGTTTTGGAGACCTTAAGGCTAAATATGGCCTCAAAAATAATTATGTTCTTTTTTTGGGAACGATTGAGCCGAGAAAGAATATTGCGGCGCTGGCTAAGGCATTTTGCAGATTGGTTAATGAAAATAAGGAGTTCGGCGACAAATACCAATTAATTATTGCCGGAGCCAAGGGCTGGAAACACGAGAAAATTTTTAAAGAAATTAAAGAGTGCCAAGATAAAATTAAAACGAAGAATGTCATAAAATATATTGGTTACGTGCCGGCATCTGAAAAATTTACATTAATGAAAGACGCTGTTTGTTTTGTTTTCCCTTCATTTTATGAAGGGTTTGGTCTGCCGGTGCTTGAAGCGCTTTCGCTCGGAGTGCCGACCATCACTTCAAATAAATCTTCTCTACCGGAAATTGCTAGCCAAGCGGCCGTACTTGTTGATCCCCAAAAAGATGAAGAAATTTACGACGCCTTAAAAAAGATTTTAATTGACCAAAATTTACGGAAAGAACTTTCCGAAAAGGGGATGGCGCAAGCTAAAAAATTCAACTGGAGAAAATGCGCTGAAGAAACGCTTCGGGTTTATGAAGAGGTCGCAAAAATAAAATAAAGATAAATATAAAAAACCGCCCGCCGATTAGGCGGGCGGTTTATATAATTTATTATCGGAAGCTTAGCAGAAGAATTCCCGTGACGATGGCCTGAAAGACTATGCCCTGGACGGCTGATGGTTTGACCTTAATCAAATCATGAACTATAAAATGAAAACGGTAAAAGTTTTTGAAAAGTCTGTCGGATAATTCATGGCAGCCAACCAGAAAATCGGGAAGAAGTCCGCCGAGAATTCCCGAGGCAATACTCAGGCTCGGGGCGAAAGAATCAGTATAATAAAATCTTGAAACAAGCAGAGCCAGCAAAATTACAACATCTATGGCCACGATGCTGATAATTTTTTTGACTTTGGCTTTTTGGTCACCTTTATAGTCATCAATCCAATCCTGATCGCCGTGAGGAATCATATCTAAAATAAAATGCGAAACAAAAGCTAAAGCAAAAGCTAGAACAGGATTATTTATTTGTTGGCCGATTAACGCGCCGGCCGTGGCGTGAACAGTTAGAAGCATAGCTTTTTGGTGGCTGGGGTCGGGATCGAACCGACGACCTAGGGCTTATGAGTCCCTCGCTCTAACCAACTGAGCTACCCAGCCTCGCTGTTGTTGGATTAATCTATATAAAATTTATAATTTTTGGTTGCGGGGGCCGGATTTATCGCTCCGCTTCTTAAAACCCTGCGGTTTTAATATTTCCGCAAATCAGGAAAACTACGTTTTCCCGACCCCTTTCCTGCAAATCCGGTTTATGTGATTCTATATTTTTTTGGTTGCGGGGGCCGGATTTGCACCGGCGATCTCCTGGTTATGGGCCAGGCGAGATGCTACTTCTCCACCCCGCTACGTTTTAATGTGAAACGGATTTACGTATTAAAATACGCTATATTTTATAAATTGTCAAGTGAGTGAGTGGTGCCGATGGTGGGAGTTGAACCCACAATCCCTTGCGGGAATGCGATTTTGAGTCGCACGCGTATGCCAGTTCCGCCACATCGGCGTCAATTTACTTTCTTTATTTTATAACAAAGTTGTCAAAAAAGCAAGATTGGGGTATAATAATCAAATATTTAGGGCGGAGATAATCTATTATGGCTCAAATTATTTCTATTGTCAATCAAAAGGGAGGGGTAGGAAAGACGACAACCGCCGTTAATTTGGGCGCTTATTTGGCGCATTTAGGAAAATTTGTGCTTCTCGTGGACATGGATCCTCAAGCCAATGCCACTTCCGGCCTTGGAATTGATCACCGAAAATTGGAAAAGGGAGTTTACGAAGCGATCTCTGGAGAAGTGGCGTTTCGGGACGTTATAGTAAATACTCCGGTTCAGGGATATAAGGTTGCGCCGGCCACGGTTTCTTTGGCTGGGGCGAACGTGGAATTAGTTAATGCTGAGCGGCGAGAATTTCGTCTGTACGATTCTCTCCTTGAAGCTCGTCATGATTTTGATTATATCATTATTGATTGTCCGCCTTCACTTGGACTTTTAACGATTAACAGTTTAACTGCGGCCGACCAGGTTTTTATTCCAGTCCAAGCGGAGTACTATGCTCTCGAAGGTTTGGGGCAGCTTCTGGAGACGGTAAAATTAGTCCAAGAAAATTTAAAACCAGATTTAAAAATTTTGGGCGCAGTTATCACAATGTTTGACAGCCGCGTTGGCCTTTCCGATGCGATTTTAAAAGAACTTTATCAATATTTTCCGAACAAAATTTTCCGTTCAGTTATTCCAAGAAATGTCAGATTGGCTGAAGCGCCGTCGCACGGGCTCACAATTCTGCACTACGACAACAAAAGCAAGGGCGCGAAGGCGTATGAACGACTCGCTCGGGAATTATTAGAAGCTAGAATCTAGAAAGTAGAAAATAGAATCTGGCGGATTAAAAATTCTTATTTCAATTTTTAGATTCTACTTTCTAAATTCTAAATTCTCAATATATGTCTTACGGTTTAGGAAGAGGTTTAAATTCACTTATCCCTTCAAGAAAAATTATTCAAGCAGTGTCGGAAGTTGAAGCTCCGTCGGGCGTCCGGCTGATTGAAGTACCGGTAAAAAATATCAGGCCAAACCCCAAACAGCCGCGCGAAGATTTTGGTTATCAGGATTTGGAAGATCTGATAAATTCTGTTAAAGAGCATGGGATTTTGCAGCCGCTCGTCGTTACAAAAATTGACGGCGAAAATTATGAACTGATTGCCGGTGAGAGGCGATATCGCGCTGCGAAATTTTTAAATTTACGAACCGTTCCGGCGATTGTCAGAACTGTCCGCGATCAAGAAAAATTAGAGTTGGCCCTAATTGAAAATATTCAAAGAAAAAATTTAAATCCGATTGAAGAAGCCAGGGCGTTTAGCCGGCTGATGCAGGAATTTAATTTGACTCAAGAGAAAGTGGCTGAAAGAATCGGCAAAAGCCGCCCGACCGTGGCCAATACGCTAAGGTTGCTTTCTTTGCCAAATGAAATTCAGCAGGCGCTTCGGAGTGGAAAAATAAAAGAAAGCCACGCGAGAACCCTTGTTAGTTTACCCGACGAGAGGGCTCAGCTAAAATATTTTTCTAAGATTTTAAAGAATGAGATGACTGTCCGCGACGCGGAAATCGTGGTTCGAAGGGCAAAGGGATCCAGGCAATCAAAAATTAATCCCGCCCTTGCGGCTAAAGAAGAAACTCTGCGTGGCGCTCTTGGAACAAAGGTGGAAATAAAAAAGAGGGGAGAGCGAGGCCAGGTGATAATTTATTTTTACAGCGAAGAGGAATTGAATAATCTGATTAAAAAAATTTCTAAAAGATAAATCAAATTAAAAACTGCCCGGATAAATTTCCGGGCGGTTTTGTTATCTCAATTTTTTACTTTGTTTCAGATGGCTTTTAATTTTGTGCCGGGCGGCGTTTGTTTTTACAAACTTCAACCAGTCGGCCGATGGAGCTTTTCTATTTTTGTCGGTTAAAATTTCAATGACATCACCGCTCTGAAGTTTGGTATCTAACTTGGCGATTTGTTCATTAACTTTTGCTCCGATACATTTGTCGCCAAGATCGCTGTGTAAAGTGTAAGCAAAATCCACTGGCGTGGAGTTCTCCGGCAAATCAATAACATCGCCCTTTGGTGTAAAAACGAAAATACGGTTTTGAAAAACATCAATTTTTAACGATTCAAGATATCTTTGGTTTTCTTCAAATTCTTTTTTCCATTTAGTTAGTTCTCTGACCCACTTTAAATCTTTCGCGACCGGCATTGAACCGCGTTCATCGTAATACCAGTGCGAAGCAATACCATATTCTGCTTCTTCGTGCATTTTTTTTGTTCTAATTTGAAACTCTACGATTTCTCCATCGTCGCAGAAAACCGTAGTGTGAAGAGATTGGTATCCATTTGGTTTTGGCTGGGCGATATAATCTTTAATCCGGCCTTTCAGTGGTTTCCATAATTGGTGAATGATGCCCAACACCGTGTAGCATTCGGCCACGGTATCAACAATTACTCTAAGAGCGACCAGGTCATAAATTTTTGAAAGATCCTCGTAACCCTTTTGCTGTAATTTTTTGTGAATACTCCAGAGCCGCTTTGTCCGGCCATGAATTGAAAAAACTTTGATGCGGCCGGATTGATTTTTTTGATCTTCGCCCGCCGGGCCGAAGGAAAATTGGCTTACGGCTTTTAAAAGTTTAATCCTTGTTTTTTTTAAATAATCTTCTTTAGCCCGATAGCGGGGCGCGACTTCTTTTTTTAATTTTTCAAAGTCTCGAGGATAAAGATAGGGAAAAGATAAATCTTCAAGCCGGCCTTTAATTTCGCCCATGCCGAGACGATTGGCAATCGGGGCGTAAATTTCCATGGTCTCCATGGCGATGCGTTTTTGTTTGGCCGGCGGCTGGGCGTCGAGCGTTTCCAAATTGTGCAAACGGTCGGCGAATTTAATGAAAATCACCCGGACGTCTTCGGCCATGGCGATAAACATTTTACGCAAATTTTCCAAATACCGCTCCATGCCGCGATATTTAATTTTTCCGAGTTTTGTAATTCCGCGAACCATGAAAGCGACTTCTTCGCCAAAGTTATGTTTTATTTCCCGGAGAGCGATTTCCGGATTTTCCGGGTGGGTTTCTTCAGGAATGTCGTGCAGGAGGCCGGCGATGATAATATCCTGATGAAGTTTCATTTCAGCTAAATTCATGGCCGTGGCGAGCGGATGATTAATGTATGGTTCGCCGGAAAGCCGCTTTTGGCCGTTGTGCGCTTTTTTGGCGTAATCAAAAGCTAAACGCACCAAATCTAGGTCGGCATTTGGTGCGTAAAATTTTATTTTTTGGATTAAGTCGTCAATCGTTGTCATAATTCACCCCCACACCTTTCCTTGGAAATATAATTATTTGTTGTAAATTTACTTACGTTCTTTCATAAAAAGAAAGGTGTGGGGGCATGATTAATTTTAGATTAAAACGATAGTTTTGTAAATAACCCTTGACAGATTGCGATAAATTTGTTATTATATTTTTGTGATGCTAGGAAAGTCCTTTGTTCCACTCCGTGAAATAAAGGACCAACCCCAAATCAAAACACCCCGCCGAAAGGCGGGGTGTTGTTTTTGCACTGTCATTGCGAGCGAAGCGAAGCAATCTCACAAAAAGGGGATTGCCGCGTCGGCCCGACGAAGTCGGGCCTCCTCGCAATGACAAAGCGATAGTGGTGCGTGGATTTGACAAATTCAGAGAGAGAGTACTATTTGGAGTGGAGGAAGTTAATTTTTAATTTTTCTAAAATTTATGCCAGAAAAACCTGAAGGTGGTACGCCGCCACAAGAGCGTAAAGAGGGGCATGGAAGAGTAGAAGAATTGGAAGGGGTTGTTCCGCCAGAAGATTTGCGTTCTGCGGAGGAACTCGTCGATGAAACCGACGAGGCGTTGGTCAAAATCAAAGAAAAACAGCGAAGGAGATTTATTGATGAGGAAACCCAACTTCCTAAAGTCGGTGGTAATTTCGGTTCTGAACTGAAAGCAGCTGTCATGGCGAGACGGACGGGTTTTAAAAACTACGATGAAGGACGTGCTGATACCCCGTCGTCAGCTTATAGTGATGAGCAAAAAAAGGAGTATTATAATGAGAGGGTTCTTAAATATTGGCACGAGGCCGATAAACACATAGACACCATCGGTAAAATGATTGCCGACGCTCTTCAGAAAGGTAAAAGTGGATATGATTTTCGAACCGCTTTGCCGTATTACATTGGTCACGTAGGTGGTGTTGAAATAGTTTTTTGGCCCCAGGCCGGCGCTCCGTCTCGCAGACCCTATCCTACAGAACACTTTAAGCAGACTATCGAACAATTCTTGCCGGAAGATTCTAAGTGGATGAGTCATTCTATTGTGTCTTCTGTGATTGAGCATTTGTTTCCTCAAGAAAAAAAGAAAAGAACGAGTTAAATGTGTCGTATGCGTTGTAATATGTGTCGTAACCCGGTTACGACGATGGTTATTTAAACAACACCCCGCCAGAAATGGCGGGGTGTTGTTTTGTTGGAGTCCTGCCTTCAGGCAGAGACCGTCTCGCCCTAAAGGGCGGACTCCAAAATTGTTTTTTCTAAAAAATTGTGGTTTAATAAAATCGGCGGGGTCCGAGTCGCCACCCTAGCATCACCATTGGTTTAGGGGTTAGGCTTCTCGGCCCTGTCATAAATAAATTAAAAATTAAAAGTGAAAAATTAAAAATTTCTCCCCCTTGATGGGGGAGGATTAAGGTGGGGGTGGCAAATTTCACCCTCCCCAAACCCCTCCCGTCAAGGGAGGGGATTTTGTTATTATTGTGTTATTTCTTATAATCGCACTCTTTATTGGAACAAGCAACTGTGTCATTTTTTCCGTAGACTACCAAACTTCCGCATTTCGGGCATTTTTCGCCGGTCGGTTTTGACCAGAGGGCAAATTTGCAATTCGGATATTGGTTGCAGGAATAAAAAGTTCGGCCACGCTTGGATCGTCGTTCCACAATTTCTCCTTTGCCGCATTCTGGGCAGGCAACACCGGTGGATTTCACAAGAGGTTTCATGTTTTTGCATTCAGGATATTTTGAACAAGACAAAAATTTTCCAAAGCGTCCGGATTTAATGACCATAGGCGCGCCGCATTTGTCGCAAATTTCATTCGTGGTTTCCGGTTCGCCGCCGTCGGATTTATCCAATGATTTGATGTTGCGGCAATTGGGAAAACCGCTGCAGGCCAAAAATTTTCCGTATCGGCCCATTTTGATTACCATGGGGGAGCCGCATTTTTCACAAATTTCCTTGGTGGCTTCTTCGGTTAATTCCTTCTTGCTGATTTCCTTATATTTTTGGTCAAGGTTTTCTTTAAAAGGCATATAAAATTCTTTAATAATCGGAACCCATTTCTTTTTTCCTTCGGCAATTTCATCAAGGTCGCTTTCCATATTGGCGGTAAATTTATAATCAACAATTTGCGGGAAGTGGGCAACCAAAAGATCATTTACCATAAAGGCGATTTCCGTCGGCTTTAGCCGCCGCGCCTCAATGCGTTCGACGTAGCCGCGTTCAATAATGGTGGAAATTGTCGGAGCGTAAGTTGACGGCCGGCCGATGCCATATTCTTCAAGAGATTTAACAAGTGAAGCGTCGGAATATCTGGCTGGCGGTTCGGTAAAATGTTCGGCCGGATTTAATTTTAATAATTTTAAAAGTTCTTCTAATTTGAAAACCGGCAAAATTGTTTCTTGGCTTGTGCCATAAACTTTTAAGAAGCCGTCGAATTTTATAGTTAAGCCGTTAGCTCGGAAGCTGTATTGATTTTTGGCGCTAGATTTTTCAGCTTCAATGTCCACGGCCGTGCCCAAAAGTGCCGCCTCGGCCATTTGCGAAGCCATGGCTCGCCGCCAAATCAAATTGTAAAGTTTATATTGATGATCGTCTAAATACGGTCGGACACTTTCCGGATCGCGGGAAGGATCAGTCGGACGAATGGCTTCATGAGCTTCTTGAGCCAGTTTTGATTTGGTGGTAAAGCGGCGCACGCCAGGCGCTAAATATTTTTCGCCAAAAGATTTTTTAAGAAAATCGCGCGCCTCTGCCAAAAATTTTTCCGCCAAATTAACTGAGTCGGTTCTCATATAAGTGATTAAACCGATTGAACCTTCGTTTCCGAGTTCCACGCCTTCGTATAATTGCTGAGCGATTAACATCGTTTGTTTAGCGGAAAAACCCAGCCGGCGGTTGGCATCCTGCTGCAGGGTTGAAGTGATAAAAGGCGGCGGCGCAGTGCGCTTAGTTTCTTTCTCTTCAACATTTACGACTTTATAAATTCGTCCGTCCAAATCTTTTAAAATTTTGTCGGATTCATCTTTTGTTTTGATGGCGAATTTATCTAAAACTTTATCATTAATCTTATTCAATTTTGCCGAAAAATTTTCTTTGCCACTTTCTTTTTGGAAATCACCTTCAATATTCCAATATTCTTCCGGGACGAATTTTTGGATTTCTCGTTCGCGTTCAACAATCAAACGAACGGCCACGGATTGGACGCGGCCGGCGGAAAGGCCTTTCGCAACTTTTCGCCAAAGAAAAGGGGAGAGTTCATAGCCGACGAGGCGGTCCAAAACTCGGCGGGCTTGCTGAGCGTCAACCATGTTAATATCAATATCGCGCGGATTTTCCAGAGCCGAGAGGATAGCGTTTTTAGTAATTTCATGAAAAGCGATCCGGCGGGCCTGCCCGGCTTTCGGTTTCAATATTTGCGTTAAATGCCAAGAGATCGCTTCTCCTTCGCGGTCTTCATCAGACGCAAAGTAAATATATTTGGCTTTTGCGGCAGACTTTTTTAAGTCAGTAACAATCTTCTGATTTTTTCTCGGAACAACATAATGCGGCGTGAAATCATGCTCAATATCAATACCCATCTCCTTTTGCGGCAGATCGCGAAGATGGCCAAAAGAAGACTTAACCACGAAGTCTTTACTTAAAAATTTGCTGATAGTTTTTGCCTTTGTCGGAGATTCGACAATGACTAAATTCATATCGATGTTTATAGTTAATGGTTCATAGTTCATAGATTTTTTTAACTATGAACTGCGAACTATGAACTATTTACTCAATACATAGTTCATTCCGCCCAGATTTTTAACCATTCCCTTCATTTCCATAAGCGTTAGTATAGCACCAACTTTGGCCGTGTCAAGTCCTGAGGCAGTAATGAGCTTATCAACATGAGTTGGTTCGGCTGAAAGATTGGCCAAAATTTTCTCTTCTTCCGGCGAGGCCGGGAGGATTTTTTTATTTTGTATAAAATCGGCGGCCTTCACTAAATTAAGGGTTTCTAAAATATCATTTACCGAGGTAACAGCTTTGGCGCCCATTTTTATTAATTTATTTGGGCCGGCGGAAGTCGGGTTGAAAATACTGCCGGGCACGGCAAAAACTTCGCGATTTTGTTCCAGGGCGCATTGGGCGGTGATTAAGGCGCCAGATTCTTCGGCCGCTTCAATAACGAGCGTGCCAAGAGAAAGCCCGGAAACGATGCGGTTCCGAAGGGGAAAATTGCCGGGCATGGCGATGGCGCCAAGTGGGTATTCGGAAATTACGGCGCCGCCTGTTTTTATTATTTCTCCGGCGAGATATTTGTTTTGCACGGGATAAACACTTTCAGAATCAATTCCTGAACCGAGTACGGCTATAGTTTTTCCTCCCAGGCCAACGGTCGTTTGGTGGGCAAGAGCATCAACTCCCAGGGCCAGCCCGCTTATGATATTAAAACCATTTTGTACAAGTTCGGCGGTAAGCATGGAAGCGATTTGCCGGCCGTAAGTGCTGATTTTTCTTGTTCCCACTACCGCCAGATTAAATCCGTCATCGGGAGGCAATTCGCCTTTGACGTACAAAATCGCCGGCGGATTCCAAATTTCTTTTAGTAATTTTGGGTATTTGGGATCGTTTATTACTAAAACACTGATGTTTTCTTTGATTAATTTTTCCCATTCGGCGTCCGGATTGATCGTCATTTTTTGGGCCAAAAAGTCGTGAATAATATTTTCATCCAGCCCGGCACGGCATAATTCAGAAAAAGAAGCCCGCCAGGCTTCTTCCATAGAATGAAAAAAATTAAAAAGTTTTACGAGTCTGGTCGCGCCGATTTTTGGATGGCGTGAAAAGGCAACCCAATACTTTAAGTCGTTTTGTGTATCCATTATATTTTGGCTATTAAAGCGGATGATGATGAATATTAATGGTATTTTAAATAATTTTCAATTTCCAATTTTCAATTTCCAATGAATTTTTAATGATTTAATTATCAAAATTTAAAATTGAAAAATTATGATTTGATTAAAAATTAGAAATTGAGAATTAAAAATTTTCAATGGCCGACCCTTGACAAAAAAGTGCGTAATCTGCTAAAATTGTTAAGATATATTATCAAAAATGTTTGTGTCTATGCCTCTGTCTGCCAGCGGCGAACGTGATGGTCACCCCTCCTGACCTGGCAAGTAGCCGTAAGTTAAAGTTTTTTCCGTTTTTGGAATAAGACTTTACGCTGGCAGACAGTGTTATGAGCAGAATCGTCGCTTCGCTCCAATTAAAAATGCAAAATGCAAAATTAAAAATTTTGGTATCCCGCCCTTTGGCGGGATGATTTTTTTAATTAAATTTATTCATTGCCTCTTGGACTCCGTCGGATAGAATTACGGCGACCGCCTCGGTTGCTTTCTTGATTATCAGGTTCAGAGTTTTCTCTTCGCCTTTGCCGAATTTTTTTAAAACAAAATTTGCCGCGTCAAAATTTTTCGGTCGTTCCTTCGGTCCGACGCCGATTTTTAATCTTGGAAAATTATTTGTGCCGAGCGCCGTGATAATTGATTCTATACCGCGGTGTCCGCCCGAAGATCCGTCTTTTTTGACGCGCATTTTGCCGAGCGGCAAATCAATGTCATCATGGATTATTAAAATATCAGCTGGTTTAACTTTATAAAAATTAGTTGCGACGGCGACGGCCTGGCCGGAATTATTCATAAAAGTGTGGGGCTTCAATAAAATAATTTTTTCCCCGTTGATTTTTCCTTCGGATATTTCCGAGTTGAATTTTTTATTTATTTTCCAATCGGGAAAACTTGAAACTTGAAATTTGAAACTTGAAACTACGGCAAACCCGATATTATGCCGAGTGTTCTCGTATTTTTCGCCCGGATTTCCCAGGCCGATAATAATTTTCATAAAATTATTACTCTTTATTTTTTTTGATATGCCTCACGCCCAATTTTATCGGCGTGCCGGTAAAGTCGAAACGTTCGCGGAATTTTTTTTCAATAAATTTTATAAAACCTTCCGGCAGTTCAGCCTTAGAGGTGGTAACAAGATGAAATTTTGGGGGATTTATTCCTTCCTGGACAAGCTTAATTAGTTTTGGTCGCGCACCCGCTCCGGATTTTTTTCTGCGGTGAATGATTGCCCAGTGTTTGCTCAAAACTTCTTTTAAAAATTTATTTAGTTCTTCCGCTTTGATAAATTTTTCTCTATTCTTTTTTATCTCAATAACGAGATCAAGAATTTTTTGAACTTTTTCGCCGGTTTTGGCCGAAACAAAAATAACGGGCGCCCAATCAAGATAGGGGAAAAAGCGATTGTAATAATCAACAAAAAGATTCATGGTTTCCGGCCCTTGTTTTTCCACAAGATCCCATTTATTGGCAACAATGATAAGGCCGGCATTTTTTTCAAGGATTAATTCAGAAAGATGTTTCTCCTGTGAAGTCATTTGTTCTTGAGCTTCAGTGATGAAAAGAATAACATCAGCTCGATCCATAGCCACGATACTTCTTCGGACACCGACTTTTTCCAAACCCGGTTCAACCCTCGCTTTTTTTCTCATCCCGACAGTGTCAATTAAAAGAAAAGGCTGGTCGCGATAAATTAAAATCATGTCTTGCGGTTCGCGGGTGGTAAAAGGAATTTCGCTTACCAAAACCCGTTCTTCTCCGAGAAGCGCATTTAAGAGCGATGATTTTCCGACGTTTGGTTTTCCGACAATCGCCACTTTGATCGGCGGAACGGCAAGAAAATCTTTAGATTTTTCCTCGTCCGGTTTATTTTTGAAAAATTCAAATACTCGGTCCAAGAGATCTCCGGTGCCCGCGCCATTCGCGGCTGAGACCGGCAAGGGTTTGCCAAAACTTAGTTTAAGCCATTCCGGATTTTCCGCCGCGGCGAATACTCCCGGCGAATCAGCTTTATTGCCGACTAAAATCACAGGTTTCTTTAATTTCTGTAAAAAATTAGCCACGGCCCGGTCTTGCGGCATAAGGCCGATTTTTAAATCAACTAAAAAGATCACCGCATCGGCTTTTTTCACGGCGATATCCACGTGTTTTTTGATTCCTCCGGAAATGGCGTTAACTTCTTCAAGACCGCCGGTATCAACAATCTGAAAATCACGGCCACGCCAACGGGCTTGGCCGTAATTCCTGTCTCTCGTTGTGCCGGCTATGGTTGAGACGATGGCTTTTGGTCGTTCCAATATCCGATTAAAGAGAGTTGATTTTCCGACATTGGCTCGTCCGACAATAGCGACGGTGAATTGAGGCATGAAAATATTTATTTAAAAAATTGCGTTTTTTCCCAGGATGATTAAAAAATCAATTGAATTATTTTTTTCTTCAGACGCTGGCGGGAAGATTGTTACTTCAGAGGGAGTTATAGAACTTTGAAACCAAGAGGGGAGAGAAAGCGAAATATCGGCGTCCAATTTTTCTTTCAAAAAATTAAGTTCATTATTTTTTTTACCCTCGGTCAAATCATAAATTACGGTTTTTTCATAATTTTGTTCTGCGGCGTTGCTGACTTTGACCACTCTGTAGTCAAGTTTTGTAAGCATTTCGGCGGTTCTTCCCGCTAAGCCAGTTTTTTTTGTGCCGTTTTGAATTTCAACACGGATCATTTTCGGTTTTTCTTCGGGGCTTATTTCCGAGGCAACATTAAAAATATTTTTTACCAAAAATTGAATTTCGCTAAAATCTCCCGATCGCGGTTCTAAAACATAAGCGCCGTCGAGATTTGTGGCGACGAGCAGGCCCCCTTCGTCGGCGGTCAAAACTTGATGGATAATTTCTCCCGTATTAATATCGCGGACCATGCGGCTCATTCTTACTATTTCCCACATTTCCATATTTGTATCAATGGAATTTTTTACCATATCAAAGATACTCTGAATTTTGATGGGATTGAAAAGCGTGCTGAAAGAGAGAATTTTATCTTTCAAGGCAGCCAGAATTTTTTGTTGGCGTCGGCTTCTCGCGAAATCAGACGCTTCGCCGTTCGTGCCGTGGCGGGAACGGACAAATTCAAGAGCTCTCGCGCCATCCATATTTTGCCAGCCTTCTTCAAAATGAAGAGTTTGGTATTTTTCATCATCAGTCGGATATTGATTATCAGTAAAGGATTTATCAACATAAACGGAAACCCCGCCCAATTTGTCAACCAGAGTTTCAAAACCCTGAAAATCAGCTCGTATATAATAATGTATAGGGATATCCAAGACTTCGCTCACGGCCTCGCGGGTTGCTTCGCCGCCGCTGCCTCTTTTTTCCGCTTCGGCGAAAGCGTTGACGTTATTTATTTTCCTCCAGCCGTAGCCGGGCATGGGGATAGCCAGATCGCGGGGAATGGAAACCATGGCGATCTTTTTTTCTTTGGGATTAAAACTCGCGAGAATCATCGTATCCGTGAGATACGCGCCGTCGTGTCCCGCGCCGCCCATCCCCAGAAGTAAAAAATTTATTCGTCCGTCTTTTTCGCCTTCCAAAAGTTTGTCGTCGCTCCGGATGAGTTTTCCGATTTGACTTACCCACTCGGTGATATTTTCAAATTCAAAACTTTGCAGCGCCGCACCAATTTTTAAAAATGGGTTGAAATTTCCTTTTAGAAAAGTGGTTTGGATTAAAAAAAGAGGAGCGATAACCGCAAGGGCGATTGCCGATTTCCAAAAAATATGTAAACCTTTCTTTGGATTTGGCGTTAAATCTTTGTCCAGTAAGTTGATTTTCATTATTTTACAAACAGGATTTACTTAGTGTTTTTACATTATATAACAAAAGCCACAAAAGACGAAATTTTGCCGCCGAAAATCGTCGGAGAGCCGGGGAAAATACCTCAAAAAGCGAGCTTGCTTTTATAAAGTTCGCGTGTTATAATATGAATACTTTAAGATACAAATTGAGAAAAGGCAAGATTATCTTGCTTAAGTTTTAGTTATTAGCCATGGGAGTCTCTTCAGGACGCATAGCTCAGCTGGTTACCCGCCCGCCACGCAAGCCAAGCAAGATTGTCTTGCTGGCGTTGCGGGCGGGGAGCGCTTACTTACAATGTATTACACCTACGTTTTACAAAGTTTGAAGGATTATAAACTTTACATTGGCTTTACGGATAATTTAAGAAAACGCTTCTGGGAACATCAGACTGGTAAAGTGACGGCAACTAAAAATAGGAGACCCTTAAAATTAGTATATTACGAAGCCTGTCTAGATAAAAAGTCAGCGATTAAGAGAGAAAAGTATTTCAAAACCGGGTTTGGTCGGCGTTATTTAAAAGAACGCTTAAGATTATTGAAACTGCCAGAAATTTTGGACGATTAGCTCAGGCTTGCCCGCCCACCTTTGGGCTCGTAGCTCAGTTGGTTAGAGCGTTCGATTCACATTCGAAAGGTCGGAGGTTCGAATCCTCTCGAGCCCATTTGCCCAAAGGTGGGCGGGTGAAGTTAGAGCGTTCGATTCACAT
The DNA here is from genome assembly GCA_016214745.1 of Candidatus Falkowiibacteriota bacterium. Taxonomy (GTDB): domain Bacteria; phylum Patescibacteriota; class Patescibacteriia; order XYB2-FULL-38-15; family XYB2-FULL-38-15; genus JAHIRI01. The sequence continues at coordinate 46,321 of JACRNW010000008.1, read as the reverse complement.
TCGAAAGGTCGGAGGTTCGAATCCTCCATCGTCCATTGTTAAAAAGTTAGTAGGTTCTCCGCCAAAGGCGGATCCGCCTCGGGCGGAGAATCCAGATGCGTCCACCACGTACAAAATTTAATATTATCAATTTATCAATAATATAATTTATGTCCATATTAAAGAATAAGGAAAACGAATTTGAAACAACGTCCGCCGCTCTGCCGGGGGATGAAAAACAAAAAGAGACGACCATGAAACGTTTTACGGAATATATTTTGGAAATAATCAAGGTTGTTTTAATTTCTTTAGCCATTATCGTTCCGGTGCGTTATTTTTTGATTCAGCCGTTTTATGTTAAGGGCGCGTCCATGGAACCAAATTTTTTTGACCATGAATATTTGATTATTAATGAAATAAGTTATCGCTTCAACGCTCCGGAAAGAGGAGATATCGTTGTTTTTAAATATCCGCGGGATACGAGCCAATATTTTATAAAAAGAATTATCGGTTTGCCGAATGAAACGCTGGAAATTAAAGACGGAAAAGTAATTGTTTACAATAGTGACAATAGAGAAGGTCTGCTTCTTGAAGAAAAATATTTAGATGATGGTATAAAAACTTTTGGAGATCGGACGATCTCGCTCGGTCCCGATGAATTTTTTATTATGGGCGATAATCGTTTGGCCAGTTTTGATTCGCGTAGTTTTGGTCCGATTGAGAGAGAATATATTGTCGGAAAGGTTTGGGTCCGAGGTTGGCCATTTAATAAAATCAAAGTTTTTGAAACTCCGGAATATAATCCATAATTAAAGTATGGTTAAAAAACCAAAAATTCAAAAAAAGGCGAAAAAAATAAAAGTTGCCGCTAAAAAGCAGAAAGCAAAAGCCGCGCCTTCAAAGCCGAGGGTTTTTCAGACGCTTCGGGGAATGAAGGATATTTTGCCGGGAGAATATAAATATTGGCATTTTGTAAAAAACAAAGCGGAAAATTTTGCCAATAATTATGGCTATGAATTTATTGAAACGCCGATTTTGGAAGAAACAGCTCTTTTTAACAGAGCTGTAGGCGGAGAAACGGATATCGTTTCTAAAGAAATGTTTTCCTTCACTGATCGCGGAGGAGAAAATATATGTCTCCGTCCGGAAGCAACCGCCTCAATCGCGCGCGCTTACATTCAGCATGGCATGCTTAACCTGCCTCAGCCGGTCAAATTTTTCTATTTTGGCCAGATGTTTCGTCACGAACGTCCGCAAGCCGGCCGACTCCGAGCCTTTCATCAGTTTGGTTTTGAGACATTGGGTGACGGAAATGCGGTAATTGACGCCGAAATTATCTTTTTAGTTTATAATTTGCTTCAAGATCTCGGCCTTAAAACAAGCGTTCAGGTAAACAGTATCGGCTGCCCAAAGTGCCGAGAGTCGTATAAAAACAAATTGGTAAATTATTATCGCGACCAGCGGAGTTCGCTTTGTGAAGAATGTAAAAAAAGATTAGTTAAAAATCCTTTGAGGATTCTGGATTGCAAAGAAGCGGGATGCGAGCCGCTGAAAGAGGGAGCGCCGCAGATTGTTGATTATCTCTGCGATGATTGTAAAAATCATTTTGTCCGAGTTTTGGAATATCTTGATGACGCGGCTGTTCCGTATAACTTAAATCCTTATCTTGTGCGCGGACTTGATTATTACACCAAAACCGTTTTTGAATTTTTTTCTGAAGAAAATCAGGCGACGGGCCAAAAGGCGGAAGCTTTGGGCGGCGGCGGGCGATATGATAATTTAGTGGAAGTTTTAGGCGGCCGGCCGACTCCGGCTTGCGGCGTGGCTTTGGGCCCCGAGCGGTTGATTACAAAAATCAAAGAAAATAATGTTGACGTTCCGCCACTTATCGTTCCGGATATTTTTTTGGCGCAGCTTGGAGAACAGGCCAGAAAGAAAAGCTTTGCTTTGATTGAAGATCTTCGCCGCGCCGGATTTTACATCACTCACGGTTTGACCAAAGAAGGTTTGAAAAAACAGCTTGAGATCGCCAATAAACTTGGAGCGAGATATGCCTTGATTTTGGGCCAGAAGGAAGTGATTGACGGCACGATTATTATCAGAGATATGGAAGGCGGTTCGCAGGAAATAATTGATTTTGTGAAGATTGTTCAGGAAATGAAGAAAAAGATTACAAACGGTATAGCCAAGTAACATAATTTATCATATAATAAAATAATCTTAGGAAAGAGAGGTGAAAGAATGAGCCAAGAAGTAAAAAGAAAAAGGGGAGAAACTTTTGAAAGCATGATGAGACGCTTCAGTCGTCGGGTTCAACAAAGCGGAAAATTGCTGCAGGCAAAGAAAATCAGATTTCATACAGCGGAGAAGAGCAAAAATTTGCAGCGCGCTTCAGCCTTGCGTCGCGAGGAACTCAGAAAAAAACGCGAATATTTGAAAAAAATCGGAAAACTCAAAGAAGAGTTTGACACGAGAAATAAATACCCGCGAAGATGACTTTAAAAGAAAAAATTGAACAAGATTTTGTTGCGGCTCGCAAGGCAAAAAACGAGGTTGTGGTTTCCACGCTCGGAATGCTGAAGTCGGCCGTGACTAACGCGGAAATTGCCGGAATGCGCAAAGGTTTTACAGACGAAGATGTTTTGAAAGTTATCGCCTCGGAAATTAAGAAGCACAAAGACTCGATCGCTGAATACGAAAAAGGCAGGCGGGCTGATTTGGCGTCTAAAGAAAAAGTGGAAATGGAAATCCTTGCGAAATATATGCCGACAGAACTTAGCGAAGAAGAACTAAAGAAAATTGTAGAGGAAAAAATAAAAGAATTCGGCGCCGCAAGTCCCGCGGATTTTGGTAAAGTGATGGGTGCGGTTATGAAAGCGGCCGGCGGACGGGCTGGGGGAGACGCGGTAAGTAAAATGGTAAAAGAAATATTGGAGAAAGAATAATCTAAAAACAAAAATACAAAACAAAAACGCTCTTAAATTTACAATTTTCAATTTTGGAAATTATAAGTTGAAAACTTAACTTTGCCGAACATGCAGGTTAGAAAGGCGTTAAAGATTTTAGCTTGTTTAGCCGTCCTCGCGGCCAGTCTTTTATTTGTCCAAATTGCGTTGGCTCAGAATTTTGGTTTAAATGAGGTGGGGAATGAAATTGCCTTGGTTGAAGGTGATCCGCGAGTGATTGCCGCGAGGATTGTAAGAGTGGCGCTTGGATTTTTGGGTGTTGTCGCGCTGGGCATTGTTCTTTACGGCGGTTTTGTTTGGATGACTTCAGGGGGAAATGAGGAAAAAATAAGTACAGCTAAAAAGATTTTAACGAACGGTTTGATAGGTCTAGTTATTATTTTGATGGCTTTTGGCATTACACAATATGTTTTAAATACTTTAATGGCCGCGCTTACCGGCGCGGGAGGCGAGGGCGGTCCTTCAGGTCGGCCGCTTTTCAGCCGTACCGAAGGTTCTTTAGGTAATGGTATTGTTGAAAGCCATTATCCGCCGCGCGGCGGCACGGGAATTGCCAGAAACACAAAAATTATTATTACTTTTAAAGAACCGATGGCATTGGATTCAATTATTGAGGGTTATGATATTCACGATCCGGCCAATCCCGGAGATGACACGCTCGGGGGAGTGCTTGTTACGTCAGCTACGATTTTTCCTTTAAAAAGTGAAAATATCAGAATTTATCAATCGCTTCAGGGAGAATATGGTACGCCGCCGACGCCGGGTGCGCCGCAGCCGCCGAATTTTTTGCAGCCCAGCGCGGTTAATGTGACTTTTACCGACGATCACCAAAATTTTGTCTTTGATCCAGTGGAATATCTGGGTAGCCCGACAGAAAATATTTGGTATACGACGTCTCTAAAGCCAGAAATTAAAAAAGCAGATGGAAGCGACGCCTTTACCGATGCTTTCAGTGATGGTTACGCCTGGGATTTTGAAGTAAGCACAATTGTGGACGTAACGCCGCCGAAAGTGGAAAGCGTGATTCCTGGCCGCGATACTACAAATGCCAGAAATATTTTGGTTCAGGTAAATTTTAACGAAGCCATGGATCCAACTACCGTGGCCGGAAAAACCACAAGGGGTTTTAATAAGATTGAGGTGTTAGCAACCAATAGCGCTGGCATAGCCACTCCGGTTGCCGGTACTTGGGCGATTGGCAATCAATATAAAACTATAGAGTTTACTACTGATTTGCTCTGCGGCACTAATTCCTGCGGCGGCGACGTTTTTTGTTTGCCTTCCGACGCGGGTGTTAGGGTAACCGTGAAAGCCGCTGAACTTGGCACGACGCCGCCTGAGGCAGAAATGCCTTATACCGGCGCGACTGACGTAGTCGGCAATTCTTTGGATGGCAATAGAAACGGCGAGGCCGATGGACCGACCGCGGATAATTATCTTTGGAATTTTAGAACTAATGATGAAATTGATTTAATTCCGCCGCGAATTGAATTGCCACTCGTGCCCGGCGCGGGGGAAAGCGACGTTCCTCTTGATGCTCCGGTTGAAATACAGTTTAGCAAACAAATGAGCGTGACTAGTTTTAGTTCGGAAAATATTATTTTGGACGATAACGAGCGAGCCGCGTGCGCTGTCTGGTTTACTTTGGGCGGTGAGGGGACAAACGCGGACGGGACAATTCCCTCGCCAAAACCACCCGACTGGACACCAGTAAAACATAAAGCCATAATTTATCACGGAGATTTTATTGAAAGTACTGAGGCGCCTACTCCAGCGCCGATTTGCGCGGATGAAGCGGTAGTAGACGAACAACTTGTTCGATATTTTCCGCGGGCAACCCACAGAATAAAAGATATTTATCAGAATTGTTTTTACGAACCAGTTGGTCCAGCTGGGGGAACAAGTTGCACTGTCGCGGGCGGTGCAGGTTGCACGTGGGATATTGAGTAATAATTTTTAGTGTGGCCGGATTATGAAACCACACGAGAGAAAAATTTTAAAATTCCTTTTCACCCTGTTTTTAGTCACGGGGGCGTTTTTGTTTGCCACAACAGTTTTTGCCCAGGATTTTGGCGTTAATGAAGTGGGAAATGAAATAGCTTTGCCGACCCAAGATCCTCGAGTGGTCGCGGCACAAATTATCCGCGTGGCGCTTGGATTTTTGGGAATTGTGGCAGTGGCCATTGTTATTTACGGCGGATTTGTTTGGATGACAGCCGGCGGTAATGAAGAGAGAATCAGTACAGCCAAAAAAATTCTAGTCAATGCTTTGATTGGTTTGGTTATTATTATTTTTTCTTTTGGCATCACCCAATTTGTTTTGAATAGATTAATGGAAGCCACGGGAATAACGCCTGGTGCGGGCGGTCCGGGAGGTCCAGGAGGTCCGGGCGGTCCGGGTCTTCCGTCGGATTCTTTTGTTGTTCGCGGCATCCAGCCGAACGGCGCTATTCCAATCCGCAATGTCGTGGTGCGCGTTGTTTTTAATAAAAATGTTGACGCGACAACTTTAACTGATAATTTTACGGTAAAAAAAGCGGCCGACGGAAGTTTGGTTCTTGGAACGGCGAGTGCTTCGGGGACGGTCGTGGAATTCGTTCCGAGTGACAATTGTCCGGCGCCAAATGAGGATAGAAAATGTTTTGATGGCGATAAGGAGTTTGCGGTAGAAGTGATGACGGGATTAAGGAGCACGGACGGAAAAAATTTGATTTGCGGCGGGCTCGCGCCAAATTGTACAGCAAATTTTACAACAGGAAATTTAGTTGACGTGACTGGACCGACGGTGGAAATAACGTACCCGGATCCGGGGCAGTCGGTTTCCGCCGATGCCATAGTATCAATTGAAGCGCACGCGACTGATGACGCGGGAATTTCTTATTTGGAATATTTTGCAGATGGCGGAACGCTTGGCACCGACGCGCCGACTGGCGTCACGCCGCGCGATTATTCTTCAATTTTTGATTGGGACACAACCGGCGTAACGGCTGGTTCGCGGCATACTTTAACAACAAAAGCTTTTGACGTTGATTCAAATAATACAACTTCTGGAGGGGTGGACGTGATTGTCCGAGCGGCGCACTGTTTTAATAGAAGCCGAGATGGAGACGAAACCGGGATTGATTGCGGCGGCGCTGACTGCGGAACTTGTGACGGAGGTTCTTGCACGAGCGGCGCTGATTGTCGGAGCGGTACGTGCATTGGCGGCGTTTGCCGAACACTGCCCACAATCACTGGCGTTTCGCCAAATGATGGTGCAACAGGAAACTATGTAACAATTTTTGGCCAAAGTTTTGGCACGACGTCTGGCCAGGTTTATTTCAATAATGTTTTGGCCGGAACGCCGGCATGTCCTTCTTCGGCAACTTGGCAAAATAATCAAATTATTGTGGCTGTGCCAACCGGCGCGACGGACGGTCCGGTTAAGGTCACGGTTCCGCCGCCAACCGGCGCGACGGCGGCCGAGTATACCGACCAAACCGACGATGAACGTGGTCCGGTTTTACCAAATTTTGATGTAAACGATATTAGTCGTCCGGGAATTTGTTCTGTTACGCCAGCGAGCGGCGAACCGCGGATTGAAGTTGTTGTCGCTGGTACACAGTTTGGCAGTTCACAAGGCACGAGCGAAATTATTTTTGGCGGTACGCGGGCCGAGAGCGTTAGACTTTGGACAACTGCAAGTATCGGAGCCACGGTTCCTCTTATCGCCCCAGCCACGGTTCCGGTTCAGGTGGTAGTGGGCGGCCAAAACAGCAATCCAATAAATTTTGAAGTTGTTGCCACGGCCGAAGCACCGAGAATTTTAAGTTTTTCACCGACACACGGACCAGTGGGCGAGTACGTAACAATTTTTGGCGCCAATTTTGGCAGCGAAACGGGCTTGGTATTTTTTAAAGGCGCGGGTGGCGCGGATCTTCGAGCGGATGTCGATTTTCCGGCGGCTTGCGGAGCTGATTGGTGGAAAAATGATCAAATAATTGTGAAAGTGCCGAGGGACGCGGTACCGGGAATTTTAAAAATTATAACTGGCGGAACCACGGGCGGATTAAGCGACGACACGAGTGATCTTGATCCACAAAATTTCTCGGTGGCCGCTGGCGCGGCCGGTCCGGGAATTTGTAAAATTACGCCCGATAATGGGCCAGTTGATTTACCAGTAACAATTGATGGCGAGCGTTTTGGAACAGCCGCTTTAGTTAATTTTTATCGCGCAACTCCTGCGGCCGTTACGCCGACCGATGGCGCGCAAATTTCCACTACTGTCCAAGCTGGAGCAGAAACCGGTCCGGTTAATGTTACTTCTGGGGGAGTGACGGGGAATAGCATTAATTTTTCAGTCCAAGATTGCCGCGCGGGTGCGACATGTCCTTCCGGCCAGCAATGCTGCCGCGATGGGAGTTGCGCCGCGACCTGTGCCGCCGCCGCGGGTAAGGGATATTACTTCTGGCAATTCTCCACCGGCCAACTTCCGGTTTATCCGCGAGTGGTGGAAAGTTGCAGTAATCCGCCACCGCCAGGACCAGCTTCTCCTTCACCCTGGTCTGGACGTTCGGGTGGTGACAGAGTTTGTGTAAACGCCACAATAACGGCACGCTTTACGACAAAAATAAATCCCGCATCAATAACAGGCGGTGAAAATATTGTAGTTGAAAGTTGTTCAGATCAAACTTGTACGACGAAAACAGAGGTTACTGGCAGCAGTGTTTTATTTATTGACGTTGATGATTACCAAGATGGTTTTGAACTTAAGTTATTACCACTCGGAAGAAAGTGGACGCAAAATACTTGGTATCAAGTGACCTTGAAAAGCGACGCAGCCGCCGGTACAGGGATAAGAAGTTGTCTTGGCGGCGCTGGTTGTCCGGACGGAGGATTTTTCTTGGATGGCGATCGCGACGGTGTGGAAGGCGGAGATTATGTTTGGCAATTTAAAACTCGCGACAGTGATGAGACTTGCGCTATTGGCTTGGTTGGAGTTGCTCCATATGAGCGAACTTTGATGAGTGTTGGTGCGACACAAAATTATAACAGTCTCTGCTATGCGGCTGGCGATGTTTGTATAACAATAGATTGTCGCGCTTATCATCCTTGGAGTTGGTCCTCATCGGATGTTTCAAAAGCTACCGTGGCTGGTAGTACCACTCCAAGCGAAGTAGCAACGGCGCGGGCGGAAACTGAAGCCGGCCGGCCGGTTAGAATTACTGGCGAAATTCCAAGCGAAAGCAAATCTGGTTCAGGTAATTTGACGATTGATTTTACTGATCCAAAAGTAAAAGATAGTTGGCCAAATTGTGAAGACGCTTGTACCAACGCGGAGATCGGCGCGGAATTTAATACTAATATGAATCGGGCGAGCGCGGAAAATCCGGCTAACGTCAGTCTTTACATTTGGAAATGCGGCAATGGCGTACTTGAGCCAGGCGAAGATTGTGATGATGGGAACGCAAACCCAAGCGACGGTTGCAGCGCAGCATGTTTAAATGAAGGATCAAACGCGCGTTATGGATCATATTGCGGCAATGACCGCCGTGAGACTGGAGAAGATTGTGATGGTGTGCCATTTCCGGACAGATGCGATTTAACAAGATGTTTAAATACCGGCAGTGATGGCGCGGCTGCGGTTTGCGGCAACGGCATAATTGAGGAGGGAGAGGATTGCGATGACGGCAACACGGTGCCCAGTGACGGCTGTAGTGCGACCTGTTTAAACGAAGGCACTCGTCCGCTTGAAGCAGTTTTTCCACTCGGCCTTTCTTATGATGTCGCCACCAAAAAATTAACAATTGTTCCGCCGCCGATCACGCTCATTCCACGTACGTATTTTTTACCAAACACTTATTACCGAGCAGTTCTTTCTGAGAGAATTACCTCAACGAGCGGCGTGCATTTAACAGATTTGAATTATCCGGCAGAGAGTTTGAATTCTTATTCTTGGACTTTTAAAACTAAAAATGATACCAATCCTTGCGCCGTGGATCGCGTAACAATTGATCCCAAGTCAGCAATTTTAAATTTTATCGGCGCAACGCAAAATTATATTTCCACGCCTTTCAGTAATCCGGATCTTTGCAGTCAGGATGGCCAAAGATTGACCGCCCTGGATTATCCGTGGAGGTGGAGTCCAGGTGATCCGGCTGTCGCAACCATTACCAATAATAATGATTATCCATCTTGCGGCAATGGCGTAAAGGAGTTTGGCGAAAACTGTGACGATGGCAACACGGCGCCCGGTGACGGCTGTAGTGCGACTTGTTTGAATGAAGGTACGACTGCGCCAATCTGCGGCAACGGCATAATTAATGTGGGAGAAGATTGCGATGACGGCAATACTCGTTCGGGTGACGGTTGCAACAACCATTGCTTGCACGAAGGATCAGTCGCCGGCGGGGGAGTTTGCGGCAATCGGATAGTTGAACGCGGCGAAGATTGCGATACCGGCGGCGTTTCCGGGCTGGGTTGCAGCGCGACTTGTTTAAACGAGGGGACAGTAACAGATAGTTTAGTTGATCCATATCAAACGGCTACGGCGGTTGATCTTGCGGCCGGAGATGTAGCGGCCGGAGTAAATTCAAGTACAACTCAAATTGAAGTTACTGAAACAACAAGCGGCGAAACGGATCGCGGCGATTTAACTTTGCGTTGCGGCGGCCAAGATAATGCGTACTGCGCGGCTTTAAGTCCAACTTGCATTGTAACTTCTCATATCTGCGCGGGGACCGTCTCGCAATCCTGCACGAGCGATGCCGATTGTGAACTCGGTCTTGGTCGCAATACTTGTTGTTATTTCAAGCCGAAAGTTCAAGGTTGCGATCCTTCAACCACGACGGATATTTGTTCTTCCGGCGCAGCTGATGTTTGCCGCAATGCTAAAATTTCCGTGACTTTTGACCAGGTGATGGAAACGGCGAGCGTGACGGGAAAAATTTTGGTTGTTAGCGATTACGGCGGAACATGTCCTGAAGGGACAACGGCTTTAGCGCTCTGGACCGGCGTGAAAACATCCGATTGGCAATTTGTGGAGAAAATAGAAAAATGGCTACCCGCGCCGATCGTGAAAATAATCGCGCCGTCAATTTATAAAATTCAAAATGATTTAGAATTTTTTAGACAGCTTAAAAAAATAATTAATCAATTCGGAGAAGCGATGTTTGGCCGGCCAGTGATCGCCGCGCCGGCGAGTTCTTGGTGCGTTTGGCCGGGGACGGCTTCATCCGTTGTTGTAAGTAAAGGCGGCGATTTGGTGACCGAGGCGAGTTTCAGCCCGACCAAAGCTTTTGATAGCCTTCATGAATATCACGTTTTGTTGTTGGGCGATAATCCGGTAACGTCCGAGATTGAAGGAATCAGAAATGCCAAAGGCGTGGCCTTGGGCGGTGGAGGATTTCACAGCGAATATCCGTCGCCCTACAATGGCAGAGAAATTTATGAATGGTCGTTTTGGGCGGGATCAAATATTTGTACTTTAAACCAAGTTGTTGTCGCTCCCGACACTTATGTTTTTAAAACGAGCGGCGAAACCCAAGATTTTCTGGCCACGGCGCGTGATGCCCGAGGGAGACCCATTTCTCCTTTGTCCGGAGTTTATTATTGGGAGTGGCAGGATTGGCTTTCAAATGATTCAACCGTCGCGCAAATTAATCCCGAAGGTATTTGTTCCGATGCGCCAACGACGAGGTGTAATAGGACGAGCGATTGCGGAACGGACGGCGTTTGTCAATTTAATGAGCAGCAAACGGTAACGGCGCAAAATAAAAATGGCGAAGCAAGAATTTTGGTCTCGGCAAAAATTACGGCCGACACGGTTTTATCTCCGTCATCCGTGGGACAAGTGAAGAGCGGCGGATCTGACGTGACGGTTTTTCTTTGCGAAAATCCTTGGCCAAATAGTTTTGGCGTGACCGGGGAAGCATTAATTGATGAAGAATTTAATTTTAAAACTTATTTTTGCCAGGATAGAGGAGAACTTGGTTTTAGTGATGATTTGCCGACATTGCCCGAACCCCCAGCCAGACCAGCCGGGGAGATAGTGATAAACAATCCACCGGCGCCGGCAGGAACTTCAGGCGACTTTTTGCTCAGAGAATATTTCTTGTTTCAGCAAGGAAGTTATTGCACGCTTTCCAAAATGCCTTGCAACGGCAGTAATCCCTGCGCTCCGGACGGCGGTTCTTGTCAGAGCTCGCCCGACGCCATTGGTATTCGCATTTATACAAATAAAAATCATCTCGCTTTGTCTGATTGGTATTTGGCTCAAGGATTTCGTCCAGCGTCTCCCGCGGGTAAAACCGTTGACCAGTATGAAGCAGTGGAAGACGGCCGGACAATTTATGTTTCCGCGGCAAATCAACCGCGGCCGCCGTTGCCCGCCGACGCTGATTTGTATACCAATGTTTATCTAATTTCTTACAATGAAGGCGCCCACCAAGACACAATTGATATTTATAATCAGTTAGTGGAAAATTGGAAATTTAATATCAATTTAGATAATGATAAAGTTTGCCAGAACGCGGCTGAGGCGGTGGCGCGCGGTGCAGACGGCGCGGCGATTTCCTGTTCGGCTGATTTGGATTGCCCGCAAACTCCCACGCAATATTTATGCGTTTCGCCAAAAGATAAATTGGCCCGCGATATCAAGCGTTTGTCTGATCTGGAAAAAATTAAGGCAGCAGTGGAAAGATACAGAGCGGTAAAAACCTATCCGCCAAAACTGGAAGCGGGTTCTTATGTCCGCGGCATCTCAACGAGCAAGTGGGATTCATGGGTAGTGCTTGGCCAGGAACTCGGGACTTCTTTACCGACAGATCCTTTAAATAAATTTTTGGGCTGCCCCAGCGCATACAGCGCGGATACTTGCTGGAGCACAAGCGAAGAAACATATGTTTGCCCCGGCTTGTCGCACATTTATCAATACCGTTATGAACCGGGAACCGGATTTTACAATATTGGCGCTGATTTGGAATACAGATTGGGGACGACAATTAATCCGAGCTGGAGTTGGTTTAGGAGTTCTGCGCCAACTTATATCACTTATGAAAATACTTGCAGCGGCGTGCTGTACAGCAGTACCGGTATTTGCGGTGATGGCATCATAAAAACTACTGGCGTTTGCGCCAGGAACAGCAGCAGAAGTTGCGCAGCTGATTCTGATTGTGGAGCGGAAGGGCCGTGCTTGTATGAGCAGTGCGAAGTGGGAGATACAAGGATTGATTCATCGTGCACTCCCACTACCGGTGGGTCGGGGCAGCGAAGCCAGACGTGCGACTCTGCTACTTGCCGGTGGCCTGCGACATGGACAACTTGTTTAGCTACATGTGGCAATGGAGTTATTGATGTCGGCGAAACTTGTGATCGCGGTCCGGGCGGCGGAAGAATTCCGGGCGGCGGGACATTGGCGACAAATCAATATCAATGTTCTACGGTTTGCCGAATGACTGGCGGCTATTGCGGCGATGGATTAGTACAGAGCGGCGTTGGTGAGCGGTGCGATGATGGAGCAATAAATGGTAATTATGGAAAAGTTTGTGATAATAACACGGCAAGATCATGTAGTATAGACAGCGATTGTTCGGGCAGCACCTGTCGGCCGATTTGCGCCATGGGTTGTGTTGGTTCTGCTCCTTACTGCGGAAATACAGTGGTTGATACGCCGCAAGAAGAATGCGATCGAAATTCCGAAACAGTTAGAGGTGTATGTTATTCCGGAGCAAGACCCGACGATAGCAGATCAATGAGCGGATTACTTACTTGTGAAAGCGATAGCGAGTGTCCTTCTGGCATGCATTGCGCCGTCTGCGCAAATGAAGGTGTTTATCAAAAGTTTAGAACTAGCAATTGTTTACCTCCCGGCGATAGTTTACAGTGTTACTGGGGCCAATGGTTAGCTTGCACCGTGGCCGGTTCTTGCGGCAATGGAATTGTGGAAGGCGGTGAGCAGTGCGATGATGCTAATGATAATAACAATGATGCCTGCGTAAATTGTCAAAATTCTCGTTGCGGCGATGGACAAATCAGAACCGGAATAGAAGCGTGCGATTCCGGAGCGGCAAATGGTACGCCGTGCTCGGCGTCGTACGGGACGACTTGTAATTACTGCAGCCGAGAGTGCACTCTCCGAACCGTGAGTGGTCCTGTTTGCGGCGACGGCACGATTAATTTGCCTCAAGAGCAGTGCGACAGTTGTGTGCCCGGCACGGCTAGCTGTCCGTCAAGTTCTGCGAACTGGATTTGTGTTGATACGTCCAATCCTTGGGCCAGCTCAACTGCTCTGAGTCCGCCGGGCTGTAGCCCATCATCTTGCGCGATTACCTGCGCCACGGGTCGGGCTTGCAATAATATTATTAGTGCAAGTAATCCTGATGACGACGGCGACGGGATCAGTAATTCTTGCGATCCAAATGACAACAGTAATGTTGACGGATGTTTGGACGACGCGAGGGATTGTTTGGATGTGGGGTTGCATATCAGTGGAAGCGCTGATGATGCATTTACTGTTTACATTGATGGACATTCTGTTGGTCAAGTTGGTAGAGTTGTTGTCTTTGGCTCTTGTTATTTTACTGTCACGGGTGAGAGGAGCTGCACATACACAGATAGGGTTGTACAAATTAACACTTTATCTAGAGGCCTGCATAATTTGCGTATGGTTTATACTAGCACGACTGGCCCATTAGTTGGTGGGCATTATGTGGGAGATTTTGATGTCGTCACAGATTATCCAGGGACGGTTGATTTTGGACTTGATTTCTCAGATTTTCTCTACCCGGCAATGAGGGAGATAGGTGAAGAGCGTAGTCGTGATTTCACTGTAAGATAAATTAAAATAATCATTTAAAATTATGTTTGACAAAGAACCCGAGGACATGTTTTCCGGCGTGGAGCCGGCGAAACCAGAACCATTAAGACCAGCCGGCGCGCTTTCACCGACCGTGCCCGGCCGGCCGGGCGAGGTTGCACAATACGGCGCAACTCCGGCAGAAGTTGGAGAGGAAACTGGCGGTTCTCCAAAAAAGAAAATGTTTTTAGTGATTGCGGCTGTAGTTTTAATTTTGATTCTTGGAGGAGGAGGATACCTTGCCTGGCAACAATTCACTGCCGCGCCAGTTTCGCCCATTCCGGAAGTTTCTAATACAAATTTGCCGCCGGCCAATGTACCGGTCGTGAACGTGAACACGCCGATTACCAATACGCCCGCTGAAGAAGTTCCTCCGGCAGTTTTGGAAACCGCGCCCGTTGTTCCCGCGCCAGAGAGTCTTGATACGGACGGTGATGGTTTGTCTAACGCGGAGGAAGTGACGCTTGGAACTGACACGACAAAAGCTGACACGGACGAGGATGGTCTTAATGATGGTTTGGAGGTAAATGTTTATTTTACCGATCCCTTAAATCCCGATACGGATGGCGATGGATATTTGGACGGAGCAGAAGTGACTGCTGGATATAATCCAAAAGGGCCGGGGAGATTATTGGAACAGCCGTAATAAAAAATTTCAATTTTTAATTTATGCCAAACGGAGAGCAAAAGCCTATCAATATTGGAGAAGAGCCGCCGGTGGAAATCAAAGCCATGCCCGAGCAGTTTTTTTTTAAAAAAGTTAAGTTGCCTAAAGAAGGAGGAGGGGGTGGCGGATCAAAATCAACCCTGATTATTGTGATGGCGATCATTGTTGTTGTCCTTTTAGCCGGAGTGGCATATCTTTTTACTCGAAGTTTGACAAATAAACCACAAACCACGCCAGGACCGTCGACAAATGTTAATAAAGTGGTAAATGCGCCGGTAAATACGCCGCCAGTTAATGTTCCGGCGAACGTTCCGGTAAATATCCCGCCGGCGCCGATTTGCGGCGATGGTGTTTGTGAATCGGGCGAAAATTCAGTGACTTGTCTTGCTGATTGTCCGGCGCCGCTGCCGCCGCCTCCCGCCGTTTTGCCATCATCTCTTGATACCGACAATGACGGCCTGACCGACGTGGAAGAATCGTTGTTTAATACAGACAAAAATAATGCGGATACCGACGGAGATAGTTATTCCGATTCGCTGGAACTCGTTAATTTATATAATCCAACGGGAGTTGCTCCACAAAAAATTGAGGAAACCGATCTCGTCAAAATTTATAGCAATCAAATTTTTAAGTATTCCATTTTTTATCCAACTTCCTGGAGTGCACGGGCGCTTGACGCGACGGAAAGAGAAGTACTTTTCACTTCAACCACGGGCGAATTTGTGCAAGTGATTGTTGATGATAATCTTAGCCGTCAGCCGCTTTTGGATTGGTATTTGGCCGAGGCGCCGGGGGCGGAATATTCTAATATTTCAACAAAGAGCGGGCTTTCTGGCATTCAAAGTTCAGACGGTTTAAACGTATATTTTGCTTCGGGAGATAAAATTTACGTTATCAGTTATAATGTTGGAATAAAAACCGAATTGAATTATAAAACTACATTTCTGATGATGGTAAAAAGTTTTAAATTAAGTTTATAAAGTTTTAGAGAAGTAAAAATGATTAAGATTGAAATAAATCAGAAAGTCGGGAAAAAGTTAAATGAGAAATTGGTTAATAAAATTATAAATTTAACTTTAGAAAAAGTAGGAGTTCAGGAGGCGGAAATTTCAGTAGCTTTTGTCGGCGATGCGGAAATGAAAAAAATGAATAAACAGTATCGTGGAAAAAATAAAACGACTGATGTCCTGAGTTTTGTTTACGAAACTTATGACAGCAGACAAAAAAAACCGCTTCAGGGTGAAATAATTATTTCTTATCCGCAAGCGGCGCGACAGGCGAGATGTGGATTAGGGGAGGAAATTAAGTTTTTGTTAATTCATGGGTTATTGCATTTGTGCGGGTATGATCATGAAAAGAGTTTGAAAGAGGCCGAACAAATGGAAAAACAACAAAATAAAATTGTTACTTTGTTAAATGGTTAAATAGTTTCCATTTAGCGGGGCAGCAATGTAAAAATGCAGCAATGTTTAGCTTAAGTCGCTTAATTAAAAGTTTTCGTTACGCCAGCAGAGGGCTGGTTAGGGTTTTTAAAGAAGAACAAAGTTTCCGCGTTCAAGTTGTTATAGGTTTTTTTGTTTTAATTTTAGCCTTAATCTTTCATGTTAAGGTATGGGAGGCAGTGGCGCTTTTGCTTGTCACTATGATGGTTTTAGTGTTAGAGTTAATCAACAGCGTTTTTGAAAGAGTGGTGGATGTTCTAAAACCCAGAATGCATCCGTATGTTGAGACGGTCAAAGACATTATGGCCGCGGTTGTTTTGCTTTCTTCACTTGGGGCGATTTTAATCGGCGTTTTGATATTAGGGCCATATGTAATTCAATTATTAAGGGGCTAAATGGCATAAGTTGCAAAAAGTTTTTAGATTATTTATAATATAAGACTTACCGGACAGAGATTATATAGATACTAATCTATGAGAAGTGAAATAATCACCGGCTTAGACCTTGGCTCAACTGCCGCGCGAGTGGTTGTTGGACAGCGGGACCCGTCGGGCGCTCCGAAGATTTTAGCTGCGATTGAGGTGCCGTCAGAAGGAGTGTGCCGCGGTACAGTTACAAGCGTTGAAAATGCCACCTCGAGCATCGCGGCGGCTTTTGAGGCAGCCGAGCGGGTTACGGGAGTTCCCGTTGACCGGGTTTGGGTTGGGATTTCCGGCGATCATATTATTTTTCAAAAGAGTAAGGGCGTTGTCGCCGTGGCAAAACCAAACGGCGAGATTGACGACGGGGACGTGGAGAGGTCAATTGAGGCTTCGCGAGCCGTTGCCACACCGCCCAATTTTGAAATTTTACATGTTATTCCGCGGACTTTTTCCATTGATAACCAAGTCAATATCCGCGATCCGCTCGGGATGAGTGGAGTCAGACTTGAAGTGGAAACTCAAATAATTCAGGGACTTAGTTCTCATATAAAAAATTTAACCAAGTGTATTTATCGCACCGGCGTTGATATTGAAGACGTTGTTTTTTCCATTCTTGCCGCCTCCGAAGCGGTTTGCAGCCCGCGCCAGAAAGAATTAGGTGTGGCAGTGGCCAATATCGGCCGAGCTTCAACTGAGCTCGCGGTCTTTGAAGGCGGGGACGTGATGCACACGGCCTTTTTGCCGATTGGCGGAGATTACATCACTTCAGACGTGGCGATCGGTCTTCGCACCTCGCTTGATGCCGCCGAAAAAATAAAATTGGAACACGGGACGGCCTTGCCCAAAGAAATCAGTAAAAGAGATGAAGTGAATCTTGGCGATTACGAGCCGGGAGAAAATAGTTTGGTTTCTAAAAAATATATTGCCGAAATTGTTGAGGCCAGAGTTGAAGAAATTTTTGAAAAAATTGATGATGAATTAAAAAAAATCGGACGGAGCGGGCTTTTGCCTTCGGGAGTAGTTCTTGTCGGTTCAACGGCTAAACTCCAGGGTATCCTGGACGTAGCAAAAAGAAAATTACGTTTGCCGGTTTCCTTGGGCTATCCCCAAAATATTATGAGTGTGGTTGACAAGGTTAATGATGTGTCTTTTGTTCCGGCGCTGGGTTTGGTTCTTTGGGGCAATGCGGTGTATGATGAAAGAAACGGCGGATTCACATCCCGTTTTAAAAGTATTGATAAAGTTACGAGTCAGGTTAAAAAGTGGTTTAAATCTTTGATGCCGTAAGAGATTTTAGATTTTAGATTGTAGATTTGAGATTTAAATTGAAGTAAAGTAAAAAGTTTATTGAGGTTAAAAATCTATAATCTATAACCTATAATCCAATTTTATGCCAGAAATAAAACCAGAAATTGAAACATTTGCCAAGATCAAGGTTATTGGCGTTGGCGGATCGGGCGGCGCAGCGATTAATCGGATGGTCAAGGCAAAAATAAGAGGAGTTGAATTTATCGCCGCCAATACTGACGTGCAGGCTCTTCATTATTCAGAAGCGCCGGTGAGATTGCATATTGGCAAAACTATTACTCGCGGTCTCGGGGCGGGAATGGACGCGGAAGTTGGTCGTCGTGCCGCCGAAGAGAGTCAAAATGAAATCAGAGATGCTCTAAAAGGAGCAGACATGGTTTTTGTGACCTGCGGTTTGGGCGGCGGAACGGGATCGGGCGCGGCGCCGATTGTAGCGCAGCTGGCGCGCGACCAAGGGGCGCTCACTGTGGCGGTCGTGACCAAACCTTTCGCTTTTGAAGGAGTGCAACGGCGGACTATTGCCGAACGGGCGCTCGAAGAACTTGAAGATAAAGTTGATACTCTAATTACCATTCCAAATGACAGACTTTTACAAATTATTGATAAAAAAACATCCCTTTTGGATGCCTTTATTACCTGTGATGAAGTTTTAAAAAATGGCGTTCAGGGAATTTCCGAATTAATCACGATTCCGGGTTTAATCAATGTTGATTTTGCCGATGTGCGGGCGATTATGAAAGACGCGGGTTCGGCTATGATGGGTATTGGTGAGGCGAGCGGCGAAGGGCGAGCGGACGAGGCGGCGAAAGCAGCCATTTCTTCTCCGCTTCTTGAAATGTCAATTGACGGAGCACGCGGAATTCTTTTCACGGTTACCGGCGGTCCGGGTCTTGGCATGCACGAAGTGGCTGAGGCGGCGAAAATTATTACCGGGTCAGCCGATCCTGACGCTAAAGTTATTTTTGGCGCCGTGATTAATGAAAATATGAAAGAAAATGTTAAAATTACGGTGATTGCCACGGGTTTTACCGAGAGACGAAAGTCGTCATATGAAGCTGAAACGCCGGCGGCGCGCACTTTTGCTCCTTCTTCCGGTAAGACCAAAGAAACAGAGAGACCGTCGGTTGGTCAATTTCAAAAAAGACCGGTGAAAAAAATTACTGAATTTGGTGATATTGAAGGAGAAGACGCGAAAGAGACGGCCGGTAAAAGTTTTACCGCGAAAAAAGTTGGCGCTCCCGAGGCGGGGGAGGCGGAAGACTTAGACATTCCTGCGTTTCTCAGAAAAAAAATAATGTAAATTAAAATTTAGTATAAGATAAGACGATAGCAAGATAGCGAGAGCAGATTTGAGAAGGAGGATTTAGACAGGGTTTTGAAAATTTATTGTCAGATTCTCGAATCCATGTTCTTTAAGTTATCTTGTTATTTTGTTCGCTTAATTTATGATTTATAATCAAAATAAAGTCACCCAAATCAGAAAAAGAGACGGCCGAATTGTTGATTTTGATCAAGGAAAAGTTACAATTGCTATTGCTAAAGCAATTGAGGCGATCGGGGAGAAAGATGAAAAAATGGCAAATCGGCTTTCTGACCAGGTGATTAAAATTTTGAATAAAAAATTTCATCATCGCTCAATACCGGCCGTGGAAGAAATTCAAGATATTGTAGAAGAAGTTTTAATTCGGGCCAGGCAAATCAGAGTCGCCAAGGCGTACATTCTTTATCGCGATCAGCACGCGAAAATCCGCGAATTGAATGCGTTGGTTGACGGAAACCAGTTGATGGGAAATTATTTAGATAAATTGGATTGGCTGGTTCGGGAAAACAGTAATATGGCTTTTTCGCTCCAGGGATTGAATAATCACGTCAGTTCGGCGATAAGCTCTCACTATTGGTTAAATAAAGTTTATCCGCCCGAAATTAGGGACGCGTATGTGGATGGAGATTTTCACATTCATGATTTACAAATTTTAGCGGCTTATTGCTGCGGCTGGGATCTCCACGATCTTCTGGCGCGCGGTTTTGGCGGAGTTTCCGGTAAAATTGAATCAAGACCGGCAAAACATTTACGAAGCGCTCTAGGCCAAATCGTCAATTTCTTTTATACGCTCCAGGGTGAAGTGGCCGGCGCTCAGGCTTTTGCCAATTTTGACACATTGCTTGTTCCTTTCATTCGTTATGACAACTTGTCGTACAAAGACGTGAAGCAAGCCATGCAAGAATTTGTTTTTAATGTTAACGTTCCGACTCGCGTTGGTTTTCAGACACCATTTACTAATGTTACGATGGATCTCGCGGCGCCAAAGAATATGGCCGAGGAAGCAGTGCTCATCGGCGGAGTGCCGCAAAAAGAAAAATACGGAGAGTTCCAGACGGAAATGGATATGTTCAATCAGGCTTTCGCCGAAGTAATGATTGCCGGTGATGCAAAAGGCAGAGTTTTTTCTTTCCCGATTCCGACTTATAATGTTACCCCGGATTTTAATTGGGAAAAGAAAGAGTTTGATCCGATTTGGGAAATGACGGCTAAATACGGGATTCCTTATTTTGCCAATTTTGTAAATTCCGATATGAAAGCCGAGGACGCGAGGTCAATGTGTTGCCGTTTGCGCCTTGATAACCGCGAACTAAGAAAACGCGGCGGCGGACTTTTTGCCGCGAATCCTTTAACCGGTTCAATCGGCGTCGTGACCATCAATATGCCGCGCATCGGTTATCTTTCAAAAACCAGGCAAGAATTTTTTGATCGTCTGGGCCGGCTTATGGATTTGGCCAAAAAGAGCCTTGAAATCAAAAGAGAAGTTGTAGAAACCCTAACCGGCAAGGGGCTTTATCCTTATTGCCGCCATTACCTCACGCCGATAAAAGAAAGATTTAATGAATATTGGAGAAATCATTTTAATACCATCGGTTTGATTGGCATGAACGAGGCTTGTTTGAATTTCTTGGGTAGAAATATTACCACGACGGAAGGCCATGATTTTGCCAAATCGGTTCTTGATTTTATGAGAGAAAGACTGATGGACTACCAGCTTGAAACAAATAATCTCTATAATCTTGAAGCAACTCCCGGCGAAGGCACGAGTTATAGTTTAGTGAAAAAAGATAAGGCAAAATATCCCGATATCATTGTCGCCAATGAAAAAGCTCATCGAGAAAAAGGAGCTGTTCCTTACTACACAAATTCTACTCATTTGCCGGTTGGTTATACTAATGATTATTTTGAAGCCTTGCGCTTGCAAGACGATCTCCAGACGAGGTATACTGGAGGTACGGTGCTCCACGGATTTATCGGAGAGAGATTGCCTTCCGGCGAGGCGGCAAAATTACTTGTTAAAAAAATCGCCAGTCAATTCCATCTGCCTTATTTTTCCCTGACTCCGACTTTCAGTGTTTGTCCGAAACACGGATATCTCGCCGGTGAGCACCCGTTTTGTCCGAAGTGCGATGAAGAAATCGGTTATCATGATTAAAAATTGAAAAATTAAGAATTAAATTAAAATATATGACGGAGGAAAAACAAACAAAACGGCAGGCGTGTGAAATTTATTCCCGCGTTGTCGGCTATCTTCGGCCGATAAGCCAATGGAACGACGGAAAGCAGGCGGAATTCGGAGAGAGAAAGACTTATGATAAGCAGTTGAAAGTAGAATAGAGTAACCAAAAAGACGACGACGCGGTATCCTTGAAGGTTGCCGCGTTTTGTGTTAAAATATTCGGAGAGATCGTTGACGGTTAGATCTCCTAAATTTTTAAATAATATAAAATGTCGAAACAACAGTCTCGTAGCCAATTTGTTACATGTTTGATTGGGGACCCCGTAGAGCACAGTGTTTCCGATTTTATGTTTCGATATTTTGCCAAACTAACGGGAATTGAAAATTACAATCATCTCAAGATTAAAATTTCTAAAGCCGATCTCGAAAATCTAAAAATTACAATGAAAGCAATAGCCGTTTTTGGATTTATGGGTGCGAATATAACTCTTCCCTACAAAGAAAAAGCCATAAAATATTTGGATATAATTGATAAAACAGTGCAGAGGATTGGAGCCGTAAATACGATTGTAAATAAAAAGGGGAAACTTATCGGTTACAATACCGACGGCCACGGAGCGATCAAGGCGGTAGAAACTAAATTAAGACCCCTTAAGAGTGCTGATAGAGTAGTAGTGTTCGGTGCCGGTGGTGCCGCTCGAGCCATTATTGGGAGCCTTCCGCAAGTTTCTCATTTGACTGTGTTAAACAGGCCTTCGGATTTTAATCAAGCAGAAAAACTTAAAAAAGATTTTATAAAGTGCGGTTCCAGAATAGAAACCAAATCTCTCACAGACCGAAATATCGTCTCCGCAATCAGAGAAGCCGATTTTGTTATCAACGCAACGCCCGTTGGTATGTATCCCAAAACCGGCGCTTCCCTCATTTACAAAAGTCATTTTGATAGCATCGGTAGATCCAGGATCAAGAATCTGGGATTTTTTGACGCAGTATTTAATCCGTTTGAAACAGAATTTCTGAAACTTGCAAAACAATATGGCGCAAAAACTTGTCCGGGAATTTACATGATGATTTATCAGGGGATAAAAGCTTTTAGATTGTGGACGGGCAAAGTGGTGTCGGAAGGAAAGGTCGAGGAAGTTCGCCGTCTTTTACAAAAAACAATTAATTCAAGGTATGGAAAATAAACTGCGAATTACAACGATCAATGATGAAATTAGTGATGATCTAAATGAGGCGATCGAATTTTTTAAACTGCACAAAATAAAGTATGTCGAGTTGAGGACAATATATAATAAAAACTTGATCAATTATTCATTGGATGAAATCAAAAGTATCCGTGAACTTTTATCACGTAATGGCATCTCAGTTTCGGCGTTTGCTTCCCCCTTATTCAAATGGTACTCAGAAAACGCTACAGAAGAATCATCAAAAAAAGTTGATACATTCGGATTTAATCCTCATTTAAGCCTTGTCGAGAAAAAAAACTATATCGCCAAAGCGATAGAAGTTGCTAAAGCTCTTGGCACGCAGTACATTAGAATATTTTCTTCTCTTAGAACGCCCTCAACAAAATATTCTTTTGCTTCTGATCATCTTTTTGAATTTGCTTTAAGCGAAGCACAAAAAGAGGGCGTGACGCTGCTTTTAGAAAATGAACCGCCTTGTTATATTCACAAAATGAACGACATTAAACGTCTAGCTCAAAAATTCGCTCATAGAAACCTCAAGATATGGTTTGACGTGGCTAATTTTTATAAAATCAGAGAGCAAGTTTTCTTAAAAGACTTAGAGACGTTGAAAGATAGTATTGAATACTTTCATCTCAAGGATTTTGACGGAAACAGCAACTGCGTTCCCTTGGGTGAAGGCATCATAAACTACAAACGAATTATTTCTGATATCAAAAAGGTATTTGGGGATAAGGACATTTTTTTATCTATAGAGACGCATGTCCGTTCTGATTCGAAAGTAGCCACAAAGAAATCATTACAGGCTTTAAATAAACTATTATCAGAGAAAAGAGTTAGATACGGAATTGTCGGTTGCGGCCAAGTGTTTGAAAAGCATGGCTCTGCTGTATCAAAAAATGAACAGAGCGAACTTCGCGCAGTCTTTGATGTTGATAGGGATAAAGTAAGGGCGGCGTCGGAACAATTTGATTGTGAAGCAAAAGATGATTTTAAAGAGTTGCTTACAGATGGCACAATCGATGTAATAAATATTAGAACCCCCAACGATACTCATGCTGATTTAGTTTTAAAAACATTAAAAAGCGGCAAATATTGCCTTTGCGAAAAACCGCTTTGTCTTACTTCCGAAGAGGGCAAGAGAATACTCAAAAATAAATTCTATAAAAA
This sequence comes from Candidatus Falkowiibacteriota bacterium, assembly GCA_016214745.1. Lineage (GTDB taxonomy): Bacteria > Patescibacteriota > Patescibacteriia > XYB2-FULL-38-15 > XYB2-FULL-38-15 > JAHIRI01. The sequence continues at coordinate 22,843 of JACRNW010000008.1, read as the reverse complement.
CAATGTCACAGTAAATTTCCAGAATAGATTTAATCCAGTCGTGCAACAGCTATTGGAATATTTAGGAGCGGGAACGTTCGGTAAAATAATTCTTTGTTCTATAGATGTACGATGGTGGAGGGACGACGAATACTTTAATGATTGGCACGGAAATGTAAATCGCGTTGGTGGGATGCTGTTTAATCAAGGCGCGCACGCTCTTGATTTAATGCTTAAAATTTGCGGTCCGGTAAAAAATATTACAAAATTTACGAGGTCATTAAGAAAATCGACAAAAATTGATGATATCTATCTTGCGCTGCTACAGTTTAACTCTGGGACTTTAGGAAAAATTGAGATAACAACCTATACAAAATTCCAGAGTTGCGGCACTTCCCTTTTCATTATTGGTGAAAAAGGAAGTATCAAATTAGGCGGTCCATCTTTTAATAAACTTGAGTTTTTGAGTTTTAAAAATGTTGAGGCCAAGAAGCTAAAAATAAAATATTTTCCGACAGACACCGAAGACAGCCACTTTAAACTAATTAAAGCCCTTAATAAATATTTGTTGGTGGGGGAAAGAAGTAAATTGCTTACTTCAGCCGAGGACGGCGTAAGGGTTACAAAATTTATCGAAAATCTATATCGCTAACTTTTCTTATGAATTTATACATTAAAGAAAATTCAATAAATCTTAACCAGCAACCAATAGAGGTTGTTGAAAGAAAAGGGCTTGGCCATCCCGATACCATCGCGGATGGTATTGCCGAATCAATTTCCATTGAATACTCCAAATATTGTCTGGAGAATTTTGGCGCGATTTTGCACCACAACGTTGATAAGACCATGGTTTTGGGCGGTCAGTGCGACCTTGAGTATGGATGTGGAAAGTTGCTAAAACCATTTCGTGTTTTATTCGGCGGCAGAATGAGTCGGGGCTTTGGTAATCAAGAGATTGATTTTAAAACCATTCAGATAAGAGCCGCGAAGAAATACTTTCAGAGGATCCTTCCCAGGTTGGACATCGATAAAGATTTGGAGTTTTACACTTTTACCTCTTCAAGCTCAAGAATTCCTCACTGGTTCAGTCCGAGAACGCTTAACGATTTACCCGAACATAAAGAACCACGTGCTAATGATGCAGCTACAATAGTTGGTTTTTGGCCTCTTTCGGTTTTGGAGCAGATGGTGCTGGCGAGTGAAAGATATTTTTATAAATTTGAACAAAAAATTGGTTCGCGCTTTGACTTTGTTGGCGGCGACATAAAAGTTATGGCCTTGCGTAGGGGACAAGAAGTAGAACTTACTTTATGTGTCCCGTTTCATGCAGATAGAATTAACAATCAAAGAGAATATTTCGAACACAAATCACTAATTGAAAGTGGCTTGCAAAAAATTCTAAAAGAAAAATTTGGCAGTTCGCTAAATATTGCTCTCAAAATCAACACCCAAGATCAAAAGATCAAAAGTGACAATGATGATGGGCGCGGCCGTTATCTAACCGTCATCGGTTCGGCGCTCGACTATGGTGAAGAGGGGATTAGTGGAAGAGGTAACAGGTGTAGGGGGCTAATTTCCTCCATGAGGCCATCAACCGTGGAATCGGTTTATGGGAAAAATCCAGTCTATCATATCGGTAAAATATATTCTTTTATCGCCAACACCATTGCGCAAAAAATTGGGTTTTATTTCGATTGTGAGGCGACAATAATCATTACGACTCGTAACGGAGATTCACTTTACTCTCCTTACAACGTGGTGGTTGAGACATCAAAAACAATTGATGAGCAAATTGTTCAAAAAATTATCGACGATCAACTGGCAAAACGGGATTGGACAAGTCGAATTATTACAGGAGGCATATTTTTACCGGAGAATGAATTGCGTTATGAGAAATAAGAACTCAAAATTTCAATGTTCTGTATACATGGGCGAGGAAGGTGTGAATATCTACAGCGAAAGCAGCCGTGTTATTAAGTTGCTCGGCGGAGATTTCGTTCCCTTCATACCAGAATGGAGAATAGAAAAACTAGAGGGTGCGGGATTATCGTGCCTGGAGTGTGTTTTTAACGGTATACAAGATATAAAAATAGAGGAAACTGGCAGCTTTTTTATCTCGGGGCCATTTAAAGACTTCGCTGAATCTCATACTATTCCGTATCTCATTCATTATATTTTGGAATCAGAACGAGCCAAGAAGGGGAAGGCAACAATTCACGCCGCCGCAGTTTCAAAAAATGGAAAGGGAGTTTTAATTCTTGGTAAACAAGGTTCTGGAAAAACGTCGATAACCCTGGAGCTTTGTAGAAAATATGGCTACTCTCTTATTGGAAGTGATCTTGTTTTAGCTGGTATACAAGGCAATGCAGGCTACCTGTATGGAGGTACGAAGATTTTCAGAGTGAGAGCAACGACAATCAAGGACTACAATAAGGATTTAAAAAGTTTTTTCGGAGCCAGTAGCATCGATGAATGGATGCGGATTGCAGTTATCGAACACGATAAAATTAACGTTCTAACCGAGAAATCCCCTGTACCGATTTACGGAATTTATTATGTTCACCTTTATCCACCGAATTATGATTTTATAGTAAGGAAAGTAGATAAACTCTTCAGTCGGATTTATCTCTACCAAATTTTATCCGAATATATCAGAGGTTCAGCAATTATCCCGCTTATCGGGAGAGATTTAAGATTTAGCGATTATATTCCACCCCTAGATAATAAGAGCGCTTTTGAGAAACGAGTCAAGTTTATCAATTGGATAACCAACAATAAAAACTGTAAGTATGTTGCTGGCGCGCTCGCAGATATTTGCGCTTTTATCGATCAAAATTTATGATTCCATATCAAACATCGAAAGAGATGGAAGGGGCGATTGGGTTTCTGGTCCAAGCAATTACCATGTCTGGAAATAACCCCAAACCCGTTATTCTTCATAGCATTCTTGTCGGCCTGAGTCTTACCAAATTAAATTATCCAATTTATATAATTCAAGCAGGATTTTTGCATGATACAATTGAAGATTCAAGCACCAGCATAGAAAGTATAAAAGGACAATTCGGCGATAAGATTGCCGCGATCGTTGCCGCATGTACTTATGACTATTCCATACAAAATAAAGCAGAACAATATAAAGACGCAATGCATCGCGCTGCAGAAGTCGGTAAAGATGCGCTTATTGTTATGGCCGCTGATCTAATTCAAAACGAACCTTATTACAACCAAGAAGATTTTACGCGATACCCGTGGGATAAGATTACATATTTTATTGAACTTGCTAGACCAATTTTAGAAGACGAGCCTGTTTGGAAAGATTTGGAAGCAATTAAACGAAAAATTTATGGCGTTAACCAAAAATAAAAAATTCGACATAATTGTTGGCATACCCACATACAACGAGGCTGACTCCATTTCTAATACGGTACGAAAAATTGATAGGGGTTTGTCTAAGTATTTTCCGAAATATAGCGCACTTATTGTTAATATGGATAGTCAGAGTTTGGACGGAACGAGGCGTGTTTTTCTTTCCACTAAAACCAACAAAGAAAAAATGTCGCTTGCAATCAAAAAATATTCGCCAGGTAAGGGCGCAAACATTTTTTCGTTGTTAAAACTCATCAAAAGATTGGGTGCAAAGTATATAGCAACGATAGATGCCGACATAACTACGATTACAGAAAAATGGCCAAAATTACTTCTTGACCCGATTATCAAAGGGGAGGCAAATTTTGTCGCACCAATTTACACTCGCAACAGATACGAGGGTAATACAACCAACCATTTTTGTTTTCCTTTATTGTACGCGTGGTTTGGGCGTCAACTTAGTCAACCCATCGGCGGGGATTTTGCTTTTAGCAGTTATTTTTCAGAATACATATTAAAACAACAAAAACCAAAAGACACTTTTCTTTATGGCATTGATATTTTTCTTTCCACTCACGCCTTGGGTGGAAACTTCAGGATAAAAGAAGTATATTTAGGAAGAAAAATTCATAAACCGAGTTTTGCAAAAATTATCCCTATGTTTCAGCAAGTCGTCGCGACGATGTTGTTTATTTTACCAAAGTATAAAAACGAATATAATATCTCAAAATCGAACGCCGGAATAGGAGACAAACAAAGGATAGATTCTTTTATTCGAAAACCAGAACCCGCTAGGGTTGCGATCTTAAAAAAATATGCCGTTCATAATTTACAAAAATTGCCATTGAAAAATATTCAGAAGTATCTAGGATTAAATTTAGAAGAGATAAAAGAAATACGAAAATCAAAATTTATAATTTCTGAAAACAAATGGGTAAATATTTTAGCTAATATGTCTAAGTACATCGCCAAACACGCGATGAGTGATAAAAAAGCTACTAATATTACTACAACAATTTCTCCATTTTTCTTTTTGCGGGTACTCGCGTATTTTGGGGAATTGGATAAAATAAAGAAACAAAGGGATATTGACACATTTCTGACCGCGATCCCTGACGTCCCTCTGATTAAGGAGGGCGATGACCTAGGCGCCATCATTCTCAAGTGCGCCGGCGATGCGGGCATCACTTTTGAGGACAAGGATGTGCTTGTCATCACTTCGAAGATCGTATCGAAAGCGGAGGGCCGGCTAGTGTCGCTGGCTTCTGTTCAGCCCTCAGCGCGCGCGCGCGAAATCGCCCGCGTGAGTGGGAAAGACGCGCGAATCGTCGAGTTGATGATGCAAGAATCGCAGATTCTGAATGCGAAACCCGGAGTGGTTGAAACGCTACACCGTCTTGGCTTCGTTTGCACAAGCGGCGGCGTTGATCGCGCCAATACTGCGAGACCGGAAGAAGAGAAAGTGAGCCTGTTGCCAATCAACCCGGATGAAAGCGCCAGGAGGATCAGCGATGCGATCGCCCGCGAAGTCGGGAAGCGGATCGGCGTTGTCATCAACGATTCTCTCGGGATCAAGTATCGAACGGGTTCTGTCGGACTCGCGATCGGCGTAGCTGCGATGCCCGCCGTCCTCAAGGGAGCCGCTGGCGAAACTGATCTCTACGGTAAGAAGAGAAACGTCAACATTTCCTTCGCCGATGAGATTGCCGCAGCAGGTTCTCTTCTTATGGGTCAAAGCAGGGCAGGACTGCCGGCGGTTCTCGTTCGAGGGCTTCGGTATCCCGACGAGCAGGGTAATTTCGCGGATCTTATCGCTGCGGATCAGCTAAGAAAGGATTTGACGAAATGAAAAGGGGCACCCTAACGCTTGTTGGGTGCCCATCTTTTTTATAAGAATGTGAATCAAAAATATTTCTATGCTTATTGGCGGTTTACAAAAACTAACGTTAATTGATTTTCCCGGCAAAATCGCTTGCACGGTTTTTACCGTTGGCTGCAATTTTCGCTGTCATTTCTGCCATAATCCGGAGTTAATTGACTCCAAAAAATTTAAATTATCGGAAATTATTGAAGAAAAAAATTTTTTTGATTTTTTAGATTCACGGCACGGCCTCTTGGACGGAGTTTGTATTACGGGGGGCGAGCCGACGCTTTATCGCGATCTCCCGGAATTTTTGAAAAAAATTAAAGCCCTCGGATTTTTGGTAAAATTGGACACTAACGGAACCAACCCGGAAATGCTCGCCGCGCTCATTTCGGAAAAATTAATTGATTACATCGCCATGGATGTTAAAACTTCGTTGAAAAAAGATTTATACGAAAAAGTTACGGGCGCCGCAGTGGATTTGGAAAATATTAAAAAAAGTATCGCGCTTATTGCGCAGAGCGGGCTGGAACATGAATTTCGCACCACAATCGTTCCCGGCCTCCACGCCAAGGAAGACATTTTGGATCTGGCAGAATTTATTAAGGGAGCAAAGAAATATTATTTGCAGCAATTTAGAGCCGGCGAAAAAATTTTGAATCAGGAATATAAAACCGTTAAGCCCTATCCGGCGGAGTTTTTAGGAGATTTAAAAGAAGAAATAAAGGGTTTTTTTGAGGTTTGCGAAGTGCGGGACTAATTCCCCAAATTTTGTTATAATTAAGATGAAATCATTTCAGAAAAAAGTTTTGTTTTTAGCGAAAAAAATTCCCCGCGGAAAGGTGGCAACATACGGAGAAATCGCGCGAATTTTGAAAACAAGTCCGCGAGCGGTTGGCCAGGCGCTTCACGCGAATCATTGCCCGATTAAAATTCCGTGTCACCGGGTGGTAAAATCAGACGGGAGTTTGGGCGGCTATTCCGGCGGGGTCAGGAAGAAATTGGAATTGCTTAAAAAAGAGGGGATAAAAATCATTAATGGAAAAATTTTTAATTTCAAAAAATATTTTAAAAAATTAACCTAATTTCTAATAAATGACCAATGCCAAAATGTCTAATGTCTAAATTTTAGTCATTTGGTTATTGTGATTTATTTAGACATTAGGTTAATTAGGTCAATTAGGAATTTTCAAATATATGTTTCAAGATAAAGCACTACAAAAAATTGTCATCGTCGCGGCGCTTACGAGTTTAATTTTTGGCGGCGCGGCCGGCGTGCTCGGCGGACTTTATGGCAAAAGTTATGTTATTCCGTGGTTTCAAAAGAATTTTTTGGGTGAAAATGTCGTCGTGGGGGAGAATGTGGAAGAACAAGCCATTACGCAAGCGGTGATTGAGGAATCGGCCACAGTTGGCGCTGTTAAAAAAGTTGCTCCGGCCGTAGTTTCAATAATTATTTCCAAAGATATTAGTAAAATTAATAATTTTAATAATTTTCCTTACGATTTGTTTGGTTTTAATTTTCCGTTCGGTTCCGGACAGCCAAGCGCGGGCGATACGAGCGGCGGCACGGGCAAAACGGAAATCGGCGGGGGAACGGGCTTTATCATTTCTTCGGACGGTTTGATTTTGACAAATAAACACGTCGCCTCGGATGCGGAAGCCGAATACACGGTAATCACAAACGACGACCAAAAATACGACGCGAAAATTTTGGCGACAGATCCGATTTTAGATATAGCTGTTTTAAAAATTGATGCCAAGGATTTGCCGACCGTGGAACTTGGCGATTCCGATAAAATTGATTTAGGCCAAACGGTTATTGCCATTGGCAACTCGCTCGGAGAGTATAAAAATACCGTGACCAAGGGAGTGATTTCCGGTATTGATCGGCGAATTGTGGCGGGTGATAATCAAGGCGGATCTGAAGTGATTGAAGAAGCCATTCAAACCGACGCGGCCATCAACCCGGGTAATTCAGGCGGGCCGCTTATTAATTTAGCCGGCCAGGTGATTGCCATAAATACGGCCATGAATCAAGAAGGACAATTGATTGGCTTTGCTATTCCGATTAATGCGGCCAAACAGGATATTGATAGTGTGAAAACGAGCGGAAAAATCGTCCGGCCGTGGCTCGGCGTTCGTTATGTTTTAATTAATGAAGAAATCGCCAAAGAAAATCAATTGGAAAAAAATTATGGAGCGTTGGTTATCCGCGGCCAAAAGCAAACAGACTTGGCCATAGTGCCCGGTTCGCCGGCCGACAAAGCGGGTTTGGTTGAGAACGACATTATTTTGGAAATGAACGGCCAAAAAATAGACGAGGAACATCCTTTAGCCAGAGAAATAGCTAAATTTAAACCGGGCGATGAAATAACTTTAAAGGTTTTGCATAAAGGAGAAGAAAAGGATGTTAAAGTGGCGCTTGGCGAATACAAAGATTAACTTTAGCAGGAAGAGACGCGAATTATGAAAATGGATGAGTTGGTTAAAAATATAGAAGAGTTGGGGCAGAGGATAGAGAAGGCCTTTGATCTTTTGAAATTAGAAAATAGTAAGAAAGAAATCATCAAACTGGAAAAACTAACTTTGTCGCCGGATTTTTGGAAAGATCAAGAGGCGGCCAAAGAGACAAGCCAGAGATTAAATGATTTAAAAGAAGAAGTTGGAGTTTGGGAAAAATTAAAAAAAGAAACTGAAGATATTTTGGATTTAGCCCGGCTTGATGAAAAAGACCAAACGGTAACTTTACGCGAAGAGATTGAAAAAAAATATAATGAACTTCTTGCCGAATTTAAGAAGTTGGAATTTTTTGTTTTATTTTCCGGTCCGCACGATCGGGCAAACGCGATTTTGAGCATTCACGCCGGAACGGGCGGCACCGAAGCCCAAGATTGGGCAGAGATGCTTCTCAGAATGTATTTTAGGTTTTGCGAGAAGAAGGGGTGGAGAACGGAGATTATTGACGAAACGCGCGGCGGAGAGGCGGGCATCAAAAGCATAACCGTAAGAGTCACCGGCCGGATGGCTTACGGCTGGCTTCGAAGTGAGTCGGGCGTTCATCGTTTAGTCAGAATTTCTCCTTTTGACGCGGAAAAAATGCGCCATACGTCATTCGCTTTAGTTGAAGTTTTGCCGGAGATTGAAGATGTCTCGGAAATAAAGTTGGATCCGAAAGATTTGCGGATTGATACGTTCCTTTCAAGCGGCCATGGCGGACAGAGTGTGCAGACGACCTATTCCGCGGTCAGAGTTGTCCATATTCCGACCGGTCTTACTGTAAGCTGCCAGCGTGAGCGTTCGCAGGCGCAAAACAAAGAAATCGCGCTGAAAATTTTGAAAGCAAAAATTTTACATCTGGAAGAAGAGACAAGAACCAAGGAAATTGATAAACTGCGGGCCGGAGTTTTGGCTGCCTGGGGAAATCAAATCCGCTCATACGTTTTACAGCCGTATAAAATGGTTAAAGACCATCGGACAAAGCTTGAAACGGCGGACACTGACGCGGTGCTCAACGGAGATCTGGAGCCGTTCATGGAAGCGTATTTAAAATGGAAAAAAGAACAGAATAATACATAAAATTATATATAGTTTAAAATTTTAAAATTTATATTTATGGCAAAAATTATTGTCACCGGCGGTGCAGGATTCATCGGATCTCATATCGTGGATGCGCTCGTCCGGCGCGGTCATCGTGTTTCGGTGATTGATAATTTGTCTACGGGAAAAAAAGAAAATATCAATCCGAAGGCAAAATTTTATAAAGTTGATATCCGCGATAAAAAAATCGCCAATATTTTTAAAAAAGAAAAACCCGAGGCAGTTTTTCACTACGCGGCTCAAATAGACGCGAGAGCTTCGGCGTGCGATCCGATATTTGATGCGGAAATAAACGTGCTTGGATCAATAAATATTTTACAGAATGCCGCTGATGCAGGCGTTAAAAAAATAATTTTTTCTTCAAGCGGCGGATCGCTTTCTTCCGAGGAAACAATATTGCCCACTCCCGAGGATAAAATTTCCCTGCCAGTTTCTCCTTACGGCGCGGCTAAATTTTCCACTGAAATGTATTTACATTATTTTTGGAAGACCTATGGCATGAAATATGTCGCCTTGCGTTTAGCCAATGTTTACGGACCGCGCCAGAGTCCTGAAGGTGAGGCCGGAGTGATTGCCATTTTTACCGACAAAATGCTTTGCGGCAAACAGCCGATTATTTTCGGCAGCGGCCGGCAAACCAGAGATTATGTTTATGTTGGCGACGTTATTCTGGCGAATCTCCTGGCGTTAAAATCAAATAAAGTCGGTTCCTTTAATGTCGGCACAAGTCAGGAAACAAATGTCGTTCAGCTTTTTAGAACTTTAAAAAAATTAACCGGTTCCGGCGCTTCCGAAGTTCACGGCGCGCCAAATGGACAGGAAAAGACAACTTGCCGCATCGCTGGAGAGCAGATGCGGAGCGCTTTAGATTATTCAAAAATTCGCCGCGAACTTGGCTGGAAGCCGAGCGTGAGTTTGGATCAGGGATTAGAAATGACAGTGGAGTGGTTTAGAGTGCACGGGCAATAAACAATAAATTACCCAGTTACCTAATTACTTAATTACCGATTTAGTTAAATAATTAACAGTAGTAATTGGGTAATTTATAGTAACCGAGTAATTAAGTAATTTTGTAATGTTCAAGTCTTTTTATCACCGTTATTTTGCCGACGGCATGACGCGAGAGCTGAAAGAGCTTTTTTGGTCAACGGCTATTTTAGATTTCGCCGTCTCGGCCGTGGGAGTTTTTGAACCAATTTATTTATACACTCTGGGATTTTCTCTGTCCTGGATATTAGTTTTTTATATCGCCGTCTACGCGTTGTATTTTTTATTAGTTCCGCTCGGGGGAAAATTTGCCCGTTCCCGCGGCTATGAGCACGCTATTCTTTTTTCCACGCCCTTTTTAATTCTTTTTTATTTGTCATTGTTCGCCGTCCCTTATCATCCCTTTTTTATTGTGAGCGCGATTATTTCTTTGGCTCTCCAGAAAATGCTTTACTGGCCCGGCTACCATGCTGATTTCGCCCGTTTTGGAAAAGACGGATCGCGTGGCAAGGAAATTTCTAATTTAGTGGTGCTTGATTCAATCGTGATGATTTTGGGTCCGGCTTTCGGCGGAATCGTGATTGCGACCGTCGGATTTAAAGTTTTGTTTATCATCGTCGCTTTTTTGATTTTGATTTCAAATATTCCTCTTCTTACCACGCCGGAAAAATTCGTGCCCGTACCTTTTTCTTATAAAGATTCCATGAAGCGGCTCGTCGCGCCGGAAAATCGGCGGAAACTTTTTGCTTATTTGGGTTTTGGCGAGGAACATCTGGCCGGTTATCTTTGGCCAATTTTTATTTTTTTGGCGATTAAAGCGTATGTTTCTATCGGACTTTTAGTTTCCGCCTCGGTCCTTGTGGCGACAATTTTAACTTTGTATATCGGGAAAATCACTGACGAGGAATCAAGACACGAAGTTTTGAAAATAGGAGTTATTTTTACCGCCTTCACCTGGCTTATGAGAATTTTGGTAGTTTCGGGCATTGGCGTTTTTATGTCCGACGCGCTGTATCGGATTTCAAGACGAACGGTCGGCGTTCCGCTCGCGGCCATTACCTACGAAGAAGCGAAAAAAACCAGCGTAATGAATTGTGTCGTTTTTCTTCAGATGGCCTTAGTGTTGGGAAAACTTATTGTGAGCGGGTTTGCCCTTATAACACTTTTCTTTTTTCCGGATAGTTGGGTCGCGATTTTTATTCTCGGCGCAGCGATGACGGCCTTGTACGCGTTAATTTGATATTAGAAATTCATGGATCTCACCGACTTAAATATTATAAAAAGTTTTTGTAAAAAATATGGCGTCCGTCCGTCCAAAGAATTTGGACAGAATTTTTTAATAGACCGCGAAGTTTTGGAAACAATGGTTGAGGCGGCCGATTTAAAAAGGGGCGATGTAATTTTGGAAATAGGTCCCGGCTTTGGGGTTTTAACGGCGGAACTGGTAAAAAGAGTCAGCCGGGTGATAGCGGTGGAAGCGGACAGAAAGATGGCAAACGCATTGCGCGAGATTATGGCCGATTTCCAAAATGTGGAAATAATCCAAGATGACGTTTTAAAATTTTCAATTTTCAATTTTCAATTTTCAAACAATTTTCAAAATTCAAAATTCAAAATTCAAAATTATAGCTACAAAATCGTCGCCAACCTACCATACCAAATTACTTCCGCAGTATTTAGAAAATTTTTGAGTGAAGAACCGCGGCCGAATGAAATTACTGTGATGGTGCAAAAAGAAGTGGCGGAAAGAATTTGCGCCAAGCCGGGAGAAATGAGTTTGCTTTCTCTTTCAGTCCAGTTTTATGGCCAGCCGGAAATCGTGGCGATTGTTCCGCGGCGCGTTTTTTGGCCTGAACCGGAAGTTGATTCCGCCATTTTAAAAATTTCTAACATCCGGGGTATTTTTGCAAAAAATGAAAAAGAAATTTCACCGGAAAAATTTTTTCGTCTGGCTAAAATCGGTTTTTCCGCCAGACGAAAGCAACTGCAGAATAATTTAGCCGGCGGTTTGCGGCTTTCAAATAAAGCCGTCCAGGATATTTTGATAAAAATTGGCCTAGATCCCAAGGTTCGAGCTCAAGATTTAGCCATAGAAGATTGGATAAGACTTATCAACAATTTCTAGTGTTTGACAGCATTCCCGCCTCGCCATATTTGTGCCCCGTTAGAAGCCCTTGACAGAAAAAATTTCTTTGAAATTTTTTTCTTAGAGGTAAAATGAGGCAGAAAGAAAGAAGGCATTCCTCTTTAGATAATGGTGGATTAAGTTAGATTGCGGGCTTCTAACGGGGTGTGCTATAATGTATTAAAGTATGGAAGGAATAAAAAATGAGCAGGGAAAAGAGCGCCGAATCAGAGTCGGAGTGACGATTTTGATTATTTTGTGCGTGATTATTGTTCTGGGGACAATTTGGCAATATCCAAAATATTTGCGTGCACCGTTTGCCAAATACGGACAAGACATAGGATTATGGAAATCGCAGCTTGAGGCGGATGCGGAAAAAATAGCCGCGATGAAAGAGACCGATACCGACGGAGACGGGTTAACCGATTATGACGAAACTTATCTTTACGGAACCAGTCCGTATTTAGCCGATACCGATTCCGACGGTTTTTCCGATAAAGAAGAAATTGCTTCAGGCAACGATCCAAATTGCGCGGCTGGAAAAATTTGTCCGAAATCAGAAGAAGGCGCGGCAAAAACTGAACCGACCGCTACGCCGCCCACCGAGGGGGAAGAATTGGGAGGACTTTTGGCCGGTACGGCCACGGCCGAAGAAGTGCGTACCGCCCTGCGCCAGGCCGGAGTTGATGAAGCAACGCTCGCGAGTCTTGATGATCAAACTCTTTTGGAACTTTATAACGAAACCTTAAAAGAAGCCGGCGGCGGAACGACGGGGGGCACCACCAATACAAACTCTGCGTTGCCGACCAACGTCAACGCGAGCGAGATGACACCGGAACAATTGCGGGAAATTTTACGCCAGGCCGGAGTTGATGAAGCAACGCTCAAAAGCGTTGACGACGCGACCTTGATGAAGATTTTTCAAGAGACAATACAAAAAAAGCAAACTCAGTAATTTAAATTTAGTTTAGTAAGTTTTATAAATTGACTATGTCCGTTATTCAGAGAAATCCTAAAGTGAGAAAATGGACAGTAGGAACAGTTTTGGTGTTTTTTATTTTGACGCAAGTTTTGGGCGGCGTCTTTTTTTATGCTCGGCCGGCCGAGGCGCAGCTCGTTGTTTCCGATCCGGTAACCGGCGTTCAGACAACTATTAAAAATATAAAAGATTTTTTGAAAGTTTTGGTGGTAAATGCCGGGACCATGGCTTTGATCAATGCCGCTTCCCGTTTCATGCAAAAAATTTCTTATGATTTGGCCGTGAGTTTGGCTTCCGGCGGGGGCGGGCAGATGCCGCTTTTCTCCACAAAAGGATGGGGAGATTATTTGGGCGATGCCGCTCTGGACGCGGCCGGAGAATTTATTGGAAGTTTTGGCGACATGGTGGGCGTTAATTTTTGTGCGCCGCCGAATCCGAGATTGGGGCTTTCTTTGCAATTACAATTATCTCAAACATACGCCGAAGGATTGCCCCCGCCGACTTGCGAATGGTCCTCAATCCGATCAAATTGGGATTCGTTTATCGCTGAAGTTCAGACAGAAGATTTTTTGCGGGAAGCGGCTTCTCAATTTCAAATTGGCTACGGTGCAGGCACTGATCTTGATTTAGCCGTCAGCACTTATGTCGGCGCCTTTAATGCAGAACGGAGCGCTTCCGAATCGGCAGCATTAACGAGAGAAGAAGGCCAGGGATTTTTGCCGTCTTCGGATTTTATCAGCGGAAATGTAAAAACGCCGGCCGAAGTCATCAGACAAACATCGCAGATTCAAACCGAAGGTCCGGTTAATGCGGAACAACTGAAATGGAGTTTGTCCGGCCAGGCTCTTTCGGCCGGAGCACAAGGAATTTTAACAATGGTGGCTTCAACTTTTGTAAGTACTTTGCTTTCCAAAACCATGGAAAGAATTTTTAGTAAAGGAATGTATTCTTTGGCTGATCTTTTTCCGGAAGGCGAAGATGCGACCTCCAAAGAGGGGACAGCTTGGGGCGGCCGCCGCGCCGCGGAACTTGCTTTTGCCGATTTACTTGTGCCGCAAATTAAAGAAGGCGGCGCTTATGATATTTTATCCGATTTTATTGTTTGTCCAGAAAAATTTAAAGGTGTGAACAACTGCGTGATGGATGGAAAGTTTGAAGCGGCGGTCCGGCAAGCGCAAACCGGAGATCCATTTACTGTGACTGCGGCGATTGATCAAGGATATTTAGATGGCAATTGGCCCCTGATTCCGTCTTCTGATTTGGCGAAAAATCAAGATCCCTATTGTTATACTTACGGATTTTGCTATAGCAATTTGGTAAAACTCAGAAAAGCGAGAATTATTCCGATTGGCTGGGAAATTGCCGCGCAAAGCAATACTTCAACCAATTACGTTAAATTAAAAGAAGTCGTTGACCGTTTTCGTGATTGTAACGCCGCGGATGAGGCTGACACAGAACATCCGTACTGTCATTTAATTGATCCAAACTGGATATTAAAAGCGCCGGCTGAACAATGCCGGGCGCGGGTTTACGGACCGCTTTTGCAAACAGCGGAAAACAGTTTCCGCCAAGAGGTTTGTGTTGATTCGCCGACTTGTATTGCCGAAGATGACAAGGGAAATTGCGAAGGCGGCTGGGGCTATTGCACCAGAGAAAAAAATATTTTGCGACTGGACGGCGATAAATGCGACGCCCAGTATGACACTTGTAAACTTTTACGGCGAAGCGACGGACAAAACGTTGCTTATGTCACAAACACGGTTGATTATGGTCCGCCTTGCACGGCTGAAGACATCGGCTGCCGCTGGTATTCGGATCGGCAGTCAAAAGTGGGAGACGAATGGGTCTGGCAAGATACGCTCACCGGTTCGGGAGCCGCCGCCCGCCGGAACGACAGAATTTTCTTTAACAAAAATATTACTCAATGCGACGAGCCGGGCTGCAATGAATTTTTGCGGACAACCCCCGACACTCGGCTAAATCTCATCGCGAACAGCAGCTTTGAAAATTTTACCGGAACAATTGACGACGGAGCAGAAGATACATTTGCTTCTTGGACAAAAAATTACACGCCCTCGGTTCCTCCTCAAGCCGTTTCCGGTACATATTTGGGGAATTCAGCTTTGAGATTACAAGGAGTTATGTCGCAAGCCGTTCCGCTGGAAAGGGAACGCGGCGGCAGAACCTTTACTCTTTCATTATTTGCCAAAGGTTGCGGGAATAATAGCAGATTTGGTTTTGACGTGTCTGATAGGATAAGAGATAATCCTTCGGCCAGCGAAACCAGTTGGCAAAGATATTCAACGACAATTACTTTTCCGGATACGGACGCGAGTAAAACAATTTCAGTTACTCTTTATAATGTTGACATGAATGCTTCAAGCCCTTGTCTCACCGACGCCGTGCAGCTTGAAGAAGGAGCTTTTGCCTCGCAATATCATGAAGGATGGGGAAGAACGGGCGAGGCGCTATATTTGAAAACCGCGCCTGATTATTATTCTTGCTATGATTACACGACGACCGGTGCGTTAAATAAAACAAATGACGCTGAGCAATGCAAAAATTATGCCACGGCCTGCGAAGAAAAAGATGTCGGTTGTGAAGAATATCGGCCGACGAACGGCGATCCTTCCGTGCCGGGCGTGGCCAATTATCCCGATGATTATTGCCCGGCCGAGTGCGTTGGCTATCAAACTTTTAAACAGGTAGAAACCGACTTTGAACAAGAAAAATTTCCGGTTTACTTTATTCCAACCACGGGAAGAACCTGCTCGGCGGCGGACGTGGGCTGCGACCAATTCACGAGTTTGGAAAATGAAGCCGTGGCCAACTTTACTTATGTTCGACGTTGCGAAAAACCGGGTGTAACTTCGGCGTCTTTTTATACTTGGGAAGGGTCTGACACAACCGGATATCAATTGAAAACCTGGAGTTTGAAAAGGAGCAACGTGCTTAGCGCTCCGATTTCGGATAGCGACCCGAGCGGCGGCGTACCTCCGTGCACGGCGCTCGCATCAGACGGATTAACTTGTGATGGGCTTTCTTCTATTGGCCTCTGTACTAAAACCGATACTTTAATCAATCCCGACTGCCGCGAATTTTATGACGCGGCCGGTTTGAAACATTATCGGTTGTATTCAAAAACTATTGTCGCGACCGACGATTGCCATCCTTATCGTAAAACAGTTTCAAGCGCGGCTGATTGCGGAACTTCCGGCGGAAAATGGGATACGGTAAAGAGTGAGTGCGCTTATCAAATTTATCTGCCCGAATCGCGAAGCTGTTCGAACGATGCCGTCGGCTGCCGCGCTTATCGCGGTAATGCCGGCGCGAACACAGCCTTGCTTTTCTCTGATAATTTTGACAACGGAACGCCGGGCGGAACATCAAGCGATTGGAGCGCGGGCACAATTAGTTCAGAATCATTGGTCGTTGGCGGTAAATCGCTGTCTTTGCCCGCTGGGGCAGTGACAACCAAAGATGTTTCCACATTAGTCCGAAAAGGCGGCATTTATACTTTGTCTTTCTGGGCAAAAGGAAACGGCAGATTGGATATTAAATTTGGAAGTGCCGATTCAGGCCAAGAATTTAGTTCTGATACTTTAAACCCCACAAATCTTTCTTTTGACTGGCGGTACTTTTCGCTTGGGCCGATTTATTTAAACTGGGATCCGGCCGCGGCCGAAACATTAGAGATTACAACTGTTCTTGGCACCTCACCGGCTTATCTTGATAATATTACTTTGCGAGAAATTCAGTCATATATTTATGTGGTTAAAAATTCTTGGGCTACGCCTACTTCCTGCGACCGGTCTTTCTCCATTGATACTTCAGTCGGGGATGCGACAACTTGCGCTTCTCGCGGCGGTTCCTGGAGCGCCGACCGGAACGAATGTGTACTCTCGGCAATTTTGCCTCAAGCGCAACTTGGTTGCGCGAGTTATTATGACCGCGCGAATGGTCTGCATTATCTAAAATCTTTCTCACGGCTTTGTTCGCCCGATGTGGCTGGTTGCGAAAAATTAATCAAGACCGGAAACAATTCCTCCGCGACACTAGAAACATTCAACACGGAAAACGACAGCGACCCGTCGCTTTCGGACGAAGAACGGCTCTCCGACAATGTTACAATTCCGGCAGATTCTTTCGCCTACATCGTGGTGAATGATGCAAATAAATGCGCGGCGCAAAATGTCGGTTGCGCCGAATTTGGTTCGCCGACCTTGGACCAGACCGGCAATGTAAAAGTAGGGGAAGACGGCAAAGCGTTGTATGACACCGTGAATCTCTTGGCCAATCCGTCGCTTTATAATTCCACGACCGGCCGAATTCTCTGCCAAGTCGGTTTTCAGGGTTGCGAAGAATATGCCACGACCGAAGGCGGAAAATTATATTTCAAAAATCCTGAACCGCGGCTATGCGAATGGAAAGATAATGTTTCAATCAGCGGACAAAATGTTTCCGGATGGTTTAAAAAGGGCGTGGAGCCGCTTGAAGCTTGCGATCCGGCAAACTTCAACGGTGGTTATTATAATATTTGGAAAAATGGCGACGCCAATTGCATTCTGCCATATGTTTGCCAAACTGCCGCAGGTTGTTCTTGTACGGTCGGAACAGCCGGCGCGACGGGAAAAACCGGCACGACTTGCACTGTTTCTTATAACAAACGATCTTGTCCGTATTCCGGTTGGATAGGCGAGTGCGTGCCGCAAGCCGACCAATGCACTAAATTTGTTGATCCGACTGATACCACGAACGATCCTTTGGGCGCGGCGTATTATTATCTTAAAAATGACAAATTGAGTTCGGGAAATTGTAACGGCATGGTTTCGCAAAGAGACGGCTGCGTACTCTTTAACGACACGAGTAATCCGCAATTGAACAAAAACGCCGACGTGACATATCGAGCGTCAGAAGACTTGACTGGCGATCCGGGAGGTCTTGTCGCGCCGCTAGATTGTCAAACATCAGATAGTTGCAAGAGATGTTTTAGACCTTCTCCCGGAGGCGCTCCACCTTTTCGATTGGGAGATTATTGTCAGCAAAGCACTGATTGTCCTTCGGGCTACACATGCACAGTGATGAACGATATATACTCCTTTCTCTTGTCAAGAGGGGTCGCAGAACGAACCGATATTGTTATTGATGAATTAATGCCAGGCAAAGTTTTCAAACTAAACAATGCCAACACCCTATACCAAGTCCGGCGTGATCGTATTTGCGGCGAGTGGCTGACGTGTTCGGGAACCAATCATACTTTTGATCCACAAACTGGACGGGAAAAAGTTTTGTGCGAACAAATTGACGTCTGCAATCAATATGCCAAGGTGGGCCAAGCGACGGCGCAATGCACAAATTTAATCACGCCGACTGACGTTGAAACTAATCGGAAACTTTTAAGCAAAGATTTATATATTTCCCGGGACGTCACTTTTAAAGGAATGGATTATTCCGGAGATTCTATATACAACCAATATCAGGCTCAAGATTTACGCAGCGTGAATGTCGGTACTATTGAAAGTCCGGTTCCGGCTCTGGCTTTTGTTGATAATCGTTGTTTTGACGCCGCCGGGCTAACAACTGCTTGCGTCACGCGACCAGACGGTTTTTGCGCGAGCGATGTCAACGATTCTCCTTGCGGTGGGAATGGCAAATGTTTTAATCACATTTGTGTGACCAATTTCCGCGGTGATCCTTTTGTCCCGGGTACGGTTAAAGCCTTTGACGTGACAAACAGAGAGAATGTTTCCTGCCGCGCTTATCCCGAACAATCGTCGCCTTTCCCGAACAGCGTGGTTAAAAATTGGACGCCTTTAAGCAAAAAGCCCGGCTTTAGCGGAGCAAACATCTGCGAAAATGGAGAAGATTGTGATTGTTCTTATAAAAAAGCGAGTTACGGCAGTGGTGCGGTAATAAAATATTTTGATAAAGATAATAATCCTTTGCCGTCAGTCTGCGTGGGCGGGAAGGAGGCAGGTAAAACTTGTTCAGATGACGCTGAATGTACGGGCGGGGGAACGTGTAACTCTGCCGAACGCGAAGACGTTGTTCTTGGTTGGAACGGCTATTGTTTGGAACGCGATACGGGAACTTCAATAAATGGAAACTCAGACCAGTTTGCTTGTCTTACTTGGTATCCGATGGACCAAATTCCCGGCATGCCAGATTTATTTAATAATTATCCTGAAGCAGGATTTGAAACCACAGGATTTAATTATTATTGTCTGCAGCCGGAACTTTACAAAAATTTAAAAGCGAAAGATTCGTATGATTGTTATGATGCTTCCGAGCCGGGTGAATGCGACCCAGAAGATAGAGATTATTGTAAACAAGTTCATTGTCCCGAAGGTTTTGTGACTATTATTGGCGCCTGCGAAGAGTGGGGCGGCGCTTGTGTCGGTGATGTTTGGGATGATTGCCCGTATAAATGTGTCCCAATAAATTCTCATCATACTACTTCAAGAACAACGGGGGAGATACAATGGGCTGAGGGGGAAAAATGTTTCCCGGATGTAAGTACTACATCTTTTCCCGCCTTGCCATCCGGGGATCGTCCGCAATTAACTGCCTGGAGGGATACAGATGGTTTGACTGGTTTGGCGGGCGGTGGAAATTATAGAGATAGTAACGACAAAAGATATGACGACTGTCAGTGGAACGGAGCGCCGTATTCTCATGTAAATGCCACAACTGTTGATAGCGAATATTTTGTCGGTTGCAAAGAAGCGGCTCAAATTCACGACCCCAGAGATGAATTTACTAATAAGGCCTGGACTGATCGAATGTGGTTAAAGTCCAGCTCACCGCCCAGATTTTACACTTTATCCGTACCGACGAGCGGTCGAACCGCGGATCAAATAGCAAAATTACGTTATTCTTATCAAACGGGCCTTTTGCCTTTCGGTAAAATAAATTTCAATAATAGCACGATTGACATTTCAGACCCAGGCGTTTTCTTTCCATCGCGGATCAAGGTTTGTCGCGCTGGGGCAAGCGGTAGCGATGTATGGCGATGGTCTTTAACTTCTACGGATCCGGATTTGTCATGTCCTGCTCCATCGGAGGTTGTTCCGACTTCTCAAGATAATGAAGGCCGCCCGTTCACCTTGATTGAAACGACGCCCAGCGTTCACGGTGCGTCCTGTACAGAAAATATTGGTTGTAATTCATCGGGAAATATTTGTTTGGATAATTTTAAATGTTTTCAGTCTTGTAATTCTGCCGCAGATTGTGCTTCCGGCGATTGCATTTCCGCTCCTCGTGATTCTGACACAAATAAAAAATATTGTGTTGACGTGGAACTCGGCGGAAGAAGTGAAAGAGCTTGTGCTACTGGCGGCGGGGTTTGGGTGGGGGAGTGCAGGGGCGCTCCATATGATGGGGAAAAGTGCCGAGTTCACGAATCTTGTTGGGCAAATCTTTGCGATACAGAAGCCGGGGGCTATTGCTACAGTAGAGATGGAGCAAGGCCCGGTATAAATTCGTCCCTTTCTCCCCACACCGAGGATCTCAGTTTGGGTATAGATGCCTTTAAACAACTTTTTGCTAAGATTTATCAGATTTGGGAATGGAATACCGCTTTGAATAGATATGAAGCTAAAAGTACCCCGCCAACGGATGAAGACATAACCGATAAAGCTGGTACCGCCCCTGGCCCTGAAGGCGCGCAGTGGCCGGCTCCGCCACAAGTTTGGCCTATTACGAAATGTACTGGCGACAAATGTGCACCATTGAAGGCGGTTAGAACGACGCCGGTGAATGGTGTCACGGTTGGTGGTATTAGTGGTTTTGGTTTTACCGGAACCGGCTCCACTGAACCAATAAACGTCGTCGGTTACGGCGGACAATATGTTTCCGTTATGCAATTCTTTGGGACGGCAGATCCAAACGCCGGCCCGATAAGAGATGTTCAAGTTGATTGGAATGACGGTAGCGAACTCGGCGGCACAAAAAATGCCCGATACAAAAATCATCTTGGTATTAAAGATGATGGTTCATTGCAATGTGATAACACTGATTTTTCCCGCTCCGCCGGCGCCTGCACTGAAGATTATTTCTATTTCACTCATACTTATAAATGTCCTGAAAACGGAGCAGGTGTGGACGCCTGTACCTCAGATACTGACACAAATTGCTACGCTCAAAATTCCTGCCCCGAAGACGTGAACGGCGCAGTCGCCGGTAACGGCTCCTGCTGTGTTTTCAAGCCAAGAGTGCAATTTGTATCCGGCCAGGATCCATGGACGTACTTTGCTGGTAAAGTGATAGTTGTGCCAAAGTAAAAGTTTAGAAAATATTTTATATAAAAAATACACCGGCGATGCATTCCTGAACAGGTGTTCAAGTTTGCATCGCCGGTTTTGGTTCACCGGGGGTCGGCCCACCAGGTGCCATGGATGGGCGGAGACTCCTCAATGTTCCAGTCGCCCTCCATGCGGGAGGGGGGCTGGGTGAAGTTGCCGGTTAGGGTACGGTCGCGAGAATAACCATCCCCGAAAAGCGAGATGTAGCCGCTTTCCGAGATCGTTCCTGTGTATTCGAGATCTCCATCGTCCCAGCCAGTCACGAGACAGCCGGACTGTTCCAGAGTGAGAGTGTAGTGACCTTCCATGCCAGATTCACTCTCTCGGTACGTCAGCGCCCAGTCGCCAGCCACGTTCGGGCAGTTGGCAACTTCGGCCGTGTCGGAGTCGTCCTCGCTCGTGTCCGAGTCCGCGTCGGCGTCCGCGCCAACATCGGTGTCCGTGTCGGAGTCCGGGTCGCAGAGCGCGGGGTCGCTCGCGCAATCGTCGCCGTCGGGGCAGCCGGTCATGGAGCCGAGCACCAGGATCGCAACCACCATCGTTCCCAGAACCTTCGTCATTGTCAATCCCTCCTTCCACCCCTCGGGCGGAATTTTCCTTTTTTAACCCGCCACCGTGGCGGATTAGGGCATGAAGCCCACGCGAAAAAGCGTTATTTTACGCCCTTTCGTCTGGGATTTAAGCCATTTTTACTCACACTTTAATATACATCATTTTTGCCTCTTTTTGTCAACCCCGTTAGAAGTTTAAGAAAATTTCTATCTATTTTAACGGAGAGAGGCGTAAGCCGACTTCGCTTGCATTTGTCTTTACAAAATGTACTTTTTTGAACTTCTAACGGGGTCAATACCCGTTGACTTTTTTTAATCCACACACTTATTATACCTCAAAATGATGAAAATTTCATTATGCTTGTTAAATTTTTAAGGACAGTCCTCGTAATTGACGCGCCTTTTTCTTTTTGGTATATTTAAAAGGTAATTTTAATTTTAAATATATGGATCAAGAAATTAAGAAAGAATTTGAGATATTAACTCAAATTGTTAAATCTGGTTTTGACGAGATGGATAGGGGGTTTGGAGAGAATAGGAAAGAACATCAAGTTATTCATCAAAAATTAGAAGATATCGAACTTCGTCTCGGGAATGTTGCTTATCATTTTGAGATACAAGATTTGGAAAAGCGAGTTAAAAGACTAGAAGCAAAAACAGGTTTAGAATTGCAAGAAGTGTAAATTTGAACCGATCCAAACGCCGGTCCGCTGAAAAAGATTACGGTTGATTGGGGCGATGACGGCGACAGAGTAGTGACCACTGGCCGCTACAAAAATCATCTCGGCCTTGGCGCCTGCGACAACTCTGACTTTGCTCATTCCACCGATGCCTGCACTGAAGACTACTTCTATTTCACCCATACCTACATTTGTAATAAAGACAGTTTGCCTGCCGCTTGCGCTGATCCCGATAATCCTGGCCCCAACGGTTGCTACGCGGCAAACACCTGCCCCGAAGACGTGAACGGCGCAGTCGCCGGTAACGGCTCCTGCTGTGTTTTCAAGCCAAGAGTGCAATTAAAAGATAACTGGGGTTGGTGTAATGGGAGTTGCGTTGGAAGAGCACACGGGTGTTATGAATTTGATT
>JACRNW010000010.1 GCA_016214745.1 Candidatus Falkowiibacteriota bacterium | reverse complement strand
TATTTCCGGTTTATATTTTAAAATTATTTTGTACCAATCTTTTTTATCGCCCAAAACCGCTTTGTCCACGAATTTTATGGCATCCACCATGTCCCGCCGCGCCTGTTCATCAATTTTCGGCAAAAATCCTTTGATTTTATAAACCGTTGCGTCCCGCGCCACAACAACAATCAATTTTTCTCCATGTTTTTTTGCTTCGTGAAAAAAATAAAGATGGCCGGGATGTAAAACCGCAAAAGTACCAAATACCATTACTTTTTTTTCTGGCTTGGCCATGGTTATTTTTTTAATTTTGCTTGCAATTTGCCTTCCGATTTTTCTATTATAGCGAGAATTGCAAGATATTCTTTTTTAACTTTATCCGAGAATTTTTGTCTGTTAATTTTACTTCTCACTTCCTCAACAGCTTCTTTGTGACTTTTACCACTCCGTTTTATATAAGCCTGGAATTGATCGACCATGGTCAGAATTTCATATGTTTCGACCATTTCAATCGTCTGTGATTCGTGCGGAATATCTTCTGGATTAAGCCCGGCTGGATTTTTCCCCTCCAAAATATGATGCGACGCGGCCATTATCGCAAGTTTTTCATCAATTTTATCTTCCTTGTAAATTTTTAGAATATCAAAAGTCCAATCCGCGTGCCGGCGCCAAAAAGAAATCATTTTTTCATTCACAACATCAATACCCAATCTATTCAAATATCTCGCGATTCTTCGCTGAGTGCTATCGTCCAAATCTGAATCACGAAGAGCATGAAGGATAGTTTCTTCCGCGACATTTTTTCCCACATCTGTAATTTTTCTATAATGACTCGGATCAAAAAGAGCGACTATTAATTTTTGCTCATCCGCACCAGCCTCCTTCGGTCCAGATTTTCCAATATCATGCAAAAGCGCCGCTAAAATCATCCTTTTCTTCTCTAATTTAAATGGTAGTTCTGCATCAAGCTCATCCCAAATTGTTTCAATGATATCAGCAATTTGTACCGCATCCTCAAAATGTTTTG
Organism: Candidatus Falkowiibacteriota bacterium; assembly: GCA_016214745.1. Lineage (GTDB taxonomy): Bacteria > Patescibacteriota > Patescibacteriia > XYB2-FULL-38-15 > XYB2-FULL-38-15 > JAHIRI01. Next base: position 32,600 of record JACRNW010000010.1, on the reverse strand, counting down.
ACTCTGGCGGATTGTGTAAACGTTTAAATCTTTCAAATAATTCCGGATATTGCCGAATATCGAAATTCGCCCGTTCAAATTGGTTGATAATAAACTGTTCTCCTTCCGCGGCAGCCTCCGGAGGAAATTCTCTTTCTATGTTTTTCATAGTTACTTATTTTCTGGTTTTAAAGTCGGAAACAAAATTACTTCTTTGATGTTGTGCGAATTTGTGAGAAGTGCGGTAAGGCGGTCGATTCCCATCCCAAGTCCGGCGGTCGGCGGCATACCGTGCTCCAAGGCGGCAATAAAATCTTCATCAATTCTCATGGCTTCGGCGTCTCCGGCTTCGCGCATTTCCTGCTGAGCGACAAATCTTTCGCGCTGATCCAGCGGATCATTTAATTCGGAAAAAGCATTAATAAGTTCTGTTCCGGCCACGAGGAGTTGAAATCTTTCCACGTAGCGAGGATCTCCCGGAACTTTTTTGGCCAAAGGTGAAAGTTCAATCGGATGATTAATGACAAAAACCGGATTAATCATTTTTGGCCTGACGACTTTTTTAAAAATTTCATCCATTATTTTTCCTCTATCATCAGAGGGCAAAATTTCAAGCCCGAGTTCTCGCGCTTTTTTCGCCATGCTCTCGCGATCGGGATATTGCTCAATATCGCAACCACCGAATTTTATTAAAATATCTCTGAAAGTTATTCGTTCGTAGGGCGGCGTAAAATCAATCGTGTCTTTTTCATAAACCGTTTTCATTTCTCCACCGTTTATTTTTTTAAAAAGATAAACAAAAAACTTTTCCACCATTTTCATCAAATCGTTGTAATCGGCGTAAGCGCGGTAAAGTTCAACTTGGGTAAATTCGGGATTGTGCGACCAGTCAATGCCTTCATTTCTAAAACATCTCGCGATTTCATACACGCCTTCAAATCCTCCGACCACAAGCCGCTTTAAATAAAGTTCCGGGGCAATACGAAGATAAAAATCGCTGTTTAACGCGTTATGGTGCGTTACAAACGGCCTTGCCGTCGCTCCGCCCGGAATCGGCTGCAAAATCGGAGTTTCTACTTCCGTAAATCCATCTTTTTCCAAAAAATCTCTGATAGTTTTAACAATCAAACTTCTCTTTTTAAAAATTTCTCGAACTCCCGGATTCGCGATTAAATCCAAATACCGCTGGCGATAACGAATTTCCACATCGGAAAGACCGTGCCATTTTTCCGGCAACGGCGCCAAAGTTTTTGTAAGAAGTTTTAGCGCTTCCACTTCTAAAGTTTTTTCGCCGGTTTTCGTGGTAAAAAGCGTGCCTTTAACCCGGACAAAATCACCGATGTCAATTAATTCTTTAAAAAATTTATACGGCTTCGCGCCAAAATGATCCTCGCGAAAAAATAATTGAATTGTCCCGCTTTCATCTTCCAAATTAGCAAAAGCCGAACCGCCATGAAGTCTAACGCTCTTCAGCCGGCCAGCCAAAGAAATCATCTTTTTCCCGGCGCTAAATTTATCAAATGAAGCCAAAACCTCGCTAACAAAATGGCTTCGTTTAGCGGTCGAAGGATACGGGTTAACTTTTTGCCCCCTAATTTCTTTTAATTTTTCTAATCTGGCTAGCCGTTCGTCGGTTGATTTTTCCATATTTTGAAGTAATTTTAAGCAATTTATTGTTTTAATTTTACCTTAAAAATAAATTAATGTCAAAATTGACATTAGACATCTCGATGTAGTAAAATAAAGCAAGGAGGATCAAATGAGCAAAGGGGAAAAACCGCCGACGGCGAGGCGATGGACTCAATATCTCCGAACTCTCGGCGCGAGGAGCTGGAAGGAACTCACGCCGCAGGAACAAGCCGCAGCCTACAAGAGAGGGCTCCGCTACTGGCAAAATCAGGAGGGCATACTCCCCATAAACTGAAGCACACCAAAACCGGCGAATCCACAGAATGGAAACGCCGGCGTTTTTTATAACAAAAGCCAGGCTTTACGGCCTGGCTAAACTACTGATCACTTATTACCTAATCTCCAAAATCGTATAAGTAACCATTCCTTTCGGTATCTGAATTTGAATTTTATCTCCGATTTTTCTTCCCAGAAATGACCGGCCGAGCGGTGATTCATTAGAAATTTTTCCAGTCAAAGGATCTGCCTCGGCTACGCCGACGATTTCATACTCCGTTTCCGTGCCGTCAGTTTTAACTTTTACTTTTGAACCAACTCGAACCAAATCAACTTTCCCCGAACCGTTTATAATTTCCGCGCGAGCGATCATATCCTGTAATTCAATAATCCGACCCTCGGTAAAAGCCTGCTCGTCTTTGGCCGCCGCGTATTCGGCATTTTCGGATAAGTCACCAAGTTCTTTAGCCCGTTCAATGCGTTCAATAATTTCTTTTCTTTTTACATTTACCAACTCGTCTAACTCTTGTTTAAATCTTTCCAATCCTTCGCGCGACACATACATTTTTTGCTCCGACATAAAAAACGTTTTCTTAAAAGTTATGCACAATATGTTGTTAAGTATAATGGACTTACAAAATATTAGCAATAGACTACATTAAAAATTATCTAGTAAAATACCACATCATAAATTCTCGCGCAATGTCAAGGGCGATTCTGCTCCCCTCTTCTCCTTCTTCCACAAGCACCGTGATTGAAATTTCGGGATCTGTAAAAGGAGCAAAAGCCGTAAACCAGGCGTGCGGAGGTTTTGTTGTGCTCCACTGCGCCGTACCGGTTTTTGCGGCTGAAGTTACCGGCAAATCGAGCATCCTTTCGGCGCTGCCGGAAGTTACGGTCTGTCTCATTCCCGATCTGACAATTTCAATATTTTCTTTGCTGATAAAATTTTCCCTGATTAAATAATTTTCTGCCGGTGGCGGAACTGATTCAACCGCGCCCAAAAAATGCGGCGTGTAAAGCGTGCCGCCATTTGCAAAAACGGCCGTGGCCGCGGCAATTTGAAACGGCGTAACAAGAAGATCTCCTTGGCCGATTGCAAGATGATAAGTGTCGCCGATGTACCATTGCTCTCCCTTTGCTTTTTCTTTCCATTCTTCGCTTGGCAAAAATCCTTCGGCTTCATTTGGCAAATCTATGCCCAATTTTTTACCAAAACCAAAAAGTTCGGCGTATTTTACGATTTTTGATACGCCCAATCCTTCAAAATTATCATAACCGCCGCCAATAATATAAAAGAATGTGTTAACCGAATCGGCAATCGCTTTTGTAACATTTGTTAAACCGTGTCCGCCGGCGAGCCAGTCCGGGAAAAACCAACTGCTGATTCTTAATCCGCCAACGCTTAAAAAGGATGTATTCCTGTTAATAATCCCCTCTTCCAGGGCCGCGGCGGCAATTACCGGCTTAATTGTTGATCCGGAAGGATATTCGCCCATGATGGCCCGATTAAACAATGGGTTGTCGGAATCGCTAATCAAGGACTCATAATCTTTTGAAGAAATTCCCAGAGCAAAAAGGTTATTATCAAAAGCCGGTAAACTCACCATGCTTAAAATTTTTCCGTTATTGGGATCCAAAATTATGGCGGCGGCCCGAGATTTTTTTGCCGCCTTTAAATGCTTCGCCGTAATCTCCTCAAGTTTTTTCTGCAAATCAACATCCAGCGTTAAAGTTATGTTTTTCCCGCGCACCGGATCTTCTTTGGCAATCACACTTTTTTCTTTGCTCAGAGCGTCAACTTCCACTTGTTTTTTTCCATTTTGTCCGCGTAAAAATTTTTCATAAAATAATTCCAGGCCGGTTTTTCCTATAAAATCAGTTGAATTATAATCTTCGTGCTGTTCCAAATCTTCTTTATTAACCTTGCCGACATAACCTAAAATATGAGATAAACTTTGCACACTATCGTCGTCTCCTTTTGAATATTTCCGGCGACTTTCAAGTTTCAGTTCAACGCCCGATAAGCTGGCGCTTTCAACTTTTAGACGAATGGCCTCTTCATAATCAATATTTTCGCGAAGCACAATCGGCGAAAAAGAATATGAAGAAACTTCACCCAACTTTTCTTCAATTTCAAGCGGCGGAACTTTTATTACCTCCGCCAAATGAGCAATGGCGCCGATTCTCGCTTCGTCGTCTTTCGGAAAATCCGTGGGAATTAAATATAGCGAAAAAGTTGGAATATTTTTTACTAATATCTTTGAATTCCTGTCATAAATAATGCCTCGCTCGGCGGCCGTGTAAATTGTTCTGATGCGATTGCCTTCGGCCATCTCCCTGAAATGCCCGCCCCGAATTATTTGAAGGTAAACGGTTTTCGCAAATAAAATTCCCAAAATTCCGAAAATAAAAATTAAAAAAATAGTCAGCCTTTTTTGACTTAAAGCCAATCCGAGAAATTCTTTCCTTGCCCCGCGCGCTTCCCCTTCCTGATCCTCAACTTCAACTGAATTATCAAATCCAATATTTTCTTCAACCCAGTCTAAATTTCTGTCTTCATTTAAACGGAAATCTCTGGTGGAGATTTCTTGTATGGCGAATGGGTCGTTCCCGCGCGGCCTATTTTTTTTTAAAATCTTCATTAATTTTAGATTTATTAACCCGCATCAATGAATACCGATTTTAATTTTTTGCCCAAAGAATTAAACGCTAAAAATAAAATGGCTGAAAAAGAAATGCTAAAAATTATTTGCCACCCAAAACCAAAAATGTTGCTGCGGCTTGAAAATTTTTCAAGATTTTCGGCCGCGCCCAGAACAAAGAACAAAAAATTAAAAATTAGTAAAAGAAAAATATAAATTAAATTGCCTATCAGGCCGAGAATAATTAAAGAATAAAAAGAACGGTTGGTGAAAAAATTTCTAAAAAGAACATTTAAAATTGACGTGACAAGAAGAAGGGTTATCGCCAGCGTCCCAAAATTGGAAAAAGAAAATAAATCAAGAATCAAACCGGAAAAAAGGGCAAACCAGAGCGCCTGCCGAAAATTTAAAATTACCGTGATAAAAATTAAAATTGATAAAACTAAATTAAAGTAATTGGCCGGCCAAGGCAAGGCGGCGATAAAACTCGCCTGAAACAAAACAAGCAAAACTATTGCCAGCGCTTTGCCAAAAACTTCAAATATTAATCCTGCGCGTTCAAACTTTTTCATAAGCTATTCTTTTTGAGGCAGAAGCACCATGACTGTATTTAGGTTCTCGTAAACTGCGAGCGGACTTATCGTCGCTTCGCCAAAAATATCCCTGGATTCTCTCTTCAGCTCGGCAATCTGCCCGATAACCAATCCTTTGGGCATATTTAATTCCAGCCCGGAAGTTACGACAACATCTCCGCGAAACACCTCTTCATCCTGAGGAATAAATTCCATTTTAATTCCCAAACCTTTTTCGCCATGCACGAGGCCGCTTGTACTATTTTTGCCTTCACCCAAAATCGCGGCGGCAGTTTGAAAATTAGTATCAGTCGGAATTAGCATTATGGAAAGATTTTCCTCAACTTTTATAATTTTTCCAACCAGCATTCCTTCGGGCGAAACAACCGGGAGATTATTTTGCACGCCGTCTTTTGATCCTTTGTTTAAAATAAAATAATTGGAAACCGTCGGATCACGTCCCAAAACCGTCGCCATCAAAGTATCATACTGTTTTTCTTTTTTAAAATTCAATGATGCTCTTAATTCATCATTCTCTCGTTCTAAAATCTGCAATTCGGCGTTTTTCGCAATCAGCTGATTTTTTTCCGCCTGTAATTTTTCGTAATCAGCGAGAGATACGTCCGCTTTCCAAAGTGACTGAATCTTTTGACCAAAAATATAAAATCCGGAACCGATCGGAGTCAAAACTTTCATCGCCAAATTTTCTACGGGAAAAAGAATCCCGCTGTAATGAAAAATCATTACGGCAAGAAGAACTATGATGAGCGTCAAAAATGGCTTTGAAGCGGATAAACGCATATTTACAAAATAAAATACCTAAGGTTAGGCATTGAAAGTTGGAAATTGAAAATTAAAAATTATTTAAAGTTATCTTCTTTTTTCTTCTTCCTGAGTTGAAGGAATGGCAATTTCACGCAATAACGGAATATTTTCTAAAAGCAGACCAGTGCCTCGGACGGCGCAAGTAACCGGATCATCGGCGACTCTGACTGGAATTTCCGTTGCTCGCGTGATGGCTTGATCAAGGCCGCGAAGAAGCGCTCCTCCGCCAGTCAAAATCATGCCACGTTCAAAAATATCGGCTAAAAGTTCCGGCGGCGTCACTTCAAGAGTAGCTTTAATACCGTCAATAATTTGTTTTACCGAACGACCCAAGGCTTCGCGAATTTGCGTGTCATTCACCGTCACCGACTTCGGCAAACCAGTCAAGAGATCTCGTCCTCTCATTTCCATAGTGAGCGGTTCTTTGAGCTCGGAAGCCGAGCCAATTTTTATTTTTATATCTTCGGCAATTTTCTCGCCTAAAAGTAAATTAAAAACATCTCGGGCATATTGAATAATATTTTTGTTCATTTCTTCGCCGGCAACGCGTAAAGTTTTCCAGTTGACAACACCTGAAAGCGCGATTACAGCAATCTCCGTGGTCCCCTCTCCGACATCAATAATAATATTACCGACCGCGTCGGAAATCGGTAATCTCGCGCCGATAGCCGAGGCCATGATTTTTTCGATCAAAAATACTTCACGGGCGCCGGCTGAAAGAGCCGCGTCTTCCACGGCCTTTCTTTCAACTTCGGTAATATCAAGCGGAATGCCGATCACTACCCGAGGTCTCGGCAAAATTGTAAAACCTTCTTGGTGAACTTTATCAATAAAATATTTAAGCATTTTTTCCGTAACTTCAAAATCCGAAATAATGCCACCAACAATCGGCCGAGAAGCGACAATGTGCGGAGGAGTTTTTCCGAGCATTTTTTTGGCGTCTTCACCAATAGCTAAAATCTGCCCGGTCTTCATATTTAGAGCGACAACTGAAGGCTCGTTAATTACGAGCCCCTTATCTTTGACAAAAACTTTTGTATTGGCTGTGCCGAGATCAATCCCTAAATCGCGAGAAAAATGGCCCAGCAAATTATTGAACATATTATTTCCCCAATTCTTTTTCAATTTTATTTAATTTAACCAGCTCCGCCTCATTCCCCGCCCTAATCTTCAATTCCACGCTATCCTTAGCTAAAGTTTTTTCACTAATCACGAGCCGCGTCGGGATGCCGAAAAGGTCCGACTCCCCGAATTTTACGCCAGCACTAACGCTTTCTCGGTCATCATATAATACTTCAAATCCGGCTTTTTGTAAAGATTCCTGGAGGCGGCTAGATTCTTTATTTATCTTCTCATTAACTTTAGAGTCTTTACCAAAAAGCGCCAAAAGATGAACGTCAAACGGAGCAATTTCGACCGGCCAAATAATCCCATTCTCATCATGGGAAATTTCCGCCACGGTTCCCAAAATCCGGCTTGGCCCGATTCCATAACAACCCATCATAACCAAATTTTTCTTGCCGTCTTTATCCAAAAAATTCAAATCAAAAGCTTCGGAAAATTTATTTTTAAGTTTAAAAATATTGCCAACCTCTATCGCTTTTCCTTCAAGCATTTTTCCACCGCACTTTGGACATTTATCCCCGGCTTTGTATCCGGCAATTTCTTTGTTTTGCGCGTAAGAACATTTTTCACAATAAAAAATAATGTCTTCGCCGCTCTCCGTCAATACCTGAAATTCATGGGAATATTTAGAAAAAGTTCCGCCCGACGCTTCAACAACTATCGCCTCTATTCCGCAGCGTTTAAAAATTTTTAAATAAGCTTCTTTTGCTTTTTCATAATATTGATCCAAATCGGCCAAGTCGGCGTGAAAACTATAAAGATCTTTCATGGAAAATTCCCGCCCGCGGAGTAAGCCGGATTTTGCCCGCGGTTCATCCCTGAATTTGTCCTGAATTTGATAAACGGCCAACGGCAAATCTTTGTAAGAGTTGATTATTTTTTTAGCCAAGGGAGTAACAATCTCTTCATGAGTTGAACCAAGCGCGTATTCCTTGCCGCCGGATCCTTTTAATTTAAAAAGTACGTCAATTGAATCCCAGCGCCCCGTCGTTGTCCAATTTTCTTTGGGCGTAAGAGCCGGCATCAAAATTTCCTGTCCGCCGATAGCGTTCATCTCTTCGCGAATAATCTTTTTTATTTTTTCAAGTACCCGAAGGCCGAGCGGCAAAAAGGTGTAAACGCCGGCCATTAATTTATCAACAAAACCGGCGCGGATAAGTAACTGGGCGTTAACGCTTTTTTCTTCCAGAGAAATATCTTTTGATGTTTTGTAAAAAAGTTTTGATTGTAACATTTTTAAAATTTAAAAATTGTAAATTATTTTTTTATCTTTTTTTATAAGACATAAAGAAAAACTCCAAAACAGTCAAAGCTAAAACCAAAAAAATAATATTCCACCACGTAAAAATCCCCTGACTTTTTAAAATTAAACTGCCGATAACAAGAAAACTCAAAAGCGTTGCCTGCCGAAAAGAAATTGTGACCGTTTTAAAAACTAATCCTTCTTTGCCGAATTTCATCCGCAAAAGCAAACCCAAAACCGCCAAAGTTCCCGTTAAAGCTAAAAATAAACTAAAATAAAAAAAGATAAAGCCCAAAATGCCGGCGGCCGTCGGATCAACGGAATAAATGACAAATCCCCAAATTCCCCAACAGAAAATCGCGCTAATTGTCATTAAAATCAAATATTGTCTAAGAGTCATGTTACTCTAAGAGTTACGGTTATCTTTTGTAAAAAGTATAGCAAATTATGGCTTTTTAGACAAACTTAACCCTCCTTACCCCGTACGAGGTAAAGGTTATTGACGCACCGGCGGAGTTAATTACGAAAATACGCCGTTGCCGCACCGTTAACTAAAATTAAATTAAACCTTGTATAGGGTTGACAAATTATGAGTTATTATATAAAGTAAACGGCTGCGAAGCGTAGCGTATTTGATCGGGCAATTCTGCCCTTGATCTCAACGCAAACGCCCGCACCCTTCCATTGCAAAAGGAGGTGCGCGATGAAGTGGCTCTTTTCAAAAATCTTGGGCTTCGTGCTCTTGTTCGCTTGGCCGATTGTCGCCCTTTACCGCGCCATTTCTCGCGGCAAGGAAGTCGGCCGGCAGCCCGAAACCAAGACGACCGACAGTCTCCCGTCCAAGAGACGGGCGGTCGATGACATCGAGTTTCTCGAACCTGAGCCAGTGCACGAGACCTGGCTCGATCGAGTGGAATACGTGACGCTCTACGTCTACGAGCGCCGGTACAACCTCATTGTGGTTCTGCCGGACGCCAAGACCAAGAACGACTTCCACGACCTACGAATGGTCGTTTTCCCGAAAGGTGAACAACAACGAGAAGGCATTGAGTGCGGCGTAGACAAGCTAGGAGAGATCAGGATCTACAGTAACAAGTACATCCTGCCGCTTTCCCCAACTTCCGAGTGGGACACTCACGCCTACGCCAAGAGGATTACGTGGAGAGACCATCGCGCGTATAACATCGCGCGCGTCGTCCTCTGGCTCGGAGACAAGTCGAGGAACTTCGCTCCCCAGAAGGACGTTTTCGTCTTCTACCCGGAGAAGGAGGCAGCGGCCTAGTTGCCGAAAATCGACGAGGAGGACAGAAACAAAGAGACCCAGGTCACGACCCGGGTCTCTCTTTTTTTATTTTTTATTTCTTAAGCGGCTTCAGCCATAAACTCTTCTTCCAACTGATCAACTATTGCTTCTCTTTCCGCTGCCTCGGCTTCCCAAAAATCAGACATTTTTTTCCCTTTCCCAAACCACTTTTCTTCTGCCGTAGTAAAGGCGGGTTTTTCACCGCTTAATTTTTTTTCTTTCATTGTAGAGAGACTGGAAGCTAAAGCCAAATTTTCAAGAGCCAGGCGTCTTACTTCTGCTTCAAGTGAAGAGAGTTTCGCCTGGATACCATCCACATTAGAAATCTCCTTTAATATGGCTTCTGGTCTATCAGCTCCTTCAAGTTTTGCTTCAGCCGCTTTAAGATCGGCTGTTACTTTTTTAATGTTGCCTCTCACTTCCTTAATAGCTTCTGCATTTTCATCTCTTTTCTTGGCAAATTCTAAAAATTGTTCCTTAAATCCCGCTTCAACTCCTTCTGACGACTCAACTACGGTTAGCCATCTTGCGTTAGTTTTAGCCTGTTCTAAACGCGGCTGAATCTTTTCCATTACTAAAATGGCGTTTAACACTTCCTCCGGCGTCTTGGCACCTTTAACTTTTTCTTGGGCCGTAGCCATCAGATCCGTTAAATCGTTAATAATAAATTCTTCCAATCCCCTTTCTGGTGACGGTACTTTTTCCTCAGGCGAAAAACTCATTGATTCTCCTCTTGGCATAAATTTATTTAAGTCACATTTTGGTTTAAAAATCGCTTGAGCGAAGATCAAACCGGCGTGACGTTTAATGTTAGTTTTAATTTTAAAAAAGACCTTTTGGCGCTTAACTATGCCTTAATAAATTCTATCACTTTTTTACCTTTTTGTCAACCCCCTACATCTTAAATTTTAAATCAGTTATCACTTCCCCGCCGAGGCGCCGATTCAATTCTTTTATAATTTTATTCCGCTTCAGATAAATTTCTTGCGTCACAACCGACGAAAGACAGCCAACAGTTAAAGTTTTTCCTCGGACATACATCGCCCTTGCTTTTCGCGCAATGCCCGGACCAAAAACTTCGGCCAAAATTTTGTTGAATTTTTCTATTGCCTGGGCAGCCAAAACTTGCTGGCTGATGCCCGCCTCTCGCGCGTTCTGCGCCAAAATATTTTTTAAGGGAATAAAGGTCATAAGACGCGATGTTCGCAAATATCTTTAAAATCACAATTTTTACAAGTAAACAAACTCGGCTTCGGAGGAAATTCGCTTTTTTTAATTTCCCGAATTGTCGCGGCAATTTTTTCTTTAATTTCCCCGATCTCCTCGTCAGTTCCTAAAAATGACATTTTTTTATTTTCGTCCAAATAATAATAACTCAATAAAACCGGATTTTCGCCGAGCACTTCGCGAGCCGCGGCTTGATAAATTAAAAGCTGGTCTTTATCCAAATATTTTTCATCTTTGGGCACGCTGCCGGTTTTGTAATCAACAATTTCAATTCCGCCCGGGACTTCGTCCACTCGGTCAATCACGCCGCGCATCGTGCATTCGCCCACGCGCAAATTAAAACCCTTTTCTAAATATTTTGTTTTCGGCCATTTACCTTCATGTAATTTATAAAAATCCCGAAATTTATTGCGGCCAAGTTTTCGATATTCGTCTTCGTGACTTTTACTGTCATACCAATCATTAATCCAAGTCTCTTCGTAAATTTTTAAAAGTTCATCCTCTGTCGGCGCCGCCGCTTCTCCGCTCCCCTTCCCGCCGAAAAGATCAGTTTGTTTATGATTTTCTTTTTTTGATATTTGATCAAAAAATTTCTGCAAAGTGCTGTGCATGGTTTTTCCAAAACTGAAAGTAAATTTTCCCTGCGTTGGGACAACTAAAACGTGGGCAAATTTATATTGCAAAGGACAAGTTTCAAATGCCTTGAGCTGAGTAAAACTGAATTTACTCGGCAACCAATATTTTTTTGTCGCTCGTCCGCTTTCCGAGACCATTTTTTCTTCGTCAAAATAAACCTGGCCGGTCGGCGCTTTTGACTCCTCTTCCACAAAACCAAGTTCCACTAAAAACCGCGAAAGTTTTTTCTTACGCTGACCGCCGTAATCGCTCGCTGAAGTTAAAAAAACTCCGTCGCGCGCCCGCGTCATAGCCACGTAAAAAAGCCGGCGCTCTTCTTCAAGATGAATGTCGCCTTCGGGCAAAATCTCTTTAACCAAAGCGGTCGGCATTTCAATCGGTTCTTTTCTGTCCGTGGACGGAAAACGCAGATCAACTAAATTCACGATAAAAACATATTTAAACTCCAAACCTTTGGCGCCATGTACCGTTAAAATTTTTACTGTGTCCGGACCTTCGTCAAAATTTCCGGCAAGCGATCCTTCCTCACCCGACTCCAAGGCCATCTCCAGTCCGATCATAAAATTTTTGACCGACTTATCCGGATTCGCTCTTTCAAACCCTTCTATTTTTTTCAAAAATTGATTGACGTAACTTATCTCTTCCGCGGCGCGCAGATCGCCTTTCTCGGCACGTTTTGTTAAATTTGCCAAATAACTAAAATCTTCCAAAAATTTAAAAACAACCTTGCTTATTCCCCGCTCGCGGGCAATAGCCGTGTGTTTTTCTATAAATCCTAAAACCTTATTGATCTTTCGCAAACCATCGGGAGAAACGCCAACCGCGGCGGCATGTTTCATCGCCTCATAAAGCGACCAATTTTTCCTCCGAACGGCGAAATTTAGGGCGATAAGATCGTCGTAGGCCAAACCAACAAACGGCATATTCAAAACTCGGTAAAGCGCGGTGGACTCGTGGTAATTATCCAAAGTTTTTAAATAAGCGATAATATCCAAAATAACCGGTTTGGAATAAAGTCCGGCCGAGGCCAAAAAATGATATGGAATTCCATATTGGTCAAACACTCCCATAAACATTTCCGCCTGATTGTTGGCGCGGACCAAAATAGCAAAATCCTGGTAGCCGATTTCTTCTCTCCCTTTTTCAAAGGGAGTGGCCGAAGGCCGAGGGATTTTTTTCAACTCCAAAATCTTTTCAGCGACAGCCCGCGCTTCTTGATCGGCAGTTTTGTAGTGCAGGTGTTCAATAATTCCTTCGCCTTCGCGCTGCGCCGCTAATTTTTTTACAATCCCTAATTTCGCTTCCAAACGATTCGGATCATTTTGTTTTATAAATTTATACGCTAAATCCAAAATGTTTTGCTTCGTGCGATAATTGTCGGTGATAATGATTTCTCGGGCATAGGGAAAATCATTTTTAAACTGCATGATGTTTGAAATTGAGGCGCCGCGGAATTTATAAATTGATTGGTCATCATCGCCAACGACCGTTAAATTATTTTTGGGCGAAGCGATCATTTTTATCAATTCGTACTGCGCCCAATTTGTGTCCTGAAATTCGTCAACCAAAATATACTTAAACTTTTGCCGGTATTTTTCTAAAATCGCCGGCCGGGTACGAAAAAGTTTTAAGGTATAATTTATCAAATCGCCAAAATCCAGAGCGTTATTTTCCAAAAGCAATTGTTGATAAGCGTGATACGCGCTCGCTACTTCAAGCAAACGATCTTTGTCTTCGGCAATGGCGCTGTCTTTGTTTAATTTTAAATTTTCTGCGTAATCCAAATAATTTTCCGGCCAAATTTCTTCATCCTTCGCCCGGCTGAAATGTTTTAAAAGTGAATGAATAAATTTTGTCGGATTGCCGAGCGGCCGATAATAATCCAAATCAAAACGCTCCAAATTTTGCCGCATTAAAAGCCACTGCTCGGTTTGATTTAATAATTTAAAATCTCCCGGTAGGCCGATATCAATGGCGTGTTCTTTTAAAATTCGCTCGCAAAAAGAATGAAAGGTGGAAATCCAAAGGTCAACATAACCGTAAGGCAAAATCTGGTCCGCCCGCTCTTCCATTTCCCCGGCCGCTTTTTCCGTAAAAGTTAAGGCCAGTATTTCGTCCGGCTTTATCCCCACACCTTCTCGAATACCCTGTCCCGACTCCTTGAGACGGCTGGGGTGCGGAGATAAAATATCCTTATCTTGAGATTGAATATCTGACGGGAAGGTGTGGGGATTTATTTTCTTTTCCAAAATCAAAAAAGCCAGCCGCCGCGTGATGACTGTTGTCTTTCCCGTCCCCGCGCCGGCAACAATAAGCAACGGCCCGTCTTCATGAGACACGGCCTCCTTCTGGGCTTGGTTCAAATCTTTTAATAAATCGACCATACTTTTTTATCTTCCCTCCCTCGATGGGAGGGAATTGAAGGGAGGGTGAAATTTCTTGTTTTTACCGCTCTTTTATGCTAAAATTCTTTAAGAAATCATAACACAAAAATCGCAATTAAGCCAAAATGATTAACAGCAGAAAATCAACAGAAAAATTTTTTCAGAATTGGAGATTTAAAATGGTTGTCCCCTATTTGGTCGGCGATGTTTTGGATTTCGGCGGCAATGAGGGAGAATTAAAAAAGTTTGTCCACGGCGAATATACGCTCGTGAATTACGACCACTCAGCCATGGAAGGAAAAACTTTTGACACAATTGTGGCGCTGGCCGTTATTGAACATATAAATGTTCCTGAAGTTTACGAAATTTTTAAAAAAGTTAAAGAAAGATTAAAGCCAGCGGGAAAAATTATTTTGACCACGCCGACAAAAGCTTCAAAGCCGATTTTGAACTTTATGGCGCGCATCGGTTTGGCTGATAAAGAAAACATTGCTGAACATAAACATTATTGGACCAAAAGGGAAATTTTTGACTTGGCGGAGAAAACCGGTTTTACAATAAAAAAATACAAAAAATTTCAAATTGGATTTAATCAATTAGCGATTTTAGAACATAAATAAATTTTATGAAAAAAATTACACTTATTCTCCTCGCCTTACTCTTTCTCGCGCCCACCCTCGTCTCTGCGCAAGTCGCTGCGCCGCCAACCGGGCCTTTAGTCGCGGGCGTTTCCCCGTCTTCCGGTGAACAAGGACAAACTTTGGGATTAACTATTTCGGGACAAAATTTTCAAACTGGAGCGCAAGTATCTTTTAATCCAGCTGACGGTATTTCTATAGTTTCCACGCAATTTATAACTGCCACGGAAATCAGAACTAACATAACAATTGCCGCCGATGCGCCGCTTCTCGCACGCGACGTAATTGTGACAAATCCAAAACAGCCGACGGGTACTTTTTTACAAGGTTTTACGGTGCGGTCGCCTTCAGATACAACGCCTCCGCCGCCGATCCTCGGCCTCACTGCCACTGACGCGCTTGACGGGAAAATAGATCTCGCTTGGATAAAAAGCGACGCGGAAGATTTTGGCTATTATGCTCTCTATTGGAGTGAAGTTGATTTTACAAACGTGGCAGATTTGACTTTGGCCGCAAGAATTTCCGACCAAATAACCACTGCTTACCAGGTATCCGGACTTACGAACGGAACAAAATATTATTTTGCCGTAACCGCGATAGACAGAAACGGCAATGAAGACAAAAATGTTTCAACCGCAAACGCGGTACCCACGCCGAGCACGGTTCCGCCGGTAACTATCCCCTTCCCCACAACGCCCGCCGGAAACGTTGCGACCGCGCCGACCGCGCCGGGTGAAACAGAAAAAGTTAGCGGAGAAATTTTTCCCGCCGATTTAATCCCGGTCATTATTATTGTGGCTCTTGCCGCTTTGGGCGGATTAATTTATTCCCTAACAAAACAACGAACAAAAAAACTTCAAGATAAAAAAACTGAAATAAAAAGAGAAGAGAAATTTCGCTTTTTAAATAAAAATAGTAAACTCATAAAATTAGAGATTATAACCGGCAGCGGAAAAACCGTGGATTTGGTCCGAGAAATTTCTAATTTAATAGTTTCAGATTCTTCTCAATCCGGAAACGGCCTTCCCGTTGATCTTGCTATTAAAATTTTAGACACGCAAAAAGAAGCGCTCCAAAAAACTTTAGGACAAATTCCGCCGAAAGAAACGGGCGTACTTCAATATACAATTACTATTGCTCCGGTAAGCGGAGTTGACATTGAATGGCAAATAGCTGAAGTATCGCTGAACGGCGGATTGCAGCCGGCCGGTAAATATGAAATTAAAAAACAAGGGGATGATTTTACTTACGAAAAAAATATAAAGGTGATGAAAACCGATGAGGTATGGAAAAACTACGCCGACACTCTTGCGCCTGATCTTGTAAATTTGAAAGTGATTTTGCAAATCCACCTCGACGATCTCGGACGACAAGAAGAAAAATTAAAAAAATTATAAAAACTATGAATGAATTTGGGCAAGACGCGGCACCAAAATCTGAAATTGAAAAATTAGAAAAAATAACCCGAGAAGAAGTAGAAGCCAGGCTCGCACGCGGTGAGAATTTAGAAAATTTATATTTGGTGGACCTTGATTTGGCCGGACTTGATTTTGAAGGCAAGAGTTTCCGCGGCTCGGATATCCGGGGCGTATATTTTTATGGAGAAAAACGGGATGAGAATGGAAAAATTATTGAATTGATAACAAACCTTCGACGCTCTGATTTTACCGACACGACCATCGCCGACACCGGACAAGACACAATTTTTGGCAGAGTTGAGGCCGAGGGTGCAACTTTCGGATTTACGGAAGATTTAATTTCCCGACGTAATCGCCACGCGGCGATGAATAATTCTGGTGAACGCCCTGATGCGGCGGACTCCGGCGGCCTTTATGGTTTTAATGGTGGCGGAGGAAATTTTAAAAAAACAAAATGGGACAATATTGATTTCGGCGGAGATTCTGGTTCTGAGGCGCTTTTCCCCGGCGCAGATTTAAGCGAGGGGGAAATTGTCGGTTCTGATTTATCCGGCCTTGATCTTTCTACGACAAAAATAGACGGAATAAAAATCAAAGATCCGCTTTCGCTTCAGGGTCTCATAATTTCTGAACAACAAATTGACACTCTCGCCAAAGCAATTGAATTGAGCGACGAAAAAGAGCGCCAAAAATTTGCCGAAGAAGTTAAACAAAAAGGATCAAGAAAAGCGCTTGAAGATTATTTTAAAGTAATAATTAAATAAAAAAACTGCGCAAGTTGGCTTATAGCCTTCCCACGCAGGATTTACTTGCTGGCATCGACCTTACAAAGGTCAACGATTTCCAGAAAGTCAACGCTCCCATCACGCCACCGAGGATTGAAATCCGGCTGTTGAAACGTCTCGCGATAAATGGCGGGCAAATCCCAATTTTCCCCGCAAAGCACAATGCCGGACTCCGTCACTACGACCAGACAGTTCGCGCACCCAAATCCGCTCTTCCGAGCGATTGCATGGGCTTGACTGGCATTCACCGGCCAGGCGGCTCGCAACTCCTCGGCGATCTTTTTCGCGAGTTGTCCGTCACAGCCAGCAACGACCTTCATTACGACCTTCCCCTCCGATCGTATCGTTACCAGCCCTCGTTTTGTTGCCATCTTCGCCTCCTTCCACCAAGACTACTGCTTTAAATTTTTTTGTCAATCCTAAAACCACAACTTATTTCCCATAAAAACATAACTTAAAATGAAAAAAACTTTTCTACTTCTATCCGCTATTCTGATTTTAACCGCTGGCGGATGCGAGCAAGCACCCGCCGAACTGCCGTCGCGAGAAAGTAAAATTCCAACTGACGCGGTAAAAATTACGCCGGCAACGGATGTTTCGCCAGTAAAATCTCTTTCCGCCGAATACGAAAATCCAATTCCCCTGCCCGCTCCGGTCAACACCGCCGGCGCGGAAGACTCACCCTTTATTTTACCCGACGGCAATACTTTGTATTTCTTTTTCACGCCCGATGTCAAGGTTCCGGTTGAAAAACAAATTATTGACAATGTGACGGGAATTTATGTTGCTAAAAAATCTGGCGACAAATGGCTTAATCCCGAACGAGTACTTTTATCCAAACCTGGCGGCGTTGGTAGCGACGGCTGCGAATTTGTCCGGGGCAACATAATTTGGTTTTGTTCTGTGCGCGAAGGATACGACGGCATTCATTGGTTTACTGCTGAATTTAAAAATAACAAATGGCAAAATTGGAAAAATGCGGACTTTCCGCCTGATTATAAAGTTGGGGAATTACATTTTACGTCTGACGGCAATGAAGTTTATTTTCACTCGGATCGACCTGGCGGCAAAGGCGGTTTGGATATTTGGGTTTCAAAAAAAGTTGATGGCGAGTGGCTTGAGCCAGAAAATGTCAGTGCAGTAAACACCTCTGGCGATGAAGGCTGGCCAGCTCTTTCACCCGACGAAAATGAATTGTGGATTACAAAAGACTACGGAATTTGGCGGTCAAAAAAAATCAATGGCGAATGGGGAAAACCAAAATTAATGTTCTCGCCGCTCGCCGGCGAAGCCACAATTGATAGTGCGGGAAACGTTTATTTTGTTCATCATTATTATAAAGATGACCAAATGTTAGAAGCGGACATTTACGTCGCTAATAAAAAATAAAAGAGAATAAATAATAAAAATCTCCTTTATCCTGGAGATTTTTTGTTTAAAAAAACTGGCGTTCCCGAAGGTTCGCCAGTGACTACATGTCTCGAATAAGCGCGACCTAAAACCCTCCTGGCTTGCAGAGAGCCTGCTGCACGCGCGCTCGCATCAGGGCTGTTTCCAGAATCTGGATGAGACTCGCGTAGCCCGTAATGTGGCGCGGCTCCAGCCGGATGATCGTCTCCGCAGCCTCAGCTCGGGCCTGCTCCGTGGCCGCCACTGCCTCGCACACCGCGGGTACACGATCCAGTTCTCCACGACCAGCGTCACCCCGGGAAACCTCTTCTGGACAAGACATTGCTTGCCCTCCTTTCTGCCAATAAATATATCAAACCCCTATTAAAAGTCAATTTAAAATCTTTTTTAACTTTTCCACCCGGACTTCCCACCTAAATTCTTTTTCCACTCTCTCTCTCCCCTGCTCGCCCATTTTTTTCGCCAAACTCTCATCGGATAATATTTTTATCACCGTCTCAGTAATCTGATTTACATCTTCCGGATCTACGATCAGTCCCGTTACTCCGTCAATCACTGCTTCCGCCACGCCGCCACTTCGCCCAGCTACGACTGGTTTGCCATATTGATTTGCTTCAAGATAAACCGTCCCAAATCCTTCCACGTCCGGCCCAATCTGCCGCGGCGTCATTACAAACACATCGCACAATTGATAAAAAGCCGTCTTTTTTTCTTCAGAAATTTCTCCAGTAAATAAGATATTATTTTCCACTTGTAATTTAGAACTTAAAACTTGCAACTTTTCTTTTTCTGGCCCACCGCCCACAATAACATAAATCGCGTTTGGAACTTTTTCCAAAATTTTTGGCATCGCCTCAATCACTTTATCGTGACCCTTGCGTTCCATTAACCTACTCACAGTTAAAATAATTTTTTTATCGGCTAGTCCCAGCCGATTTTTTATTTCCAAAATTTTTTCTAGCGCGATTCCCGATACTTCATTTGGGTATGGGTATACAACCGCAATTTTATTTTCCGGAACGGCTAATTTTAAAAGTTCATTTTTTGTAAATTCACTATTGGCCACGACGTGAGCCGCCTGTTCTAAAATTTTGTTCAATAACTTTTTCTTGCGCGGATCTCCGGCGGCAGTCAAAATATCCATGCCGTGGCATGAAACAAAATATGGCAAACGTAAAAATTTATTTAAAATCATAGCCGCAGTCCCAACCGGCAAAACTTGACCAACTAAAATCGCTTCAACTTTTTCCCGTCGTGCCGTTCGCCATAAATGCCAAACCATCGGCAGCCACCTTGGCCAAATAAAAAGCATCCGGCTTATTAAATTTTTTCTGTACACTTTATAACTCTCTCCCTTTTTGAAAGGGAGAGATGGAGAGGGATTTTTCGGACACAAAACTACAACCTTATCAACCGGCAACGCACCGGCAAGTCCGGCCAAATAATTTGCGATTCCGCCTTTCTGCGGCGGAAACTCAATTGTCGCAATCAATAATTTTTTCATATTTTTTCACTTCTTCCGTCAATCATCTCCACTGCTTCTTCTTTTTTCAGGGCTTTAAAAATATTTAAAACGTCGCGCCACTCCATACCGCGAATTAAAAATAATAAACCAAAATAAATTGCCGCGCCGATCGGAACTAAAAATATCCAATAAACATACGGCCGTAAATAAATTATTACCGCGCTCATCGCCACGGCCGAAATAACAATTTTAAACAAAGCGCTGAAAATAAATTTTTTATTATAATCCACCACCCGTCCGGCAAAAATCAAACCTACAATAAAAAGAAAAGTATGCGAGATAACCGCAGAAATTGCCGCGCCAAGGAATGAGTACCGCGGTATCAAAATTACGTTTAAAATGACGTTTACGAGCATAGAAACGCCCATAATGGCAGTATTGGTCATCTGACGGTCCGTCGCGTTCAGGAGCGAACCAACCGGGTAATTTAAGAAAATAAAAATCACGGCAAAGATGGCAACCTGAAGCGGCAAAACTGACGGGACGTACGATGCGCCATAAAGTTTTAAAATCAGCGGTTCGGCCAGAGAAAAAATGCCAAAAGCAATCGGCATCGCCAAAATCGCAAGATAAAACAACACGCGCTCAAAAGTTTTTCTGAGCATGGTTTTATCGGAAACAAAATACGCGCTCATCGCCGGGAAAGCGGCCGCGGCGAAAGCCATGGGAATAAATTGAAAGGCATAAGTCAATTTATAAGCCACACTCCAAAATCCAACTGCCGCGTCCCCCACCATTTTTGAAAGTAAAACTGAATCAAGATAAGAATAAACTTTTACAAAAATCCCGGCCAGCGCAAAAGGATAAGCAATTTTAAAAAGTGATATTAAAAGAGTTTTATCAAAACATAAACACGGCCGAACTTCGGTTTTTTTCCAAAGTAAAACTGAGGAAAAGAAAAAATTAAAAATACTGCCCGACATTAAGGCAAGCAGTAAAAAATACAACGGCGCGTGGAGCCATAAACTTACGCCGCCGAAAATTATGATCAACACTTCGCTTACGACCACGCCCATTGATTCGTAACGCAAATTTTGATGGCCGCGGAAAACCGCGTAGAAAGTTACATTGAATGAATCCAAAAGCATCACAATCCCGGAAAGATAAACCATGAATTTCGTCGCCGGCGGATAATCCATGACATTGATGGCGAGAATAACCGCGAGATAGGTCAGAAGGCCGAGAACAATCTTTGCGCCCAAAATATTTCCCAAATATTTTCCCGCCATTTCCTTTTTCTTCGCCGTCTCGCGAATCAAAACCGAAGAAAGTCCAAGATCAACAAAAATAGAAAAAATTGTCGTAAAAGAAACAACGAAAAAATACTTGCCCGTGCCTTCCACTCCGGCCAAACGGGCGATCAAAATAAAATACAAAAAAGCCAGGGCTTTTTGCCCGACCGTGGCAATGGTTAAAAATATGGTATTTTTCGCAACTCGGCTTGTAGTCAAAGCCATAATATTATTTAACTTTACCGCGATTTAGATAAAAAATCAATGGATAAAAAAACGGCGCGAGACGAATCTCAGCGCCGATCGATGGCACTAACCGAACAAAAAGCAACCTACTCCACCGGCGTTCCCACCCAAAACGGACGCGAATAGTCGCGCCTCTCTGGCGGAATCGCATCGGGCTCTTCCGGAATGTAGATCACGACAAGTCGTCGGCGAGGAGACTCTTTGGTATCACAACGGCGATCGTCGTCACGCGAGTCGTCACGCGGATTGTTCTGATTTCTCCGCTCCATCTGCATCCTCCTACCTCACGGGCTGGGTTCTCCGACCCAGAACGGAATCGAGAAATCCATCTTGCTCTCGTCGATCGCGCGGGGGTCTGGTCCCAACGGAATCACGATCAATTGGCCGGGTCTCCAACCCTTGGGCATTCCCGGCACATCTGCGTCACGGCTGCTGTCGTCGTTCTGCGGTTTCCCGCGCTTCTTTTCTACCATCGATTTCCTCCTTCTAGTTTTATCTTAGAATATTTTTATAATTTTAACAAGATCAAAAACCTCCCCTTAAGATAAGGGGAGGTTGGGAGGGGTTATGAAGCGCGGAATACTACTCATAACTCCCCTTAATCCCCTCTTACCTTAAGAGGGGGAAATTCTAAACAATAAACATCGCGTCGCCGAAAGAGTACACCCCCACACCAATGCATTGGTGTGGGGGTAAAAATCTATATTTTTTTAAAAATCAAACTATTAACATTGAATCTCCAAACGAATAAAACCGATAACGCTTTTTTATCGCAATTTGATAAGCCTTATCAACAAATTTTTTCCCGGCGAAAGCCGCGACGAGCATAATCAAAGTTGATCTCGGCACGTGAAAATTTGTGAGCAGAGCGTCAATAAATTTGAATTTATAGCCGGGATACACCCCCACACCAAAAATTTTGGTGTGGGGGTAAATGAAAATATTTGTGTAACCTTTTTGAGCTTGCAATTTTCCTTCTTGACGGGCGCAATGTTCCAAAACCCGCACCGTGGTTGTCCCGCAGGCAATAATTCTTCTGTCATCCCGTTTTGCTACGTTCAACCGCTCGGCGGTTTTTTTATCCAGTTCAAAATATTCGCTGTGGATTTTATGTTTGGTAATATCATTTTCTTTTACCGGCTGAAAAGTGCCAAGACCGACATGGAGCGTAATATATTCAATCTGCACGCCCATCTTTTTTAATTTCGCCAATAACTTTTTTGTAAAATGCATCCCGGCGGTTGGCGCGGCGACTGATCCCAATTTTTCCGCAAACACGGTTTGGTATTCCGCGCCTTTTGCCAATCGTTTAATATAGGGCGGAGTCGGGGGCTGACCGATTTTTAAAATTTGTTCCATTAATTTCGTGCCGCTCAAATTAAATTTTATAATCGCCGTATCCCCTGCTCTTTTTGTAATCTCGCCAACTAATTTCCCGCCAAACTTTATTTTCAAGCCCACTTGCTTCGCGACCGGCACAGAACCAACAAGACATTCCCACGACGCCGGAGAAATTTGTTTTAAAAGTAAAATTTCAACCTTGCCGCCGGTTTCTTTTTTCCCCATCAATCTTGCCGGCAAAACTTTTGAATTATTTAAAACCAAAACATCGCCGGGCCGTAGATATTCGCCAAGGTTATAAAAACGATCATGATTAATAGATCCTTTTTCACGATCTAAAACCATAAGCCGGCAGGCATCTCGCGGCGAAGCCGGTTTTTGAGCGATTAGATTTTTCGGAAGATTAAAGTCAAATTCAGATAATCTCATACGAAAAAGAGACGAATTAACGTCCCTTTTATTATAACATTTTTTTCATTTAATGGAGTCCTGCCTTTAGGCAGGGACAGCCACCCTAAAGGGTGGACTCCGATAAATTTTTCGCGTCAAAAGCTTAACGCTTCTGCCACTGCGGAGCGCCACATGCTCTCTTTAGTCAAGAACGTAAATTGTCAAATTATATTTTTACTTTACACCTTACCAATACCTTCGTCAAGTCACAAGTTATCCACAATCAAAAATTCAATGTGTAAACTTTTTTAACTCTTCCCGCAGAAATTTTTTAATAGCTTTATAAACAGTGGGGCGAGAAATTTTTAGGGCTTTAGCAATATCAGTTATGGTGGTATCATCATCCTTTTTTCCTTTAAATTTAGGGGAAAAATAAAGGCACAAAATACTCTGCCTAACGTGTTTATTTATCATATCTTTAATTATATCATTAAATAAAATTTGTTTCAAAAAATCTATTAAATAAAAGTGTAAAGTTTTTCATTTGACAAATTCCCTGCCTGTTGTAAAGTGGAATGTTCGTCTGTCTAAATAATAACAAAAATAAAAACTATGGTCAACCACGAAATTATCAACCAATTCTTGATATGGCTTCGCGCCGGCCATTCGGGAGCAACCGTATCATCATACTTTTGGGCATTGCGCCAGTTTGAAATTTGGCTGGATCTGCGAAAAAAAGAAATTTTAAAAATGACTATGCCGGATTTTCCAGAATATCATTTGTGGCTTGAGAATCGCGGCCTGCATAGTGGAACTCGCTATAGTTATCTCGGAACCGTGCGCACCCTCTGGCGATGGCTGTATCAGCAACAGCGTGTAAATTTTCCCGAAACCCTGATTCCCTTGCCAAACCGGAATGATGTTAAATCCCACGAGTGTCTTTTCCCCGACGAATTTTTAAAAATGATTTCTTGCTTTGACGAGTTATTTCCAAAAGATCTTCGCGACAAGACAGCTATTTCCCTGCTTTTCGCCACCGGCCTGCGGCTCGGGGAACTTTTAAGCCTCAATGTTTCCGATATGAACCTTGAAATGAAAACTGCGGAAGTAAAAACTTTTAAAAGAAAAAATCACAAACGGCAGATTTTTTGGGACGACGCGACAAACTGCCTGCTCGCGAAATGGATTGAATTGAGGCAAAGACTGCTTGATCACAAAAATATGGAATCTATTGCCCTTTTCATCGCTCTTGACTCAAATAAATTTGGCGACCGCCTTTTCCATCATGCAGTGCAAAAAACATTTCGCCGGATACGCGCGAAATGCGGCATAGACAAAAAAATCACTCCCCATTCTTGCCGGCACGGATTTGCCACGTTGGGAGTGAAAAATAATATTAAGCTGATGTATTTAAAAGAAATGATGGGTCACGCCTCAATCCGGTCCACGCAGATCTACACTCACCTTGAGAACAAAGATATCGAGCTGGAATACCGAAAAATTTATAGTGTTGTCAACCATCAACAAAGCCAATTATTTAAAAATAACCGGTAGGGACCAAGAACTCTCTGCCGCGTAGCTCCGGAAGCACTTGGATATCAGTGAGCAAGACAATCCCAGTAGTCTTTCTATTAATTTAGACGAAAAAGAAATCAAATCGTTTCAAAAATTCTATGCGTACGCTTCCCAAAGAATATACGCCGTGCCGGTTGGTAAACCTGTTTTAGTCCAAGCCAGAGTGATATTTGTAACATCAAATGAAGCCACTGCCTCTTGATACTTGGCAGAGTCTATGGCATAAATTTTGGCAATTTTTGTCGCCGGACTGTCTACATAATAAACATTAGCTGAAAAATCGTGGGCAAAAAGTGAATATGCTTGAGTAACTCCGTTGTAGACACCCTCACAATTAGTGGCCATCACACTTTGATTGCAAACAATTTTGATTCTGATATATTTTGGCGTTCTTCCAAGCCCGTGCGCGATCGTCTGATTTCCGCTGGCTTCTGATAAATCCTTTGTGGCAACCCCAATTTTTCTTGCTGCGGTCAGATCTTCTTGTTTAATTATCAAAGTCGTTGCGGAAACGGCGATGCCAACCTGTTTGGCGTAAGTCCCGGACGTGGCCGAAATTGCTCCCGCTGTGCCTGACAAATAATATAGCGCTCCGACTGTCAAACCTGATAATCCGGTTACCTTTCCGCTCGTTTGCACTTTTTTTACATCGTTTGCGTTTCCAGCTTCTTTGGCAAACCCTATGAAGTTTGAAATCCTCTCATCTCCAAAATCAGCGTCGCACTTCCACGCCTTGCCGTCGCTGGCCTTCAAATAAAGTGCGTCGTTCACGGCGATAGTTTCGCCGAGCGTAAAATCGCGATAGTCGTTTAAGGCCTCAGTAAAATTATTATTCAAATCGGCGGCATTTAATTGATCCACAGCCACCCATACTTTAGTTGGTTCTGACATAAAAATTATAATTTAATTTCTTTTCCGGTATCGTCAAGATATTGGTGATTTAAAAAATATTTAGCCTGCTCCGGTTTGGTAAAAACCCAGTTTTCTCCATTCCAGGAGGCAAAAGTAATTTTGTATTCTTGCGACAAAATATTAACGGCCCGATAGGCGTCAATTTTGTCATCAACCTCAATTTCAATTTTTAGAATTTTTGGCATAAATTATATAGCATTAAAAGTGTAAATTGTGTCTATTGTCAAATTAAAATTATGACATTAGACGGCATTTATAGTATAGATCGCGTCGATCGTAAGTGTTTCGCTCGTTGACTTCACCCAGCTGACATTTACCCTTGTCCATTCCTGTCCGGTTCCCGCCCCCGCCGCGCCGTCAATTACATTTCGCCACTGAGTAAATGTTCCGGAAACTTCCGCGGCCGTAAAAAACCATGAAATATATGCTTTGGCCGTCGCGTCATCGTAAGTTGCCGAAAGATTTAATTTACGAAAATACTCCGCCGGAGAGCCGCCAGTGCAGAGAATGCCATAATTTATAATACCGGTGTAAGTAGTATTATTTGCCAAACGCCTAGACACGACCGCCCGGCCGGCCAGTTGCACGGTGTTTTTGTGTTTATAAACTCGTTTGATTTTTCCAGTTTTAGCGTCCCTGATTGTGCAGGTAATATTTTCTATAATTTTGACCGGTTCTTTAATTCGATGATTGAACATATTTATAAAATTATTTTAATAAATCCATGCTCCGCGATCTAACCAAATTGGTCTTTTAGAATCGCTGTCTCCTGTCGGCGTGTACGGCCCAAGAACTAAATTAATAACTCCCGCGCCCCACGGATCTCGCCTGACATTTTCGCTGACACTGATTGCCTCTGCTATGCTGATATTCGCGTATTTAGTAACCAATTCAGTAATTGAAACTTCCTCCTGGACTGTCTCAATTTTGTCTAAAACCTCATCTTTTTTAATTTCAATTTTTTTGTCTTCCATGGTCAGCAATTTCTGTAAAATTTCAATCATGCCCATTGTTCGCGTCGTGACTAAAGAACAGGTGTGCTCCATTTCTCCGGTGTCCGGTTTCCTGATTATTGAATCTATGCGATTGATAGTGAACCATTCATCATATCCCCACACCACTGAATTCAAATGAATTTTCTGGCCGACTTTTAAGCCGGTCTCATAACTCCTGAAATTGCCTTCCGAAATTTGATCAGCATACGCGTAGAGTTCCGCTTTCGCCCTCTGCCGTGCCCCTTCCTTGCTGTCAATGGAATTATCAATGATCTTGAATTCATATTCTCCATACAGTGCCACTGATGCATTTTCCTGGATTTTGACAATTACCGGAATGTATGGAAGACCGGTAATCGCGACGGCTACTCCCGCTCCTGGCTTATTATCAGAACGAAACTTAATCGCTTTTTCGTTGAAATTGTATAAACAATCGTAAAGCGCCGGATCATGAATGAAATCTATGCCGACCGTCTGCGCCGCTCCGCCTTTCGTCACTGAAATATCGGCATATTTATAACCAAAAGTAAAAACTGTTTCTGACCCATTAACCGAAATTTTTGTTTCCGTATAACTGCTGCCTTTGTATTCGCCGCCGCGGACATAGATGACATTCCTTATTTGATCAGCCTTACGATTTAGCACTAACGAATCCCAAACAAATTTTCCGCTCGTATCATCCAAATCAAACGGCGCCAAGTTTGATTCCTTACTGAAAAAATGAACGTCTTTGTCATAATCGATGTACCAATCGTAATTAAACAGCTCGGCCAACTGCTGAAGACACTTTGACGGCTGCTCGTAATTAAAAGCGATGAAATCAACTGTCAAAGAACAACTGACATTCACCGCGGTGAAACCCGGACAATATGTCGCGAGAATATCCGCGATGATCGCGTTGACCGTTTGGCTCGTATAAGTTTCCACTACACATTTGCGGTCCAGTTCTTGTGAATAATCCTTGCATTTTATTTTTCTGCGAAATACTCGACCCTTTACCACTTCATCTATATTTGTAATCATGCCGCCAAAAATTTTTGTACTTCCATTCCATACCTCAACTACATCTAAAATATTGGGTTTATATATTTTTGCACCATAATTTTTCATTTCAAATTCCAGCGTATCTACCTGATTTGTCAAAACTTCACTTTTAGCAAAAGATGACCAGTCAATTAAATCCGTCTTTTCTACGCTATTTATTTTAATCACTAACATACTCAAATTTTTATATTGCTTTTGACTTTATCTACAATTTTATTCCCTATCGTTTCAGCTGCCTTACTGTCTAACAAAGTATTTCCGGTAATATTTATCGTGATATTTGGCATGTTTGTACCCTTATCCTTCAAAGATTGAAGCTGGGTATTGATTGAACCGGCGCTGATTTGACTTGAGGTGAACCCTGATTTAGCGGCCGAGATCGCCTTGGCCAGTTCATTGTATCTCGCAATTTCACGATTGATGCTCTCAACTGTTTTCAATTCACCTTCCAACAAAAATTTTTCCGTCAATTTTTGTGCCTGAGTTCTAATATCCTCCATGATTTTATACCGTTCAAGTTCAACCTTTAATTGATCTTCAATATTTTTTTTCTTGGATTCAAATTCCTCATTCATCGTCTGCTGCTTCATTTGCAAGTCAGCCAAAGTTCTTTCAAATTCGGTCATTGAATGTTGTTTGCGGACATCCTCAATCTGCTGATGGTAAGCCATTTCAACCGTTTTTCTCGTATTCAATGCTTGTTGTTCCCTTAATAATTCATTTTGAAGTTCAATTCTTTTGGAAGTATCCCCTTCCATGCTAACCTGCTTTTTCAAGTCATTAACCTTTTCTTCTTGTTTTACATAGGCCTCGGCATAATCCATCCCTAACCCCTGCTCTTCTTTGGTGTGGCCGGCATACAATTCATTAAGAGAATTTGATAATTCAGATATTTTGTTGACCGTCTCGTTCAATGCGTCCGCGGAACTTTGTCCAAAATCCTTAATTTTATCCTTAAGCTCAGAAAAATTATTTTTAGCACTGCTAGTCGATGATCCAATACCTTTTGCAAAATCATCAAGGTTATTTACAACATTTGTTGAAGCGGTTTCACTGGTTTCCTCTAATCCTTTCCATGAATTGCCAATATTATTAAAAGCGTCCTTCCATTTTGCCGATACCCCATCGCTATATTTTGTTATTTCCCCGCCAATCTCACCCCATTTTCCAGTAAAAAAATCTTTTAATACTGCTCCTGCGGTAGAAACGGCCGACTTGAACGCATCTAAGGTTGCTTTGCCAAAGTTTACTACTATAGAAACCGCCATTGTAGCTCCCCGAACCATATCGGCGGTGAAGCCACCAAACAATTTAGAAGATTTTTTAACAAAATTTTCAACCGCGGGATCACTTGCCAATATTTGTAAACTTTTTTGGGCGGCTCCAACGGATTGGATAAAATTATTTCCTATCTCCTTTTTTAAATCTTCAAATTTAATTTTCATTATTAAAGCCGCACCCTGAGCGGTTTTGCTCATTTTTTCTGATGAGTCTCCAACTTTCTTTAGTATTTCCTTTAAAAGTTCTCCTTGAGTTCCAACATCTTTGATATCTATACCAAACCTTTTAGCTACCTTCGCTCCACCGGTTAAAATTAAATTTAATTGTTCCGTCGCATTACCTAAATCTAAGGTTTGAGTTCTCCCAGACATTAGATTAAATGAGGCGATTTCCATCGCCACTTTATTCAACTCAAATGCTTTATTTAAATTCCCTGTGCTACTGATAAGAATATTCATACTCTGAGCGGTTTGTTCACCATCAAATCCTAAATTTTGCATTTCTTCGGCATAAGATTTGATTTGAGGCACGACTTCGGTTGCATTCAATCCAACGTTTTTTACTGACTGTTCTAAACCGGCCCAAGCAACCTGACTTTCCATGGCCAATTTAACAGATTCTCTTAAAAAATCACCGGTTGCGTGAATTGCCTTTTTTAAAATATCCCAACTCGCAATTCCGGCAAAAACCGATTTTGTCAGATCGGTTTGGGTAGATTTAAATTGTGAGGTAGTTTTGTCTATCCCACTAAGAGCACTTTTAACCTTATCAAGTTCTTTGCTGGCCTGATCAACGGTTTTTATTATGATGTCCAAAGAGGTTTCGGCCATATTTACAAATTTGAAATTTTATATTACTCTAAAACTAGATTAAATATTGTTTTTTTGTAGTAGTTCTCTGCTGTAGACTGCTTCACAGTTCCATTTGATGAATAATATCTCTATGAGCCAGGACGGTTGTCTTTCATATTCCTCGTGTGTCCATCCAATTTTTTCACAAATAACAGCTTCAACCATCTCATCACAAAGATTGGATTTCCCAACCCTTAAAAAATATAAATATTCTTCCTCAATTAAGTTTTTTTTTCCGACTCCTCTTTCTGTAATTCGTTTATTTTTTCGTAAATTTCTTTAAATTCCTGCTCTGGCAAATTTTCCATTCTTTCGAGGATATTGACATTTTCACCATTAAGGAGTATAATGAACAGTTCAATTGTTTTATTTTCCAGTTCTGTCATTATTTCACTCATTTTTTTGCCTTTTGCCTTGTTCTCATCGGCATCATAATAAATTGCCTTCAACGATCGCATTTCACGCGCGGTAATAAATGGTTTCAAAACAACCTCATTTTGTCCGGATTTTGTTTTAAAAGTGATTTGTTCGTTTTGCATACTTTTTAAAAATTAATTAATTAAATTTAATTTATGGACACACAACCGATCATTTCTCCTAAAAAACCAAACTGGTTTAGTAGGCATAAAATTTTAACAGGGATTGGAATTTTAGTTGTTGTTTTTACTTTTATTGGTTCTTTGACTGATAAATCACCCACAACTTCCCCATCCGCAGAAATCAAAGTGATCGTGACTGATTTTTCTAAATTAGAAATTACTCAGTCAAAAATTGTGGAAGATTCAATTGGAACTCCCATATTTCACGTCACTTTAAAAAACAATTTTGACAAAGCCATAGATGCGGTAGAACTAGAAGCTTACTTTTATAATAATTTTGATGAACCGGTAGGAGAATGGGATCGTAAGGTTGAAGAACCATTCCAAGGAAGATTACAAGAAAAAATAAATTCTGGGGCACTTTATCCGGCGGAATTTAATTTAGCCCTTTATGATTCGGCAACAAAAGTGAAAAATGTTAAAATTTTACGAATTCATTTTGTTGATGGAACTGAGTTAAATTAAATCTTTTAATTATTAATTAAATCTTTATGTTAATCTTCAAGGAGTATCTTATCATGGTTGGCTGGGCAATCGCGGGCGGAATTTCTATGGCGATTATTCTGCCAATTGTCCTTAAAATCTTTTCTGCCATTAATCCAATTGATGAATGGGATGAGGTCAAAAAAGGAAATCTTGGCGTAGCAATAATTCTCGCTTCCGTGATCATCTCAACCGCTTTGGTGATTTGTTTTGCTATTTCTTAATTGGTAATTCTATGAAAAAACTTTTTATTTTAATTCTAACCATCCTATTTTTAGCACCATCGATTATTTTCGCTCATCCAGGCCGCACTGATTCTAACGGATGTCATACTTGCAAGACTAACTGTCCCGAATGGGGATTGGAAACCGGAGAATATCATTGCCATGCGACTAAAGTTAAAACTGAAACAAAGCATTACTCAAAACGGTCAGCTAAATAACTTTCAATGAACTCGACCCCGCCCCAAAAGCGGGGCCTTTTATCGCTTTATTTGCCCCGTACCGCTTAATACGCCGTCTGAAGGTTCGTCAAGACAATGGCCAGCAATTGCGAATCAGTCATCGAATAAAACGCTTTGAATTTCAAGGTCTGGGTGATGATGCTCTTGTTGTCCATTTTCCTCGCCACCTCTTGGAATTTAACTTTAGCGAAGTCAATTTTTAATTCCGGATTTGAAGTGGCGCCGATTGTGATGTCGGTATTAATCATGTCCAATCTCATGGCCTTTGCCGTGTCGCCAGTCAGGGCTGTGATGAAAGTCGCATCGTCGTAAGTCAGCTCAACCGAACCATCCACTGAAAATTCAGTGTTGTTAAAATCGGCTGGCTCAACATTTCCCAAAACAACATCATCTTCAAGTTTCGGACTGAATTTAAGGGTTATCTTTTTAATGCTGACGGGGCTGGCCGCCGTAAGGCCGGCAAGGTTGGTCGCGATTTTAAACACCGCGTGTTGCGCTAAAAAGTTATTTTCGGCCGTGTAGCTCGGCGTCAAGGTTGCCGTCGCGCCTTTTTTAGATTTCACCCCGATTTTGAACGTGGCGAATTTTCCGGTCTCTAAGTTGATTTCCAGCGATTCAACCATCCCGAGCGGGTATTTGTAGTCCTGCACGTTCGGATCATCTACAAACATTGTCAGAGCTTGATGCTGCGCTGTTTGAGCAAGTGAGAAGGTATGATTGTAAGCCGTAGTTTCTTTTACGGCCGAGGCAACCGTCCCTAAAAGAGAAAGCAATAACAATCCAAACGATTTATCCCCAATGTTGCATTCAAAATCTCCTGCCGCGAATTTCTTAATAATTTTCGCGTCAACTGAATCCTCAATCACGGCGATTGATGATTCATCCACCACCTGCTCAATCTTCTCATCGTAAGATTTAGACAAAAGTGGAAGATAGAAAGTGGCCGCGGTTTCAGCCGTGCCGCGCACTGTTTCCTTGGCAATGCCCAGGGAAATTCTCCGACCTAAAATTTTCATAAAATTTTTCTTTAAAAATTATTTATTTTCGTTTGCTAACTCTTTTGCTTTTTCCTCGGCCTCTTCGCGCGAGGCCGCTCTAACCGTCACGCCGTAGTCAGGAAAAAAATAATCTTCTCCCACCTCGACCGGCGCGGTTTTGTTTTCCTCTCCATCAATCATTTTGTTTTTGCTCATTTTTTGCATAAATTTAAAATATTATTATTAAACTACTTTTGTTTTATGGCATTTTAGAGTAATAACTGCGACCGCCACCTTTCCGCCCCGACCCCGAAAATCAGAGAAAGACGACGGCGCCGCGTCAATTCCCCCGTCCGCCACGCCGCTAAGAGTGTAATCTGCGTCAAAAGCATCGATTAAAGCGTCTACCGCGCTCCTAAGCGCGCTATATGCGGCATCCAACCCTTGATTTTCCGCTTCCACAAAAATAAATATTTCATAAGCGTAATTTCTAATATTTTCTGCATTGGTAAAATAATCCGCCTCATTTCCTGACTCTAAAAGTTCTGCCACCGGATAACTTCCAAACTCCGCATCAAGCGGACTTATTTT
>JACRNW010000007.1 GCA_016214745.1 Candidatus Falkowiibacteriota bacterium | reverse complement strand
TTCCGCTTCCACAAAAATAAATATTTCATAAGCGTAATTTCTAATATTTTCTGCATTGGTAAAATAATCCGCCTCATTTCCTGACTCTAAAAGTTCTGCCACCGGATAACTTCCAAACTCCGCATCAAGCGGACTTATTTTGTATCCATAAACCTCTTTCAAGGTGGCTGGCACTAAACTATTCAGCTTGTCTAAAATTTTTTGTCGAACGGCTACTAATGACATAAATTTATTTTGTTTGATTAGCGATTTCGTCAACAATTTTATCCAGCGCTAATGAAAAATGTTTTTGAATTGCCGGACTGGACTTTTCCGCGATCCGGTTCATAAACCGGTTTGGCTTTGTTCCCGGGTGATTTACTCGCCGGCCAAAGATGAGTCCTGCCTTTTTATTTGCTAAAACTTTCTTATTTTTCGCTTCAATGACGTGTGGGCGCGTGCCTTCGTGGACGAATAGAGCATAGTTCACGGTAGGCCCTATTTTGCCCCATAATCTGCCATATTTGATGCCTTCACCAAAGCTTTGCAATAATCTGCCAATTCGCCAGGGCACCACCCCTCTTATCGCATTTTTTTGAATTTCAGCGATGCTCTCCTCAATCGCTCTCTGAATCCACCGCTCCGCAATCGCGGGATATTTTTTAAATGAATCCTGCAATTTATCTAAGTTTTTGATCTCGAGGTTTATCATACAAAAATAGTTCGTTTGTATCTTTCCAAAACTTCCAGATCCTCTTTTTCCAAACCATCGCGCCACGTGATTGAAGAATCCCCGAGTGATTCCTGCGCCTTGCCGACCGCTTCTCGTCTTTTAAATTCTTTGATTACCAGCCGCTCGGCCACGTTGGATAAATCAAATGGCAGAGTGTGTTTGGTCGGATCTGTCGGCGCGGTAAAATCAATTTTATACCCGGCCGTGTAGCTCACTCTGATATTTCTAAATCCATTCGGTAAAACGCTGAAAAGTTTTATAATTCCCGAGTCGCCGTTTAAGTCGTAATCGTCCCTCAAAAAAGCGGTCCAGTACGGCGTGGACGGAACCCCGGCCATGTATGAAAACGCTGTTAAACTTCCAACGACCGGACAATTTTTTAAAATGAGCCACTTTTTTCTAAGACCATCTAAATTTCCGCCGTCATAAACTTCATTTGAATAAGCCGTCTCTTTAAATCTTCTATCACAAAAATTTTCAATCCAATCAGTCATCGCATTGATTAATTCCTCCAGGACAGTATCAAGAGTCGTGCCCGAAATATTTAAACGGCTTTTTACTCTGGTTAAAGTTGTAATCGCATAAGTTATGACAGCCATATTTTAATTGCTCATTTCTCCCTCCTCCTCTGCTTAAGTTTATTTTGGTACTTTATTTCCCAAACTTCACTAAAAGTGGAAGCGGAAGGAGTAATCAGAAATCAAACTGATATTCTAGGCTCCGGTTGCGCTGTTGCCGACCGGATTTTTATAAGCGCGACCCAAAAGAGCCGTGCCCGAGATCAATGCTTTCGGCGAAGTGCCGCCGGTCATGGCCGGGGTGATAATCAGTTTCAGATAGCGAAGACGGCTTGTTCCCAAACCTTCAACGCGAATCTGAGCGCTCTTATTATCAGCCGTGATTTGAGTGATCACCGCGCCTGATACATCAGCATAGGAACCGCCGGACGTGGCGCATTCCTGCACCTTGCCATCAACGGTATAGCTAGTCGGTGTCCCGGTAGCCGCGCCATTTTTAACTACAAACATCGCCGAATTATACCCGAGGGTATCAATGGCAATGGCCGTAGCCGCGGCATCTGCCGCAACCGGCCTCACGGCCGCGAGTGCTTTTACTCCATCGTATACGCTGCGCATAAAAGTAATTTATTATTTTTTATTCTTTCCTTTTCCCCTTCGTGGCTTGACAGCCGACTTGTCCTCGACCTTTTCTTCGCCCGTTGTCACGGGTTCGGACTCCGTCGCTTCTTCTTCGGAAGCAGAAGGTTCATTTTTTTTATATTCTCCGGTAATTTCGTCCGGAGTTTTTGGTTCACTGACAGCCGACTCGTCCTCGCAAGGCGCCAAAAATTCCGCGCCGATATTTTCCGCCTCGTCCGGTGACATTTCCAACACCTCTCCCTTTTCTCTCCTGCCACTCCACGCGATTGGTTTTAGCACTTTATATTTCATAAATTATCCTTACTCCCCGTCCCCCGGGCCGATAGTGAACGACCCGAGGGACGGAAAAACTTAATTATTTCTGTCTCAACCTAGCTGGCAGCGGTCTTAGCCACTTCAAACGCGGTCGGAAGAGCCGTCACCATGGCATGGCGATGATTCATCACCAAAGCACGCTGGTAAGAACGAGCAATTTCCTTACTGCCAAAGTTACCTGACTTGTGTTCTTCAATTTCCATTTCACCTTTATCGCCGTAGGCCATCCCCTTAAAATTGCCGAACACCAAGAACTTAGTGGAGACAGCAGTGGCAGAGAGCAGTGGCAAATGTCTGCAGGTGAAGACCGGGAATCCAAGAATTTCGCCAGCCGGTTTAACTCCGCCGCCGGTCGGATTGTATTTCAAGATTGCATCTGTCGGCGTGCCGGCGTGATCCAAGAGATATTTGCCTGCTCCATCTTTTTGTACGCGGAAACTTGCCCAAACTGTGCGGTTCATGTAAAACGCGGCGCCATCAAGCACTGATTCCTCAATATCACCAATCATGGCTGAAGAATCAGCCACTACATCAAACTCCGCGAATGTATCTTTACCAGTAGCAAGAGTTTTAACAGATACATCATCGTTGTAGAGTAAACCGACGAACGGATTGCCTGTCCCAACAAATGCCTGTTTATCAACCATGTTGGCCAAAGATTCGGCAGCCAAAGCCAAAAGCCAATCGGCCAAATTAACACTGGCTTCAGCCAAGAGAGCTTTATTAATCGCGAAGACAAGTTGCCAGGTCTTGGTGATTAATTTTGCAGATCCAAAGCTGAGACCAGTAACCGCGCCTTCGGCGTCCACACCAAGATATTCTCCTTCAAGGAATGAACCGGTGTAGTTAGGAATATCCAACTCATCAGATTTCATTTCCCATTTTGCGGCTTGTGACAATACCAAACCGACGGAAGCGGCAATACGCACAATCGCGTTCGCAACTTCTTTTGGCATTAAATAACCGCCGCGGCTGTCTTGTTCCGGAATAAGCGCCTCATTGGCTTTGGTGCGGCCAAAAGTAATGGCTTTAACGCATTCAACAAATTTCTTTTTTTGTTCTTCATCCAATCCGGATCTGTCATGGCCAAAGAGTGCCCGCTCAACGCGCATTTTCTCCACAATGCTTCTAGTCTCCTGAGCCACTAAAGGTCCGACGATGGACTTGAGTTTTTCTTCCATGGATGCATCAACCACAGTCTTGAATTTTGATTCAATCTCGGCGAGCATCTTTTCCATCTGTTCTTTTTCTAACATAATATTTAACAATTAAATTATTAAACTATTTTTTTATTTTAATTTTTGTTTTGCCGAGAGCATCGCTCACGGCCGTACTCACTGAACGCAAAACATGCTTTACGAAGAAATATTGATTTAATATTTCCTCGGAATCAGATCCCGCGTCGCTCGACCTTTTATTCGGGTCATCCGTTTTTGCGGATTTACCCTCGTCACCCTTGGGCTCGGTTGCTGCAAGCAACTCCTTCAAGGCGGCGATAGATTGTTCCATTGTTGATACGCTGGACGAAATCAAAGTGCGATTTTTTTCCGACAAAACTTTTCCTGATTTTTCCTTCCCTTCTATTTCAACTGATTTTTTATGATCCTCTACCCATTTTTTGGCTTCATCTTCCGTCCATTTTTCTTTATCAAACAAATATCGCTGAATTTCCATTCCTATTTTGCACGCACCATTTTCATATTCGCCTTTTTTGCAGCCGACCGTAGATTTAATTCCCTTCTCTATACTAATATCTATTGTCCGGAATGAATCAGGGTCAAAATATTCTGGGTCTTTAACACGGATAATAATATATTTTCCTTCTGTTTCCGGTTCGGGCTTTGTTGTCTTTTTTGCCATGCAGACTAATTTTCCGTCGCCGTCCATTTGCATCATTCCCTCCGTGCCGTCTTCCATCGTGCAAACATCACCCTCTTTGGGTTCATCGGCTTTCAATAAAAGTCCGCAGGTTATGAGTTCCGCAACTTTAAATCCTGATTTTTCAAGAGACAGCGCAAAAGGATTAGCCGGCACCGGCACAAAAGAAAACTCCAAAAGTTCTGATTCTTTTACGGTGTTGCCTTCCCAGCGCTTGGGAATAAATCCGATTGAGACCGCTTTAAGAAATCCGCCATCGTAGAGTCTCCTGACTTGCTGCGCGAAAGGATTGGCGTCTTCCGGCGCGAACGGACCTTCAGCCACCCATTGGCCATTGACTTTTTCAATTTTGTCGCATGCGCCAATCGGCAATCCGGAATAATCGTGAGCCCAAAGCACGACAGGATTCATTGTGAAAAAAGAGACATCAAGACCTTCCTGCTCCACAATTTCTCCTTGTCTGTCTTGATTTTCGGTTGAAATCACAACCTTGAAACGCCCACTCTCACTGGATGATTTAATTTTTTCTAAAGCGTCTTTTGTTTTTTCTGACTGCAAAAATCCGAGTAATTTTGCTTTTAGTTCCTCCGTAAAAATTTTGTGAGTTTGCATATTTATAAGTTAAAAATTATTGTTTTAAAATTAGAATCATCAATCCAACCACCAAAGAAGTTAACATTGTTAAAATTATTGCCACGGCCCAGCTCGGCTTAGATCCAGTTCTTTTTACTAACTCATCTATCTTGTCAAAAATTTTAGAGATATTCGCGTTAATATGCGCCAGATGATTATTTTTGATTTCATCAACGCAATCTTTTAAACTCTTGACCTCAACTTCCACACCTTTCACCCTCTCGCAAAGTTGTGAATTTTCGTCTGACATTGTAATTAAATAGTTAATGGCGGTTTCTTGCCCGCAAGATATTCGCCCTTAGTTAAAAAATACCAATTAAATCTGTTAGCATCGTTTAAAACTTCATCCGCGCCCCACCCGCCATAAACCAAAGCGTTCGTCTCACGAGAATTTAATAGTGGCGGCCTGCGATAATACTTTTTAAGCATGTGGCGTTGTAGCCACGAATTTTTGAAACGCATATTGAATTCCGCGAGCCAGTTTTTTGTCCGTCCATATTTCGTGTCAACCGGCAAGTTATCCCATCCTTTTTCCATAAAAGGTTCTGGGTCAATCCAGCCAAAATACCCGTTATTGCCGTCGTAATTCACAGGCCGCAAACCAAAGTGCAAATGCGGACCGGTAGATATGCCCGTATTGTTAGAGAGCGCGATTACATCGCCTGTCTTTACACTTTGCCCAACATAAACCTTGCTCTCTTTTAAATGACCATAAATTGTGTCATAGAGGCGATCCGAAGTGCGAAGCATAATTGAATTGCCATATCCACCGCGAACCTCGTCTATTAAGACAATACCGTCGTGAGCCGCCAAAACTTCGGTGCCGGTTGGTGCTTTTAGGTCAATGCCATTGTGATTGGAAAGTCCTAAATCTTTGTAAGAGCCAGTTTTTCCGTTTCCCAAAGGAAGCAATCCACCAGTCCAATCCACCCCAAAAATCTGCGTAATCCAAACATTTTTTAGCGGTGATTTTAAGATGAGATTTTTCATAAGTAATTTTTTATGCGACTGCAGACCCAAGGTCTCCACCCCTGATCCGCCCAGAGCATATATGCGAACTCAACATTATTCCGCCAATCCTGAAGCCATAAAATCTTTTCCACCCTGTCTTCCCCGGGTATTTGTGTCCAGTGCGCGGCGAGGTTAATCTGAAATAAACCAACGTCTCCGGTTCGCGAAATTACATCTGTTTTGAAACCCGATTCACACCATACTATTTCAAACGCCCGCTCTGTTTCCTCGCCCCACAAACTTCGGATATAATTTTTAATCTCGGAATTTTCCAACTGCTCCTTTTTCAACTCCCTCCCCGCTACGTTAGTTTGCTTTTCATCTTGAATGGCAACTATCTTTACATTTAGTTTCTCCGCCCTTACAACGTGAGCAACGCTGTCTGAATTTAACTCTGAAACTTCTTTTGCGAATTGCTGGTGTTGCTGAAAGATTGATAAAATTCCTGCTAAAAAACTACGCTAACAATTAACCATTTTATTTTTTGCATAGATTTGTCGTTAAGTTGTATAGATATTTATTAAGAAGTAGGCGGCAGAATTGTCCTACTCCTTCGGCGCGACGGAGAGTAATTTCTCCGGACGCCGTGAAAGGGTGAAAACGTGCTGGCAAAAAGGACAGTAGAAGTATGGCCGCGGATCGTCTGACTTTCTCAC
This sequence comes from Candidatus Falkowiibacteriota bacterium, assembly GCA_016214745.1. GTDB lineage: Bacteria > Patescibacteriota > Patescibacteriia > XYB2-FULL-38-15 > XYB2-FULL-38-15 > JAHIRI01. Next base: position 1,935 of record JACRNW010000007.1, on the reverse strand, counting down.
TTCTTTCAGACGAGTGTTGTCGCGCGGACAGTGAAAGTTGCTTTCCACGAGGTAGCACCATTTGCTCATCGCTTTGCCTGCTTTCTAACCCTTCTTATAAGGGTCAAACTAACATCTCTGCCGCCTTGAATTGTTATTGTAAAATTTCTTCAAGCGTAGTTCGTTGTTCGGCGCGCTTAAATAATCCCGCCTTCAAAAGTTCATATTCCGTGGCCGTTGAAGTTTCTTCATCCGGCAATTTAACATCTTTTGTTTCAACCTTGCTCGGGTCAGTAAATTTCTCATTTAACTTCACAATCAGATTATCTTCATTCACTCCGGTCAAGGTGATCGTCCCGCCCGCTTTTTCAATCTCGTAATTCCAAATCTTGTGAAGTGTTTGCTGTTCTTCAAAAGTGAGCGGCTCCGGTCTCGTCCCTTCATTCCAAACAAACGCTCCACCCACGAGTGAACCGAGAAGTGCTAAACCGACAGCGATTTTTTTAGCAGTTGAGTCCATATTAAGTAATCACTAAAAATTTTCTTACAAGATTTGTAATTGCCGACCATCCCGCTACGACAAGCGGAGTCCACGCGCCAAAATCAACGCCGGTAATCCATCCCGAGATATAAGTCATTGCCGCGCCGACAAGAGCAATACCCAAACCAGTCAAAACTTTTTTCCAATCCACTTGGTCTAAAGTCATTTTGTCTGACATAAAATTGAAAATTAAGAATTATTTATTTTCTGGTTGTGTAGTTTGCGGCGCCTGAACCTGCGCTGGATATTTTTCATTCAAGAACTGGACGATCCCCTGAATACTTTGGCTGTTTTGAATTGTGAGAGTCCGCACTTGTAAGAAGAAATAAATCCCGAAGCCGAGAACAGCCGCCATAATGCCCAGTGAAAACCCGACTAAGATTGATTTTTTTGATGAGTCCATTTTTTTAGCAATTAATATTTAATTGATTGAACGACTCGTCTCAAACCATTTATTCCCATCAAACATCAAAGTCATCGTGTCGTCCGCCGTAGAAGTAAAGGCCGCGCTTAAATTTATAGTATTAGCAGTGGCCGCGGCCGTATCTGTAATCGTTACCAAAGCGTCAACAAATTTCAGAATTAAGGTTTGTCCCGTAACTCCCGCCGTGATAGTGGCGATTGTATTTCCTCCCGCGTCGCCAGTAATTGTCATTACATTCCCAGCTGCCGCGAAAGTAGTGGCCGCTGCCGCCAGTGTAACCGCGCCGAGAACAGAGCCGAATGTGCCGTCTTTTGAGATATATGCTTTTTCGGTCGTGTTATTCACAAAGCTCGCAATCTTCGCACCGGCGGTGGAAAGAGTATTGTAAGACCCAATCGTAGTCCCGACAGCAGTTGCGCCGTCGGCGACAGTTCCTTTGAGAGTAACTGTTACGGCATTATTAGAATATAGGCTATCAAAAAGTATACCCGCTGAACCAATATAACCCCTTCCAACTCCAGCAGTTGTAAAACCAATTTGATTTGCTCCTATAGAATAAATTCCCGTATCTGAATCACCAAGAAATGTTAATCCTGGTAATGAAACCGTGCCTAACCCTGCCATTACTTCACCACCTAATCCGATGGCGGCTTTTTCGGTGGTATTGTTTTTAAACGAGACAATTTTTGCCCCGGCGACGGATAGGGTTGTTGAATTATCCAAAATCACCCCAACCGCGCTTGCTCCGTCGTTTATCCGCCCGGTCAAGGTCATCGGGTAATTGGTAGTTGCCGGAGTGATAAACCTTGGAGAATAAAAAAACGAATCGGTATAATTGGTTGCCGCCGTTAAATAACTTATCATCGCGCCGTTTGCCGCAACCCCGATATTATTTGCGCTTGCGCTATAAAACCCCGTGTCGGTGTCGTTCGTAAAAGTATAGGAGGGAGCGGCGGCGGTGCCGTTAGAATTTTTAATCACCCCGCCTACG
>JACRNW010000011.1 GCA_016214745.1 Candidatus Falkowiibacteriota bacterium | reverse complement strand
ACACATTAAAATTATTATCATCAACTTTCTCCACTAAATCTTCATGCGCCCTTGGTTTTGCTTTAATAAAAATCTTAACCATATCTTTTACCCCTCCCTTGACGGGAGGGGTTTAGGGAGGGTGATTCGTCTAACGATTTATCACCCCTCACCTTAATCCTCTCCCTCAAGGGGAGAGGAAATTTGATAGTTAATTTTTGGCTGAAGCAATAAGGTACGAAGCAACAATTGCCGCGGTCTCGGCCCGCAAAGTTAATTTTCCTAAACTGACAATCTGAAAATTTTTCTCTTGCACCGCTTTTATTTCCTCTTCATCCCAACCGCCCTCCGGTCCAATCCAAATTCCCACTCTTTTGCCAAAATCAGCGGCCAATTTTCTTTGTTCAAAGCGCGGCGCGTTAATTTCAAAAAATAAGTTTGAATCATTTTTTTCGGCGTGCGCTAGCGCTTCCCCAAATTTTAAAATCTTCCCCACGACTGGCAAAATTCCCCGGCCAGACTGCTCCGCCGCTTCACGGACAATTTTTTCCAATCTATCCATTCGCAAATTTGTTTTTATAGTTTTCGCGGTTACGACCGGAATAATTTCCGCCACGCCGGCCTCCACCGCTTTTTCAGCGATAAATTCAAAATTTTCTTTTTTTAAAATCGCCACGTAAAGAATCGGCTTCATTTCCGGCTCGTTTTGGTTTGCTTCCACTTTTAAAATATTCACTCCCACGCTTTGTTTCCCGAAATTCATAATCTCCGCACGCGCTTCCCTGCCCTTCCCGTCGCCCAAAATAATTTCCTCTCCCGCCCGAAGCCGCAAGACATTTTTTATTTGGTTATAAATTTCCTTATTGGTAATTCCCGAAATTTTTTTATCAAAATCAAAATTGCCGATAAACCTATGCACTTTCATAAATTATTTATTGATTAAATCAAAGGCCACGATTCCAAAAGCCACGGCGACATTCAATGATTCTTTCTTGCCGCGCATTGGAATTTCCAAAATTTTATCCGCCCGGCGCAAGATTGCCGGCGGCAAACCTTTTATTTCATTACCGACCACAAGCGCTATTTTTGCCGAATCTTTTTTTGTCAATTTTATTTTTTGATATGGAATTGAACGACGCGATTGTTCAATCGCCAAAATTTTATAACCGTCCCCGCCTGCCACGATAGCGCTGGCGTTGCGGGCAGGTTTTTTTAGTTTATCAATTAACTTTGCCGTTTGGCCAAATTTTTCCCACGCAATCCACTTTTCCGCGCCCAAAGCAACCTTACTAATTTTTTCGTTCTCGCGCCCGAACCGATCAATAGGCGCCGGCGTTATGCCACATAAATAAATTTTTTCGCATCCGGCGGCATCGGCCGTCCGAAAGATTGAACCGACATTATGCGTGCTTCTGACATTGTGCAAAATGACAACCATATTTACTTCCCGCCCGCCAACTGCCCGCAAGCCCCTTTCACTCCGCGACCAAAACGATAACGCTCGGTTACGGAAACGTGCGCCCGCTGCAAAATTTCTTTAAATTTTTGGACCGCTTCTTTTTTGGATGGTTCAAAGCCGCCTGTCGGATTATATAAAATTAGATTCACAAAATAAAGATTCCGCGGAAGTTCGGCGAGAAGCGCCGCAAGTTCTCTCGCGTATTCCGGTTTGTCATTGAAATTTTTAATCATTAAATATTCAAACATCACTTTTCGGTCGGTCGCCTCAAGATATTCTCCGACTGCTGACATAATTTTTTTAATGCTATATTTTTTTCCAACCGGCATAATTTCATTTCGCAATTTGTCATTCGGCGCGTGAAGAGAAATGGCCAAATTAACTTGCATTGATTCTTTGGCTAATTTTCTAATACCTTCAACGACTCCGGCCGTGGAAATGGAAATATGCCGGGCGCCGATGCCGAATCCGTCTTTATCATTTAAAATTTTGATGGCGGATAATACATTTTCATAATTTAAAAACGGCTCGCCCATGCCCATAAAAACCACGCTATCTACTTTTTGTTTTTCTTTTTTTAAAAAACGAGCTGAACATAAAACTTGTTCAATAATTTCTCCGGGCAAAAGATTTCTCTTAAACCCCATCTTCCCCGTGGCGCAAAACGCGCAAGCCAAGGGACATCCGACTTCAGAGGAAACACAAACCGTATTTCGTTCTTCATGGCGCATTAAGACCGATTCAATTTTAAAATCATCCGTGAGCGTAATTAAAAATTTTATTGTCGCGCCGTCATCGGAAATAAATTTTTTAAAATCAATTTTAAGCGGACATTCTTCATTTAATTTTCCACGTAACGCCGCCGACAAATTAGTTGCTTCATCCCAATTTTCAATCAATTTAGAAAAAACCGCCTCCCGCGCCTGTTTTAGGCGAAAAGCCGGTTCGTCAGCAAGAATTTTTTCTAAACTATACAAATTCATAAATAAAATTAATTCTTAGTTAAGTTTTTACGAGCACCGCCCGAGTGGTCAAGCGCCATTCCGAGCCGCCGACTTTGTCTCCCGCTGGAACAAGGAGACGGCGAGGATAAAATGGCGCGAAGGGTAACCGCGAGGACGGAGCGCAGGATAAACTTAACTATATTCGAATAGCGCTACTTTTTTTAAACTGTCCGACCCGAGTCCGTTCGAGTTCCGTCAAATATCCGCCGACTTTTAATTTTTTTCCCAAATCGCGCGCCAATGCCCTCACATAAAATCCCGAGCCGCTTACTATTTTGATTTTTAAATCAGGCCACCGATATTTCAAAATTTTTATCGCTTTAACTTCCACCGGCCGTTTTTTCAATTTTGGTTCCTCCCCGCGTCTTGCCATTTTATAGGCTCGCACGCCGCCGATTTTTATCGCGCTAAAATTTGGCGGCTGCTGAAAAAATTTTCCGCGAAATCCCGCCAGAATTTTTTCTATATCACCGCGAACTGGTTTTTTCCGAATTTCCGTGATTGTCTTTTCTCCGGCCTCATCGTCGGTCGTACTTTCCGCGCCAAACCGCACGGTGGCTAAATATTCTTTTTCCGACTCCACAATTTCACGCAATATTCATGTCGCCTCACGGCCGATTCCGACCACCAAAACTCCTCTGGCCAGCGGGTCAAGTGTTCCGGCGTGGCCGATTCTTTTGATGCCGGTTAGCCCCCGCAATTTATAAATCATGTCAAAAGACGTCGGGCCCTTTGGCTTCCAAACTGCGATAATTCCATTTTTTATTTTTTTCTCCATTTTTATGGCTGCAAAATATCTTCAGTCCGTCCATTAATGGAAATCACTACATCTTTCACGGTCGGAAATTGCTTTAATGTTTCTCTGATTTCTGAAGCGATTGCCGCGACCCGGCACGATCCGCCAACCTGAAATTCCAATTGTTCGTCAAAATCAACATTAGCTACACCGTTCGCCACAACCAAACTCTGGATCTTCACTCCCGGATTAATACTCGTAAAATATCCTTCTGCTTTTTCGGCGTCAGTCGGTCCGGCAAGAAGTTCTTCCAATGTGGCTCGTCCCACAGCTTCAGTTTTCAAAATTGTTCTTTCCACTGAAAAATTTTTCTGGCAATCCAAAACTTCCGGATCAAAAATGCTGTTCCCAAAAAATACTTTCACAGTCATCGTTTCTTCCGTGTTCGTGTTTGCCGGCTGATTTACCAGCAGGATACCGCAACCTTCATTTGGTTTTGCCGCCGAAGGATTCCCGTGTTTAATCCATTTTCCATCATCACAAATCCAATTATCCTCGCCGCTCCAAAGTCGTATTCCAAAAATTACCAAACCCAGCGCAACCACAATCGTCAAAATAATTAAAATTGTTTTGTTCATAATTTCGCAATTAATTTTAAATTATCAATTATTGAATTTATATATCACGTCTTTCCTTTCCACCACAATTTCCCAGCCAGCCCGCCGCGCGTAATCGTAAAGTTTTTTATTTGGATTAAAACAAATCGGCCGGTCTACCATTTTTAGAAATCTAATGTCGCTTTCCGTATCCCCGACTCCGACCGAACCGCGAAGTGTTAAATTTTCTTTTTCCATTGCCCGCGCCAAAATTTTTGCCTTGTCGGAAATCAAATCAAGGAAAAGCATCTCACCGGTAAATTTTCCACGGCGATCCGTGCTGTAAATCCGCCCATAAACTTTATTGAAGCCAATTTTTTTCCCAAAACTTTCAACGATTTCCCGCGGCGAATGAGATATGGCGAGTAAATAATAATTTTTCTTTTTTAAATCGCGAACTAAATCTCGGGTAAAACGATAAACGCGATTATGATGAAAAGCAATAACTTTTTTTGCCACTTTTAAAAATTTATCGCGGCTAACACCTTTAATATTTTTGTTATAAGCCTGGACCACTCCACTTATGTATTTGTCGTAAATATCTTTTCGGTCCAGCCAATTTTTATAATCCCTCGCATAAACTTTTCTCAAATTCGCCGGAAACAAACCCTCGGCAATCATTGCCTCAACCAATTCAATTAATAAACTGGAGCGAAAAATTGTCCCGTCAATATCAAATATCGCGACTTTTTTCATACCCCGTTAGAAGTCTGTTTTTCTCGGGACAAATAATTCCCGAGTGGCAAACTCCTTTTTTGCAAACCCCGTTTTCACTGACAGAAAAATTTTAAAAAAATTTTTTGTCAAGGACTTCTAACGGGGCATAAATTTAAACGGATTAAAATTTGTTTCGTAATCAAAATAATCTTCCGACTCCGCCCGTTTCAGCCACTTAACAATTTTGTAAGTCGCTGGCGTGAATAAAACTTCCACGCCGGTTTTGAATAAATAATTTGAAATAATCAAAGTTAAAATTAAACTTCCTGGCAAAATTCCCCAAAAAGCAATCAAGATAAAAAGTATTGTATCAACTCCTTCGCCGACTAAAGTGGAACCTATTGTCCGTACCCAGAGCCTCCTGCCTCTCATCCAAATTTTTATTTTTGCCAAAATAAATGAATTGGAAAATTCTCCGGAAAAATACGCAATCAAACTCGCGACCACAAGCCGCGGCGTAAGTCCTAAAATTTTATCGTAGGCCTCCTGGTTTTCCCAGCCAATCGCCGGCGGTAATTTTCCGACGATGATAAAAACTACTGAAGCAAGAATTGCCGCGCCAAATCCGAGCCAAATAACTCTTCGCGAACGGCGATATCCGTAAACTTCGGTCAAAATGTCGCCAAAAATATAACTCAAAGGAAAAAGCAGCGTTCCGCCGTCAAAAGTAAAAAATCCGAAATCTAAAATTTTTGTGGAAGCAATATTGGAAATTAAAAGAACGGCCACGAAAAACGCGGTAATAATATCCAAATATTTATAATTTTTTCTGCCCTCTTCCATAAGTTAAAAATTTTCTTTTTCCATGCTCCGCGCCGCCCGGCGATAATTACAATAGTCGCAATCAGCTGCCGCCTCGGGAATTTTTTCTGCCTTCAAACATTTATGGGCTTCAATTATTTTCCTTTCTACCCAATCGTCATTTCCTTTGTACGACAAAATATCCACGTCAAACTCCAATTTTCCGTCAAACGCGGCGCGGTCGGTTTTTCCGTTCACGTAAACAAAATAGCCCGTGTCCGAAACTTTGAAGCCGTTCCGGCGCAAAAGCCACTGATAAATTTCCATCTGCCGTTTGTAACCCGCGCGATAATCTTCATCCAAAGTAATTTCCTTGGTCGTACTTGTCGCTTTGTAATCAACGACAATTAATTCTTTATCCCCATTTACCCAAATATCATCAACGCCGCCCGTTACTAAAAAATTCGTCGGCTCGTGCAAATACGTCACTCCGCCCCGAAGCGAATCTCGCCAGGCGTCCATTTTTTCATGCGCGAAAGGAACTGCCGAAATTTTATATTTTTTCATCAGTGGGTGCGCTTCGTGTTTTGCCCGATGAATATCAAATTCTTTTTTGAGCAACGCGTCAACCGCGGAGTTCAAAGTAAAAGGAAATCCCGGCGGCCGATCTATTCCCAATCGGCGGTCAAGATAAAAACATCGCGGGCATTCGGTAAATAATTCCAGCCGTGAACGGCTTAATCTAAAAGGTTCCCGTGATTTTGGGTCAAAAACATTTCTCGTTCGGCGGGCGTTATAATATTGAGACATATTTTTAAATTAAATTTCAGTCGTTTTTGTTTCTTAAACTTATCATAAAAATGGCAAAGAAGGAAGGGCTAAAAAAATGATTAAATTGACAAAAATCCTATCCGCCGATAACATATTTATAGTTCCGGCTGGGGGGGAGAAAAAAGGAGGAAGAAGGTGGAGGAACTACTGGCTCCCGTTCTTGCGACTCTCGGCCTACATCAAGGACTCGAGGCAAAGTTGAGCTGCTTCATGGGGGAATTCGGGGGTTATGAAGCACTGCGAACCGGCGGTCTCGATGTAGGTCTCTTCTTGTGGCACGGCACGAAAGGCTTTGCCCGTCTGTTCTCCGGTCTAGAGCAAGGAGCCTGTGCGGAACCTCCGAAATCCACCAGCCTCGCTCTGGGTAGGCACGGACGGCCACTCGTGGTTTTCCAGAGTTCCACTCTGATCGTCCCGACCGTTTTCAAGCACGGCGGAGCGGAAAGCCGTGACTACGTTGTCGTCTGCAATGACGTTGAACGCACCTTGCGCCATCAACGCACGCTCTTCTGTGCCCTGCTTCGCGAAGCCGTGGAGAAGATGGCCAGGAAATAACCAGGAGAAAAAACGCAAATTCCCGACGGGACATGACCGGCGGGATTTTTTTACAAAAAATCAGCTTCACTTCTCGGGGACTTGGATTCGAAAACTCCTCGGTGCGAAGGCGGCCATAACGGACTGGCGGGGACATAGTTCCTTCCTAATTCTCAAACAAAACAAAAAATTCAACTTTGTGTTGAATTTTTTGTTTTGGCTCGGGGACTTGGATTCGAACCAAGATTACCAGGGCCAGAACCTGGCGTCCTGCCATTAGACGATCCCCGAATAATTATTTTTGCTATTTCTAACTGACCACCGTTCCCCCAAACTCTTCCAAAACTTTATTAACTTCAAGGGGCGGCGGCCCGGGCGGCTCCGGCAAATCAGCTACGACGCCGTTTACTTTTACATCCCCGCCCGTCGCTTCTTTAATCAAATTTCTTAAAACCAAATTATTTTTACTCTCGTTGATTCTTTCTTTGTGGAAACGATACTTAAAACCAATCTGCAATACTCCGTTTTCAATAACCATCGGCTGGCCAATGCGCAGAATAAAAACTAAAGCCGGACTTCGGTCGGCGGCTAACCGCAAAATATCAAACCATTTTTCTTTCACCTGTTCTAAAGTTAAATTGGTCGCAATTGGCGCCGCGTCCGCCGGAATTTCATCATTTTTTTTTACACTTTCTTTCCCTGGCAGAGGCTTTATTTTCGGCCGCTCTTCGGAAAAATTTACGCTGCCAGCCGGCCGCGATGGTGAAAGTGGCGGCGCGGCGGCTTCGCGAACGCCGGAAAATCCTCCGACAATTTCCACTACTGCCATCTCAAGCGGCAACTGCGCGATATCTGAAAATTTTAATTCCTGTTTTTTTTCAATAAAAAGTTCAAGCCAATTAATCAGCCGGCGCGGCTCAATTTCTTTCGCGAGCTGCGTTATCTTTTTTTCCGAATCTTCATCTAAATCAAAAGCGAACTCCGCCAAATTTCCGCTCACTCCAACGAGTAAAATTTTTCTCAAAAACTCCACAAGATCCGCGGTAAACTGCGAAAGATCAATCCCCTCTTCAACAAGTTTATTTACGAGCCGCAAAGCTTTTTCCGCATCACGCACCGCCAAATAACCGGCAAAATCACTGACTAAATTAAAATCTGATTTTGGAATAACAAGTTCCGCCTGCTCACGGCTGATTTTATTTTTCGCGTCGCGAAGCGCCAAAACCTGGCCGAGCAGACTTTCCGCGTCGCGCACGCATCCCTCGGATGATCGCGCGATACTTTCCAAAATATTCTCATCAACTTCCACCCGCTCCATACTTAAAACATATTTTAAGCGCTCCACTACTTCGCGGCGGGAGATTTTTTTAAAATCAAATCTCTGGCAGCGGGAAATAATCGTGGCCGGAACTTTATGAATTTCGGTCGTGGCCATGATAAAAATTACTCTGGGCGGCGGCTCTTCAATCGTTTTTAAAAGCGCGTTGAAAGCCGAGGTGGAAAGCATGTGCACTTCATCAATGATAAAAACTTTGTATTTCCGGCGGCTCGGCGAAAACTTGGCGTTTGTCACAATATTTTCGCGGACATTATCAACTCCGGTGTGGCTCGCGGCGTCAATTTCCACAATATCCAAATCTCGGCCGGAAGTAATCTCTTCGCACGAACTGCATTTATTGCACGGTTCTGACTCGGACGCTTTGCGTCTTTCACAATTCACCGCTTTAGCTAAAAGACGAGCCGCGGTTGTTTTTCCGATTCCGCGCGGACCGCAAAAAAGATAAGCATGGGCCACCTTGTCGGTTTCAATTTCATTTTGTATGGCAATCTTAATGTGGTTCTGGTTCGTCATTTCCTTCCAAAGCTGCGGCCGATATTTTCTATATAAAGTTGTGGACATTTTAATAAATCAAAATTCAAAATTTTTATTCCCTGAGCGGAGCGTAGCGAAGTCGAAGGGCCTTCGACAAGCTCAGGCCATAACTAGTTTTACTTGCCGCCAGCAACCTGCCCGCTAATGCAAGCATAGCGTTGCAGGCGGGGCTGGCTTGCGTGGCGGGCGGGGGCGTTATGAACCGTGCCACTAAATCCACCGCTCATAACCCCTCTTGATCTCCCCTTACCTTAAGGGGAGAAATAAAAACGACCCCCGAACTTTATGCCGAAGCACAAAATCCGAGGGTCAAAGCTTGTCCGCCAATTAGGCGGGAATCATCCTGTCCGCTGCTAGGCGACGCGCTTCCTTAGGAGGAGCCACCCGAAGTTCGGGTCGAAGTCACGCGGAAGGCGGTCCAGATAGAGGTAGCGCCCAACTTCGCGAGCCCGGTGGAAGATCGGTACATACCGGTGGTCGTCCGAGCTCTGCCAACGGGCGGTGACCACGAGAGGATGGTCGAGCTGGAGGTCGGGATGAACCGCGATGAACTCCATGGCCCGGCGCACGCCGCATAGCCGGTAGCCCATTGCCTTAAGTTTGGCAAAGGCCCGCTCATCTGAGATCACGTCCTTGAAATGGTACTCCGCAACTTCCCACTCGTGCTCGTCGAGCGTCACAGGCTCTAGAGGATAGTGCTCTCCGTTGAAGTCGGGTTTGACCAAGTTCTGCTGGCAGGCGGCGAGGAGTGACTGGAATAGCGCTCTACGAAGCTGCTCTTCTGTCACTCTGCCGGTATTGAGAGCCTCCACGATGTCGCGGAGAATTCTCCGGCGACCAATGATCCTTCGCTGGGTCTTGTCCTGTCTCTGAGACACCTTTGCCATGGCATTCCTCCTTTGGCATTCCAAGAGGACCACGACTTCTGTCGGATCATTGGGTGCCGTCTATACCCACCGAACCGGATGGGCGCGGTTTGTCGTGGCCAGAAACCGTTTCCAGCCAACATTGTAGTATAAAATAATTTCACCGAAATGTCAAGCAACCCTAACAACGGAGTCCTGGCTTTAGCCAGAGACTGTCTCACCCTAAAGGGTGGACTCCAGATTGTTTTTTCAAGTTTATGACTCCCCTTAATCCCCTCTTATCTTAAGAGGGGAAATTAAAAACAAAAGGCTGTTCTTGGCAGAACAACCTTCTTTATAAAATCTTAATAAAATCTTAAATCTTTAATCTTAAATCTACTCCTCTACCCGCTTAATCACATTCTCCACCGCCGCCCATTTTGACGGCGTATTTTTGGGGATTAAAACCACGGCCTCATCCCCCGCTTCACCTTTAAAATATGTCACCGGCGCGGTTAAAACCCGCCACTTTTTCCCAGCGGCCGCGACTGTCCAGCCGCCTGATTCTGATTCCTCAAGCGCGCCAATCACGCGGTTCCGCTCCATCGGCCCGATTTGTTTGAAAAGAAAATTGCCGCGGGCATTGATAGTTAATTTTAAAATATCTCCTTCCACTAATTTTGATTTTGAAGCGTAGTTGGATGGCACAAGATATTCTTTGCCATCGGCGCCGATCATATTTTGGCCGTTAAAAACTCCTTCCATAATCCGCTCGCCAGATTCGCCGTAGGCGACATCCGGCTGAGAGACAGTTTTTAACCCCTGAAACATCGGCGCGACGGAAGGTGCGGCGGCAATGTCAGACTCCAGAAAACTCTGTTTAATTTTTTCTTCAAACTTCGGCGCGTCCTCGCCCAAGAGACAGCTGATGCGGCGTAAATTATTCTGCGTTTCCTGAACAATTTTTTTAATCAGTTCTATTTTTTCAAAATTGAAAGAAATTTCCAAATCTTTAAGTTCAGTCTTCATCGTTGCTTCGTGAATTTTTGGCGTCACTTCGGTCGGCACCGCGTCAATCGACGCAACTGCCGGCTGTTCCATTAAATCGTTCAACTCGGGAAAATTAATTTGATTTTGATTTTGTTCGTCCATATTTTTTTTAGTTTTTAAATTTTCATTTTTAAATTTTAAATTTACAAACTCCGTTCCCCCGCCATCGGCCCGGCCACGCTCGCCGGAGTTCCAAGCTGCGTCCGCTCTGAAATTTCCGCTTCCACGATTGTCTTGTCGCGGCCGTACTTTAATCTGGCGAGTTGCTTTAACGCTTGCGCTAATTCCGCGTCGCCTTTTTGCGGCGCGAGAGTTTGCATATTAAACGCCTTTGAAGCGGCATTATCAATCAAAAGTTTGATATAAGCCGTGTATTTTTCCACGTTCAATAAATCATACTCGTTAACCGTCGGCGCAAATTCTTTGGCAATTGTTTCCACGTCATCAACTCCGATTCTAAAAGCCACCATCGTCCCGGCGTTGCCAAAAACCGCGTCGCGAATTTTCGTGTCATTATTTTTTACCAATTGCCCGACGTATTGATGGGCAATCGTAAGGCACAACCGATATTTTCTCGCCTCGGATAAAATCGTGGCGATGCTGTCGGTGATAAAATTTTGAAACTCATCAATATATAAATAAAAATCATGACGCTCGGCTTCCGGAAGTTCGGCCCGGCTCATCGCCGCCATCTGAAGTTTTGAAACTATAATCAAACCTAAAAGTTCGCTGTTCACTTCGCCCGTTCTGCCCTTTGCCAAATTTACAAGCAAAATTTTCTTCTTATCCATAATCTCACGGAAATCAAAACCGGAATGCGCTTGGCCGATAATATTTCTCATCATTTCATTTTCCACAAATCGGCCGACTTTAGAAATCAAATAGCCCAACATTTCTGATTTATGAAACTCTGATGTCTTGGCCATTTCTTTTTCCCAAAAAGCGCGGACCACCGGATCTTTAACTTTCGCCACCCACGATTTTTGAAAATCATTATCGGAAAACATTCTCGGAATTTCCGCAATCGTCCCGGGATTTTGGAGATCGGACATCAGAGTCAGCATCACGTTTCTCATATTATGTTCAAACATCGGACCGATCATTTCCGGCGGAAATAATTTGTAAAAAATCGCGATCATTTCCTGAACGGCAAAATCTTTTTGCGACTCATCCTTGGCTTCAAGCATATTCAAACCAATCGGCCGCTCGGCGTCGGACGGATCAAAAACAATCACATCGTCTAATCTTTCTTTTGGCACGCCGGTCAAAATATCTTCAATCAAATCGCCGTGCGGATCAACCACAGCCACGCCTTCACCATTTTGAATATCTTGCTTGGCCATGTTGGCGAGCAAAACGGATTTACCGACACCGGACTTACCAATGATATAAACATGACGGCGGCGGTCTTCCCTTTTAATTTTGACTAAAGTTTCCACGCCGCGATAAGTTGATTTCCCGAGAGTCAGCCCCTCTTTCGGCATATTAACCGGCGGCGCCGCTTTTTTCGCCAAGAGCCATCGGATGTTTGGCGCTTCAGTCCACGGCGATGGAAAATGAAATAAACTCGCCACTTCTTCTGAATTTAAAACTACTTTTTTCTTTTCATAAAAACCCCGATGAATAAAATTTTTGACCAGCCTCTTCAGCGCCCGTCCGCCCGGCGCCGTCCGAACAAAACTGTTACCGTATTGATAAATATTATATTGGGAAAAAGCGTTCGTGATGTTATCCAAATTCATTTTTGCCCGCGCGCTATTCGGCGAAGACGAAACTATCCGGATATTTACGTCAACCCCGGCCTTGCTCGCCTTTTCTTCAAGGCCTTTAACCATCTCCTCTTCCATCGGCGAAAGGCGATAAATTTCCGGCTGAGGTTTTGCAATCTGATCTTCGGGCTTCTTTTTTCCGCCTCCGGCAAACGCCTTCCCGAGTTCGCTTAAAACTTTCATAAAAATATTTCCGCTGACCGACCTCATCGCTTCATCAAATTTTTTGCCCTGTTGCATTTCCTGGGCGATTTTTATTCCCGGCCGCCGCCATTCTTTGCGCGCCGAACGCAGAACAAATTGAATCGCCGCACCTTCATTCTTTTCGAGTTTTGACAGAACATTCGTCAAACCGTTCAGGGGATCTGTCTCCATTTTTTTATAAGTTTTTATCGGAAAAAAATGCGGCCGGCGGAATGTCAGATAAGCGCCGCGGATATCACCCGTCGGCGTGAAAATGTTGTAATCTTTGATTTCTTCAATAAAAGCTTCGTGATAATTTGCCCTAATCTGCTGCTCCACGTATTCCTGCAAATATTTGGGCATGGCCACGTAAAAAGAAATCATCCCTTTGTCGGCGATAATTTCAAAAGAAAGATAATCTGTCCGCCCGGTAAGCCAAGCGCCGATTCCCTTTTGCGCCTTCAATCCGCCAATTGAAGCAAAAAGCGCTTCGGCCGTGGCAATTCCTTCTTGAATCGTCTGAACCGTAATCTCTCTCTTTTCCTGAGCTTGGGCTCTTTCCGCAGATTCTTTCGGCACGGTCACGAGCAAAACAACATTTTGAAAAGAGGTGGACATTTTTGTCCGATGATGCAAAAATCTTCTGAGCAAATAAATTAAAAACCACGATCCTAAAAAAATCGCGGCTAAAGTAAAAATCATAATCCCGATCGGACTCTCGGCAAAACTCCCGACTTCCGGAGGAATCTCCCCCACCGGTATAGCAATTTGGTATAAAGAAAAAACAAAAATCGCAGCGAGCGTGGTCCCCGGAAGCCATCTTTTAATTTTTTGCCAATTTTTTTTCTCCAAATCCTCCATAAATGACTACAAATTACGAATCATTTACAAATATACAAATAGTGGTGGAGTGTGTTTCTATTAAATTAACGTGTTAGCAAGGATTTGTATATTTGTACTAAATTTGTAATTTGTAGATTATTTTTTCTTTTCCGCCAAAGAAACTATTTCGTCAGTTTTAATTTTTGCTTCCTGCTCCAGAAAAAATTTATTCACTCCGGGAATTAATTTCAGCCAAACGCGCAGCAGTTTTAAAATTTTTCGGGCAATGACTTTTCCCGTTTCAACCATCTTTTCTATTTTTGAAGCCGTCTCCTCGCCCTTCGCCTTAAAAGTCAAACGCGCTTCGGGCGGCATGGAAAAATAAAATGCTTCAAGATCTTCTTCCAAAATTTTTTCAATTTTAACCAAAGTTTCGCTTTTTGCCGGCTTTTCCGTAATCGGATGAACTACGGCGGCAACGAGCGGCTTTTTTCCGGCCTCCTCTTCGGTCGGAATGGTTTTTTTCCACTCCGGCATCGGCGGTTTTTCCACTTCAACTTTTTTTTCAGGCATTGCCGGACGTTCATGCTCCGGAACCGCGCCTTCCAGTCCGCCGATTTTTTCTATTTTATCTTTTATATCCATTTATTTTTTGATTAAAACTGCAACTTCAATTTAAGAATTGTATCACATTTTGAAAATTTATGCTAAAATGAAGTTGTTGATAACTTTAGGAGGAATATGTTAAAAACTATCGGCGAATTTAGAACTGCAAAATTTTCCTGGATAAACGTTACTAAAAATGGTGAAAAGGAAATTGAATATCTTGGAAAAAAATTCGGTTTTCACGAACTTGATTTAAAAGATTGTTTACCGCCGCTTCAGCGGCCCAAATTGGTGGTCCGGCCGGATTATCTGTTTATGATTTTGCTTTTCCCGGTTTTTGATAAAAAAACCAGGATTCTCCACGCTTCGGAAGTGGATTTTTTTATTACCAAAAAAACACTCGTCACGGTAAATACTAATGAACTCGCTCCTCTCCGGGAAATTTTTTCCGCGTGCCAGAGCAAAAAAGAAAAATGCGCGAATCCGACCGACCTGCTCCACAAGATTCTTCACGAACTTCTAATGTCTTGTTTTCCCATGCTCGTCCACATTTCAACTGACATTGATAACGTGGAAAATAAACTGCGATCCGAATTTGAAAAAGGAACAATTACGGAAATTCTTCGCATCAAAACAAATATTGTTAATTTCCGAAAGGCAATGCAGCCGCACAAACAAGTTATCCGAGCTCTCGTCGCCGAAGCGCCGAAATTTTTCCCGACTCAGAAAATGAAAATTTATTTTGAAAATTTAGTAAGCCACACCAAAGAAATTTGGGATCTTCTGGATAATTACAAAGACACGATTGATGCCCTCCACGAAACCAACGCGTCTCTGATTGATTTCCGCATCAATGAAATAATGAAAACCTTGACCATCTTTTCCGTGATTGTTTTCCCGCTGACGCTCTTGGCCGCGATTTTCGGAATGAACACGCTCGGCATGCCCTTAACAAATCATCCTTACGGTTTTTGGATAATTCTCACCTCAATGCTTTTCAGCGCCCTCGGCCTGCTCTGGTTTTTTGAAAAGAAAAAATGGCTGTAGATTAGGTTTTAGTTTTAACTTTTTGCCCTTCCGCCGTGTCTAGGACCGTGTAACCGAGCTTTTCAATTTCCGCGCGTACTTCATCCGCCCGTTTCCAATCTTTAATTTTTCTCGCCTGCTCGCGTTCGCCGAGCAGTTTTTTTATTTGCTCGGATATTTTTTCCGCTTTTATTTTTTGAAATCCTAATCCCAAAACGCCATCCATTTTAAGAAGCGCTTTTTTCGCAACAACTAACTCTTTTTTAGAAACTCCGGATGTCAATTTGGCGTTAATTTTCCTAATAAAATTAAACAAAGCCGCGAAAGCCCCGGAAATATTTAAATCATCGTCAAGCGCCGCTCCAAACTCCTTTTCGGCTATTTCCGCCGCCGCGACAAGACTTTCTCCCTTGCCGTTTTTATTTTCTGAAACGGCTTCGCTAATTTTTGTCCAAGTCTCATCTAATCTCTGAAGGGCAGTCTCTGCCGCCTCGAGCCCATCAAAAGTAAAATTCAACGAATCGCGGTAATGCGAAGAAATCAAAAGATACCGGAGCGCCCGCGGCGAATAACCTTTTTCTAAAATTTGGCCGAGGGTATAAAAATTATTTTTTGACTTGCTCATTTTTTCGCCGTCAACCATCAAATGTTTTACGTGCAGCCAAAAACGAACAAACTGACAGCCCGTCGCGCCTTCCGATTGGGCGATTTCCGATTCGTGATGCGGAAATTTGTTATCTTCGCCGCCGGTATGAATGTCAATCGTCTCTCCCAAATATTTCATGGACATTGCCGAACATTCAATATGCCAGCCCGGATAACCTTTTCCCCACGGCGAATTCCATTGCATAATATGCGACGGATTTTTTATCCATAAAGCAAAATCATACGGATGTTTTTTTTCAGGATTTATTTCTACCCGTGCGCCGGCGATTAAATCTTCAAGTTTGTTTCCTGAAAGTTTTCCCCAATCGGAAAATTTTGACAAATCAAAATAAACCGAACCATTGGCCTCATAGGCGTAACCGTTTTTTATCAACTTCAGAATAATTTTGATCATCTCTTTGATGTGGTCCGTGGCTTTCGGATATTTGTCGGCCTTCAAAAAATTCATTCTCTTGATGTCGGCAAAAAATGCTTTGGTAAAAAATTCCGCGATCTGCCAGGGATCTTTTTTTTCGCGCCGCGCCGCGGCTTCCATTTTATCTTCTCCGGTTTCGGCATCAGCCACCATATGTCCGACGTCCGTGATATTCATCACGTGTTTAACTTTGTAACCCTTAAATTCCAAAAAACGCCGCAACAAATCGGCAACTAAAAAAGACCGAAGGTTTCCGATATGAACATAATCATAAACCGTCGGTCCGCAAGTATACATTGTCACCAACTTTTTCTTGTTTTTTTCTTCGGCCAGAGACTTGAAATTTTCTTTTTGTTTTGTAAGCGAATTGTAAAGTTTGAACATTTTTTCAAATTATAGTTCGCAGCAATAAGCGGAAAGCGTGCTGGCGCTGTATCGGACGCCCGTAACAAACTGACCGGCCGGACAAGAAACCGAAGCGGCATAAGCGGTCCAAGCGCAACCCGATGGCACATTGTTACCGGCTACTATGTCGCCCGTAATGGTGACGGCGCCGCCAAGATAACTATTTCCATTAACATCAAGTTTATAAATTGGAGACCAACCGATACCAAGATTTCCCGAAACAGTAACATTAGTCCCGCCGATCGTGACATTAGTTCCGTTATCCGAAATCTGAGAATTTCCGAGCGTCGTGCCGGCGGTAAATTTTGCCAAATAATTCGCTGTTCCGCTTCCGCCGACCCCGGCTGTAATATCTGCCCAGGTCGGAGCGCCCGCTCCTTGGCTTTTTAAAAATTGTCCGGCCACTCCAGCCGTGGTAAAAGAATATTTTGCTCCAGTGCCATACGCGACTCCTCCGGCTGCTGGCGTATCCGTACTGCCCGTACCGCCGTATAGAGGGGCGAGAGGCGAAGAAAAACTAATCACGCCTGTTGCCGGAACGTAATTGACCGGCCCCGCGGCTGCTGAAATTGCGGCTCTGGTTCGCGCGTCAGTGTAATACAAATTCGCGCCTTCGGATAAATCGGTCGTTGTTGCTCCGCCGGAGACTATTCCGCCCGCAGATTTTAACACGCCGTTTAGGGCGCCAATCTGCAAACCGCCAAAAATACCCGTGCCGGAAATATTTAAATGGCCAACTTGCTGCGTGCCCGGAGTCGCGGCCTGCAGCTGCACGTATGTTCCGCCGCTTACCGGACAATTTGTTCCATCCTGCAAACAAATATTTTTACCCAAAACTGTTGCGTTACCAACGACAGTCAGAGTGCTATTAACTTTTAATTCATCCGCAATTTCAACATAATTAGCCGGATAATCAGGGTCTGCCTTTAAAGTCAAATTACCGGCATCTACGCCGGGGTTTGCCGATTCGGTTGATAAAAGCCCGTAAGTTCCCATGTGCCGGAGGTTGATAGATTTTGTATTTGACGCGTCCACGGCTTGATTATATCCCCCGCTTCGCGCCGTGATTTGTGTGCCGGAAAGAAAATCGTCACTTAAAATACCGTTACTAAAATTAAACATTGCTTGAGCATCTGCCCATCTTATATATTTTGAACCGTCATCAAAATAAAGAAAATCATCGTTTCCAGGAGCAGCCATGCCTATCTTCAAATTACCGCCAATCGTTAAAACGTCCGCAGCTTTGTCATAAGAGAGCCCGGCGTCGCCTCCAAAAACTCCGCCGTCATTAAATTGAATTTGTCCGTTGACGCCGCTCGGCGTTGTTCCGCTCGGCCACACATCAAGACAATTTCCCTGAATGCAAAGTTTAACGGCGTTCAGAGTCCCCGTTCCTTTATTGCCGCCCGTCGCCGCACCCACCACCCCAGCGTCCGCGTAAAGGCCTTGCCCGCCCGTAAAATATCCAGACCAGGCGCCAGCATCGGTTACAGTGCTATACACTCCATAACCAGCACCTTGCGCCTTAAAATAACCTCCGTAATTTTTTCCCGCCGAACCCCCGCCCGCCGCCATAATTCCAATATTGTTATCACCCGAGGTAACAACCGTGGGATTGCCGGCAAAAAAGCTGCCTCCCTTATTGCTTCCGGCTAACGACGTCGCTGCGCCAGACACGGCTACGCCGCTCTCCCCGTTCGCTAATCCATAAAGTCCGGTACCTCCCTGACCAGAGGTCAAGCCATAAGCTCCAACGCCCCCCGTGCCGTCAGACTGGAAGAAACCTCCCGCGCCCGAACCCGCCGCATTTGAAGACAGACCATAAACCCCAACACCTGAATCACCGGCTGATTCAAAATAACCTCCATAATTAGATCCAGCCGCGTTTGTCGCCGCGCCATAAACGCCCTGCCCGTCGTTGGCCGAACTTATTCCTTGGATTGCCGGCGTTAAATTTGTATTCGCGTTAATTTGCCCGGCTACGTCAAATTTATAAACCGGGTTAGTTGTGCCAACCCCGACATTTCCATCGCTTTTTATTACCATCCTATTTGTTTCTCCTGCCCCAGCTCTCCAAAAACGAAGTTGGTCGGTCGCCATATCGCGATAAATCGCCCAATGAGTATCTATGGCCGGACTGCCAAAATCCAATTCCGGATTGCTGCCGGGCGCTGGCAAAAAATAAATTCTCGGCGCCACCCCCGCGACCATCATTTTATAAACTGTGTTTGTTGTCCCAATCCCAATGTTGCCGGATGTGTCAATCCTCATTTTTTCAAAATCACTCGTTTCAAAAACCAATGGCGTAGCATCATTTGTTCCCAAAACCGCGGTTGGCCCAAAACCAACATTACCTTCATCAACAAAAGCGTTCACTGCCTCGGGCCAATTGACGCGGCAATTTCCTTGAATGCAAAGTTTTTCAGTGTTCAGAGTTCCTGAACCCATATTGCCGCCGGCTGGCACGCCAATCACTTGGCCCTGGCCCACTAAAAAATTTCCGCCGACAGTCAAATCACCGGTTTTTATCTGCGCGCCCGCGCCGACATTAATCGGCGCCGGAACATTGCCGTCGGGCGGAGCAGAACCCGGCTCGGTCCAGGCGGCGAAAGCCATTCGCAAACCCAACCCTCCGGCCAAACTAAAAATGAATAAAACTAAACAGATAAGAAAAAGTCGCATTCGCATATTCATAAACGAAATGTTGATGTTATTAATATAGTATAACACAAATAATGAAGACAAAAAATACCCGTCTCTAATTTTACCAATATATTTTATGGAGGCTTATAAAAAATAAACCCCCACACCAATGCATTGGTGTGGGGGGTAAATAAAAAAACGCCGGACTTGCGATACGCTCGCTTGTCCGGCGGGAACCCCCCACTACTTCTTGTCCGAATCCCCCGAAGCCAGTCCCTGGTCGTGCTCCGCGTGTTCTGCCGCGTACACGTCAGGGGAAAAAACAGCCTTGCAAACCTTGCAGTAAATCGTACTGGGTCCGCACGAAGCTGACGAACTCCCTCCAGTCCCGCTCGTTGGCGATTCAGGAGGAGGCGCTGCAGCCGATGCCCGCCCCCCAGCCGCCGCTGAAACCCCGACAAGGGTCCGTACGTGAGGCACGGCCTTGGGACACTCCGGCCGATGCTCATCAAACTTGCCACGGTCAGGGAACTTCCGGCCGCAAGCCCCACAGACGACCCCGTGCATCGAGACCCGATGATCTTCGAGTTCGTCGAGCGGCATTTCTCTGCCGCACACGTCGCAGATGCTCATGCAAATGTCAGCTGGAGCCGACGGTTCTGAACCCGGCGCGTCAACGTGCGTATTGCCGCTCGGATCAACTTCACCTCCCGGCAGTGATGGCAAAACCGCTGTGGGTCCATCTTCCCCGCCGGATTGCTGACGTTCTCGATCAGTCAGACGTTCTTCCCAACCCTGAAGGTTACCCCTCATGGTTTCAAGTCGACGAGCCTCGGCGGCATTCGCCTTTGCGTCCGCCTCATTCTTCGCTGCACGTTCATCCAGGACGCGAACGATTTCCGCTTTGCGCTTGGCTCTCGCGAGCAAACTGCGCGCCTCGCCCTTTTCTCGTTCAAAGGCGGCGCGCTGCTCACTCATCTCTTGCGCGAAATCGCCCTGCGCGGTTCTAAGATCGGCTTCTCCCTGATGCAGTCCTTCCTCTCTCGCCGCAGCATCCTTATCGCGCTGGGCAAGGAGTCTTTCCTGATCAGACGCAGTGGCTTCCCTACGCCCCGCTTCTACTTCCCGCCGCGCGGCCGCGTCTTCCCGCTGCTTCGCCGCCTCTTCTCGGGCGGTCGCTTCTCCCTCGCGGCGCGCCGCGTCAATCTCGCGAACCTTGACCGCATCAACGCGCTGAGTAACTTCCCCCTTCTCTTTTTCGAGCTTGGGGATGTCTTCCTCCGCGGTCCGCAACATCGCTTCAACTTCGGCTTGTTTTACCGCCAAGCCGCGTTCTTTTCTGCGATACTCTTCCCAACTCCTTGCCAAAGCTCCACGATCTTGATGTAGCACCCTCTCGCCAGTAGCGAGAGTTTCCCTGTCCAGGTAAAGCTTCGCCTCGCGACCATTCAATTCGCGATTCTTTTCCCGCAATTCCTGGCTACACCGATCCGACTCCTCTGCAGTTCGACGCAAACCAGCGTCGCGTTCTTCAAGCTCCTTGTTCCGGCGTTCCTGTTCGCTCTTCTGCTCTTGCAGTCGGGCCTGCAGCTCGTTCTGCTCCCTCGCCTGCCTCTCGAGCTCCTTCGCCTGCTTGTCCAACTCCGCGCCACGCCGCTTGTTCTTCTCGGCTTGCTCCAAGACGCTCGGCTGGACAAACTGGACGAGATGATCGAACTTCTTCTCGTTCTTACCCTTCCGGTACTTGATGACGATGATCACGAGGACGGCCAAGAAAGCCGTACTAGCGATTGCCAAAGCAATGTGGACGTAGTTCGTCCCTTGGACTTCAACCTGCTTCGGCTGCCGGGAAGACACCACTACGAAGTCCGATTGAGACTCGCTGTACTTGCCCTGAAGCTCGGCCTTGGCGGCAACGAGAGTCTTGTTCTCGTCGCGAAGATTGTCGCGCTCCTGCCGCAGTTCGGCGAGTTCGGACTTCTCCGTCTCGCGTTCCCGCCGCATCTCTTCCATCTCGGCCCGTAGCGCCGCCATTTCGTCGCCGAGCTCGGCGTTCTCGGTCTCAAGCACCAGCGAAGACACGGGAATGACGAGCGTCTTGCCGACGATAAGGTAGGGCCTCCGCTGGCCGCAGATTGCCTGGCTTTCACGGTTTCGCAGTGTGATCCTGAACGGATTGTCACAAGCCATGCCGTAGGAAGAACGCGGATTGGCCGCGAGAAGCTCTTCCTCGGTCAAGCCAAACTGCGCTGCCACACGTTCCGGCCGGTCGCCGCGTTGGACAGTATAAGTCTGGCTTTCGGCCGAAGCCGACGAAGCCCACAAAACTCCGAACACCAGAACGAAAAGAACGCTTACTTTCTTCATAGCTCCCTCCCTTGGCCTAATTGGCCAAGAAGTTGAATTTCAAAAGAACAAAGCCCGCCCGCCATTGGGTAAGCCTCCATATACTTAAAGAGTTTTTCTCTATTTTGTCAAGTGTAAAAAACAAAAAAATCGCCGCCAACCTGGCGGACGATTTTAACTAAAAAATATTAAAATTTTAACTCGCGCCCAGCTCTTCCAATAATTCTTTCTGCCGGCGGCTGAGATTTGTCGGTGTGACAACCGCGACCTCAATTAAATGATCGCCGCGGCCGTAACTATTTAAATGCGGCACTCCTTTTCCTTTCAAACGAAAAATTTGTCCCGACTGCGTTCCGGGAGGAATCGTCAATTTTATTTTTCCATCCAAAGTTTCTACTTCAATTTTTTCGCCGAGCGCGGCCTCCGCAAAACTCACGCCAACTTTGCTCAAAATCTCGTCTTTCTTTCTTTTAAATTCTCTGTCCGATTTGACTTTGACTGTCAGAAATAAATCGCCGGATTTTCCGCCGTGCTCCGCCGCCTCGCCTTCGCCCGAAAGTTTTATTGTCTCGCCGTCGTCAATTCCGGCAGGAATTTTTATCTTTAATTTCTGACTGTCGCGAGTAACACCTTTGCCGCGGCAAACACTACATTCTTTTTCCGGAATTTTTCCTGCGCCGCCGCACTTGTCGCAAGTTACAACTGTTTGAATATTTCCTAAAAATGTTCTTTGCACCGCCTGTACCCGTCCCGCGCCGCCGCAATTTGGACAAGAGACAACTTTACTTTTGGGATCTGCGCCGCTTCCGCTGCAATTTTTACAAATGCTCGGTTTGTACATTTCTAAAACTTTTTCCGCGCCAAAAATTGCTTCGCGAAAATCAATTTGCATTTCAACTTCAATATCCCGCCCGCGGCTTGCTCGCCCTTTTTTCCGCCCGCCGCCAAAAATATCGCCAAAACCAAACATCTCTCCCAAATCTCCCATATCAAAACCATTGGCAAATCCGGAAAAATCCCGGAAGCCGTCAAAACCGGAAAAACCGCCCTGGCCTTGCGCGTTTTCAAAAGTCGTTCCGAATTGGTCGTACTGCTGGCGCTTATCCTGATTTCCCAAAACCTGATAGGCCTCGTTGATTTCTTTAAACTGATCAGCGTTGCCGCCGTTTTTATCCGGATGATATTTATGCGCCAACTCGCGGAAGGCCTTTTTAATTTCTTCCGCCGACGCGCCTTTCGAAACGCCTAAAATTTTATAGTAGTCCTTGGCCATAAATTATTTATACTTGCTGTTTTTCCGTTTAAATTTTCCTCTTTCCAATCTGTAAGCCAAACGTTTATCTTTATGGCACATCGGGACACCAATCAAAGTACCACACTGACAAATCATGTTTTTCATTTCTTTTTGATCTTTTATTTTTTTATCAAATAATTTTAAAAACTGGCCAGATATAATTACACGGTTTAAATAACATCTCTTCAGCCATCCCGGCCCATCTTTTTGATAAGTAAATAAATATTGTCCGCAAACCGCACAACTCAAATCTATGATTTTAGCTTTACCACCACGTTCTCTAAAATATTTATCTTTTTTTATTTTAGTCATGTTCATTATTCCCCCTCACCTTAATCCTCTCCCCACTGGGGCGAGGAGACCCCCGATGGGAAATTTCCCTCTCCCCTCCGGGGAGAGGGTTGGGGTGAGGGGTTTCGCGTTTATTCGCGTTTATAAATTCGCTCAAATTCAAAATTCCTAATTCATAATTCATTCTTTACTTTTTTCCACAATCTCAATTGCTTGCAATATCGTAGGAGTGCGCAATTTATCTGTCATTCGTTGCACCTCATCATAAGTGAACCATTTGACATCCAGTATCTCATCCTCTGGGATACACAATTCTCCGCCGATAATCTTTGCTTCAAACGCGTGCTTGCACGCCACTTTCACATCCTCATGGAAAACTCCCAGTTCGCGAATCAACTCTACATCATACCCGGTTTCTTCTTTCGCCTCCTTAACAGCTGTTTTTTCAATCGAATCCCCTTCTTCAACTCGCCCAGCCGGAAGATTCCAAAGACCGTAAGCGCTTGGTTTCTTTTCCTGAACTAAAAGGTATTTGCCGTCTTGTTTCACGACAACTCCGGCCGCTACATAAATTTTTACAAATTCTGGCATAACATATCTGTCATTCCCGCGAAAGCGGGAATCCAGTTTTCTGGATCCCCGGATCAAGTCCGAGGATGACAATTTTCTAATTACTAATTACCAATTACTCATTACTCGTTACTTTACTTCTTCAAACTCCCCTTCTACGGTTTTCCCTTTTTTATCATCTTTCTTTTCATCTTTTTTCTCTGGTTCCGTCCCGGCTCCGGCGGGTGAACCACCTTGCGGCGGCTGTTGCTGCTGCTGGTACATGGCCGCGCCGACTTTCTGCGCCGTCTGCGCTAAATCATCCGCCGCTTTCTTTATCGCTTCCTTATCTTCACTATCTTTCACTTTTTTCAACGCTTCCATCTTTTCTTCAATCGCTTTTTTGTCTTCGGCCTTAACTTTATCTCCCGCGTCTTTCAACATTTTTTCCGTGGTATAAATAATTGTCTCGGCCGTATTTCGTAAATCAATTAATTCTTTTTTCTTCAAATCATCTGCCGCGTGCGCCTCGGCTTCTTTTTTCATTCGCTCAATTTCGTCTTTGGACAAACCGGTTGAGGCGGTAATGGTAATTGATTGTTCTTTGCCGGTGGCTTTGTCTTTTGCTTTCACATTTAAAATTCCGTTCGCGTCAATGTCAAAAGTCACTTCCACCTGCGGCACGCCGCGCGGCGCCGGAGGCATTCCCGAAAGCATAAAACGTCCCAAAGTTTTGTTATCCGCTGCCATCGGCCGCTCGCCTTGCAAAACATGAATCTCAACCGAAGTCTGTCCGTCCGCCGCGGTGGAAAATACCTGCGACTTGGAAGTCGGGATTGTAGTATTGCGATTTATTAATGGAGTCAAAACGCCGCCCAAAGTTTCAAGGCCCAAAGTCAACGGCGTAACATCAAGCAACAAAATATCGCGCACTTCGCCCTGAAGTACTCCTGCCTGAACCGCCGCGCCAATCGCCACGACTTCATCAGGATTCACCGACAAGTTTGGTTTTTTTCTAAAAAAGTTTTCCACGGTCTGCAAAACCAACGGCATTCTCGTCATTCCGCCGACCATCACCACTTCCTGAATATCTTTAATATCCATCTTCGCGTCGGCCAATGCTTTTTTACACGGCTCCAAAGTCGCTTGAACCAAATCGCCAACCAGTTCTTCCAATTTCGCCCGCGTCATTTTCATTACCAAATGTTTCGGCCCGGCCGCGTCGGAAGTTATAAACGGCTGATTGATTTCCGTTTCCATGGCGGTTGATAACTCTATTTTTGCTTTTTCCGCCGCTTCTTTAATTCTCTGCAACGCCAAATTATCTTTTGATAAATCAATTCCCTGATCTTTTCTAAACTCATCCAAAATCCAGTGAATAATTCTTTGGTCAAAATCGTCGCCGCCCAAATGCGTGTCGCCATTCGTGGATTTCACTTCCACCGTGTCCTGGCCAATATCCAAAACGGAAACATCAAAAGTTCCGCCGCCCAAATCGTAAACAACAATTTGCTCGCCTTTCTTTTTATCCAATCCATAAGCCAAAGCCGCGGCTGTCGGTTCATTAATAATTCTGCGCACTTTCAATCCCGCGATTTCTCCGGCCTCTATAGTCGCCTGGCGTTGCGCGTCGTCAAAATAAGCCGGCACGGTAATTATGGCTTCCTCAATTTTTTCTCCTAATTTTTCCTCCGCATCGGCTTTCATTTTCTGCAAAACCATGGCGGAAATTTCCTGCGGAGAATATTCTTTGTCGGACATTTTTATTTTCACGCCCACACCCGATTGAACAATTTTAAAAGGTAAAACTTTCATGTCGCGCTGAACTTCCGCATCGTCAAAACGGCGGCCGATTAAACGCTTAATGGAATAAAGCGTGTTTTCCGGATTTGTCACCGACTGCCTTTTGGCAATCTGGCCGACCAATCGCTCGCCGTTTTTTGAAACAGCAACAACCGAAGGCGTGGTTCTCGCGCCCTCTTTATTTTCCAACACTTTCGGCTCGCCACCTTCAATGACGGCCATGCAGGAATTAGTTGTTCCGAGATCTATACCGAGTATTTTCATAGTTTTTATTTTTTTAATTATTTTTTATTGTCTTTCTTTTTAAGAAAATTAGAAATTATACCTAATGATTCCGCGATAGAACCTGCTATCGTACCCAATATCGCACCCTTACCAACAACAAACCAATTAAATCCACTCCCCCTAATAAGATAGACAATAGCAACTATTGCACCGATAATAATTCCGATTGTCAGACCACCCCAAACCGCGCTTCTTTTTTTCCAAAATATTATTAATAAAATAATTGCTATTACTCCGAGAATTGTCCAAATATTTATGTTTGGCATATTTTTTATGTTTAATTATTTGCAAAAAAATAAATTAAAATCTGAATTCCTTAGTGAGAAAATTATATCTCTCACGCCACCTCTTTAACATCTTTTCTTTATTAAGATCTTTTTCAAATTTAAATGTAGCCCTTCTTACTAAATCCCTTAAAGCTAATATATTGAGCACCAATAACCCGTCTTTATTAATAATCGGCTCAGCATTATTGATTCTTGCCAGACCCGTTCCTAATTTTGAATGTCCTTCATGAACAAGGCCACAACGAAAATGGTCATACAATATTTCGGCTGCCCTCTTCTCTTTAGATCCATGTTTTACCTTGATCTCATAAAATTCATGTATATAATTTTTTAAAAAACTTAAAAACTGTTCTTTATTTGTTGTCTGTTCATAATTTTTACCTTCTATTTTTATTGTTTTACTTTTTTGTTTTCTTTTTCCGCCAGGCAAAACATAATACTTGCTTTTGTAACGTATCATACCACCATGGAAAGCACCCAAAATATCTATCAGTGTCAACATCATTTTACTCGCGGCATAATTAGCATTGTTTCCAATACAAATATCTACGTCATCCAGGTGCCATCTTTTTAATTTTTCCCAAAACTCTTTTTCTTCCTCGTTCATAAATTATCTGAATTTATTCTCCGCAAATTTCTGTTCTCCGCCTCGGGCGGAGGACAATTTATCTGCAAACAATTATTCTTGACATTTTTAAATTATTGCGATAGGCTTTTTTGATAAGCCTGAACGGCTTGCGGGCGTTTTTCTCCCCGAGGGACGGGGAGTTCTGGCGTCCGAGAAGGAGGAAAAACCGATGCAGGAGCTTCAGAGCAAGGATCTGACCGGGCGGACGATCATCGAACACCGCGCTGACAACGTGAACATCGTCGGCAAGATCGAAGTCGGCAATGCGAGGGTCGACGGCTCTTTCGCCGTTGATTGGCACCACCACGACAACCTCCGCCTCCATCGAACAACGACATTTCTTCCGTCGTGCTGGCGAAGCGATTTTGCGGCAACGGGTGTCATCTTCCTCAAGCGCACCGCCAAGGAGCCGCCCGAGCTCGAGCTCTCCAAGCCGTGGCACGACGCGAACCTGTACACGCTCGTGCAGACCTGCTGCCGGTAGCGGAGGACTGCAGCAGTCTCCACGTCGTTCATTGCGCGTCACCATGGAACTCTTCCGGGTGGCGCGCTTTTTTATTTTCCTCTTTTGTCATTTCGACCGAGCCGTAGGCGAGTGGAGAAATCTCACACCGTGACATATTCAAGCGGATGGGATCCCTCGACTTCGCTCGGGATGACATACCTTTGATTTACTTTTTTCCTTTTACAACCTTCACCTTAATCGCCTTACTCTTCGCTTCCGGCGCTTTGGGGATTGTAATTTTTAACATTCCGTTTTCCGATTTGGCTTCGGCTTTGCCTCCAAGAACGGCGACCGGCAAACGGACCGAGCGGTGAAAACTTCCGTAGCGGACTTCTTTGCGGTAAAAATTCTTTTCATCAACCTCGCTTTGCCGTTCGGTTTTTCCGTCGACGGACAAGATATCATTTTCAATGGAAACTTCCACATCTTCCGGATCAATTCCGGCTAATGGGGTTTCCACGATTACCGCGTCTTTGGTTTGATAAATATCTAACGCCGGGACAAAACCTCCCGCGCCTTCTTCGAAAAATCTGTCCATATCTCCGAATTGTTCCCAAGGATTCCATCTTATGATTGGCATAATGTCTGTCTCCTTTCTTTAATTAATCGATAAATTTATGAATAGCACCACCCCTCTTAAGATAAGAGGGGCTGGGCCTGCCCGCAACGCCAGCAACCTGCCCGCTAATGCAAGCATAGCGTTGCAGGCGGGGCTGGCTTGCGTGGCGGGCGGGGGCGTTATGAACCGTGGCACTAAAATCCACCATTCATAACCCCTCTTAATCTCCCCTTACCTTAAGGGGAGAAAAATAAATAGATTTTATTATTCGCTAACTATCACCTTGGCCGCCAAAATAACTTTCCCATGCATTGTATATCCGCCGCCAACTTCTTCAATTATCATATCTACTTCAACGCCTTCTTTTTTCTGCCGGCTCACGGCCTCATGAAATTCCGGATTAAATTTTTCTCCGACAGTTTTTATTTCTTCCACCCCAAACTTTTTAAAAACTTCTTCAAATTGTTTTTTGATATTTAAAATTCCTTCAACCCATTTATCTCCGCTGTTTTCCATGGCGCAAGCTTTTTTCAAGCCGTCGTAAATCGGCAAAAATTTCATTAACATTCCGCCCGCGACAAATTGCGCCAGTTCCGCCCCAGCCGCTTCATTTTCTTTTTTCAGATTTAAATAATCTGCTTTCGCTCTTTTCCACCCATTCAAATATTCTTCCGCCTGTTTTTTACACGCTTCGAGTTCCGAGGGCGCCGCATCATTTTTTTCTTCTGGTTTTTGCTTATCGTCTGCCATAAATTTAAACTGTCATTCTGAGGCCGAAGGCCGAAGAATCTCTGGGCTTGTCCCAGCAACCCGCATTCGCGGGAGATCCTTCGACTCGCTACGGCTCGCTCAGGATGACAACTACGTTGTCATATTTTATTTAACAAATCTTTCACTTCGCGGACAAGCGCGATATTTTTTCCGTAATCCATTCTAATCGGACCGAGCACGGCGACAAGTCCGACTTTCTTATTTTTCCCGCGGTATCTTGAAACCACGGCGCCGCAATCCGCACTGAAAGGATTTTTCTTGCCGATTAAAACTTTTATTTCCTCTTTTGTCTCTTCAAAAATTTCATTTATAATTTCGTCCAGATGATCAACCACCTCGCCTATCCGATAAACCAAATCCTGATCGTGAAATTCCGGCTTGGCGAAAAGATTGGAAAGCCCGGTGTAGTAAACATCATTTTTTCCGAAAGCCAGAATCACGGCCTCTTCGGAAA
This sequence comes from Candidatus Falkowiibacteriota bacterium, assembly GCA_016214745.1. Lineage (GTDB taxonomy): Bacteria > Patescibacteriota > Patescibacteriia > XYB2-FULL-38-15 > XYB2-FULL-38-15 > JAHIRI01. The sequence goes on along the minus strand of JACRNW010000011.1, from coordinate 17,413 downwards.
GTTCGGCTAAAACTTTGGCCAAACTTTTTTCCGGAAATTCTGCCGTTCGCGCCGCCCGTTCCAAATCCTTTTTTTCTTTATTGTCGAGCGCCGATTCTTTGCCGGATAAACTGGCCAGATAAAAGGCAAATCCCGCCTCAGTCGGAATCCGGCCGGCGGAAGTGTGCGGCTGGACCAAGTATCCTTCTTCTTCCAAATCCGCCATTTCATTTCGTAATGTTGCCGAACTTATTTTAAAACCGCCCCGCCCGGCCAACATTTTTGAGGCGACCGGCGTGGCTTTTTTGATATATTCGTGAATGACTGACAAGAGCAATTTTGTTTTTCTGGAATCCATACGATAAATTACAGGATAAATCCTGAACTCCAAAGGGAGTTCACCCTTTAGGGTGTATCAAACACTATTACGCCATTCTACCACCGTTAGCAATCGATGTCAAGGACTGCTAATTCCATTTTACAAAACCAAAAAGCAGCCGTCAAGGCTACTTTTATCAATTACCCATTACTAATTACCCGTTACTTTTAACAAACTGATGTCCAATCTCCGAGAGGAGAACGTTTTCCACGTGGATTCCCCGCGGATGGAAAATTCTGTCCAGTTCGTTCGTGATCGCCACTTCAATTTGATTTCTCTGGAGCGAAACAATGTCCTGGGCGGAATAAAGCGAAGCGATCATGCGGAGCCGGCTTCTAATTGTCGGCCGGATGATTTTTTCCACAAAATCCTCACCGATATTTTGCCAGATGTACGGAATCTGTTCCATATCCAGCCGTAAAAGAATCGTGCCTTCAATCTGGATATTTTTGCTGTCCAGCGTCACCGAGCCAATCGGCGAATCACCCAGAGCTCTGATATTTTCTAAATTAAAATCTTTACTGATATTATATTCCAGCGTTTGAGTATTAAACAATTTGGCTCTCTGCCAAAACGGAATTTTTAAGTGTAATCCCGGCTGCAAAACTTTTTTCAGGACTCCCCTGCCCAAATCATAAACACAGGCAACATAACCCGGCGGGACAGTGATGAAAAAACCCTTTAAGACGTCCTCCACGACAAACGAATACATTATTTTGTCTAAGGAATCTGCCATATTTTGTTTTGTTTTAGATTTAAAAATTAAATCTACCCTATGGCTAATACTAACTCTGAAAAGCAATTTTGTCAAGGTCTGGAATAAAAAAAGTGCGCCGGACGAATTGACCACCTCTCGGCAATCTTTCCGTCCGGCGCGAATGTTGCGACACCGCAGACCTCCACTCGGAAGTCCGGAACCGGCTGGCCGAAGGGGCCCTGTTGTTGGGACCGTCAGCCAAACCGATTATGCCGCCCCTGATAGCCTATGGCCATGGTGGTATGGACACGGGTTCCACGACCTGCTAGGACAAGACATTCTCGCCTTGTCGAGACAGGAGTGGCAGGTTCGCCTGGTTTGTCGGGTGGCACCGACTCACCGTAAATTTCCCGGCTCAGGTTCCACCCCCGAGCCGCCACGTGGGGCAAAGACTCTGCACCTGTTCCGTCCCCGCCCTTGGGCAGAAGACATCCAGCGACCGCAGTTTGCGCAGACGCCTGGAACAGCGCAGGTCGCGGCAGGCGCGAGGGGAGACGAGTGCGCACCCGGAGCTCCAACTTCACGCGCCGACCGCAAGTACTTCCTTTATATCATATTCTTAAAATTTTGTCAAGACTCGACCTTCGACAAGCTCAGGCCATAATTATTTCCTGAGCGAAGCGTAGCGTAGTCGAAGTATTAAAAAAACCACGCTATTGCGCGGTTCAAAATTTATATTTTAGTTTATCTGCTTTCTACGCCTTCACTTTCCCGTCCGCAATCACGCTCTCTCCAACTTTAAATTTCTTCTTAATTATTTGCCTAAAAAATATTACAAGGAAAGAAAAACAAATTGAAGTTAAAATAAAAATTGATTTAGCCATCGGCAAAAGCCAAAGGGTAAAAAAACATGCCGCCGGAAAAAAAATCATATAGGCCACTTCGGATTTAGTAATCCCGCCTTCCTTACTGCGATAATCAATAAAAATTTCCAAAAAAAGAACTACGCCAACAATGCCGCTCCAAAATAAATTTCTCACTTCTCCCAAATCAAAACCTAAAAAATTAGTGTTGATAAAATCCGGATGAGCTACCCAGGAATACAAGTCGCCCAATTTTCCGTTAATTCCTCCGATGAAAACTTGATACAAAAGAACCAAGGTCAAGGCCTGAACGCCGAGCACCGTAACTTTCGCCCAAGGACTCACGCGATGTTCCCGCATAACTTTGCGAATCGTCTCTTTTCTCTGAATCGGATCATTTTTAAAATCTTGTCCGATTTTATCAATTTTTTGGCCCAACTTTTCGTAAAGAATTTTACTGCGCTCCGAAACAACCGTGAAAGGCAAAAGAACAACGCGAATAATAATTGTCAGATAGATAATGGCCACGCCCAGATTTCCAAAAGCCGGGCCGTTATAAAGCCAAATCAAAAAATTCAAGAGCGGGGTGTAGAGAAAATCGTGCCAAAAAACGTGGAACATAATAAAACTTTACCTTAAATACCGCCATCGGGATTCGAACCCGAGTTCCATCCGTGAGAGGGATGTGTCCTAGACCAGGCTAGACGATGGCGGCACAATTATAACAAATTTATTAAACGTTTATATAAGAGTTCTCGCTGCTGACTATTTATTTTTAATTCAACTTCTCTGACACGGACCGCTGTTTTACTGGCGTAAACCTCATAATAAATTAACTCAAATGGTCGATGCGGTTTAGTGGATTTTACCTTCCCGCCATTGTGCTCCGCGAACCTTATTCTTAAATCATCTGTTGACCCAATGTAATGCCACGGCCTAACCAAACTTTTCAGCAAATAAACATAATACATAGTAAAGAAGCGTCTCACCCTGCGGGTGATGACCCGTAGGGTCACTAGATCAGGCTAGACGATGAGGCCGCAGGTTCCTAAACTGATTTTTAGTATATCAAAAAAGCAAAAATTTATCAATAAAAAGCGGCTCTCAATCTAATAGACCAAGAGCCGAGATGACCCATGTAGCCACATAGAGCGCGATCTCTGTGCAACAGTCTTCGACTTGTATATCGAACAAGCCTCCGTCGCCGGGCCTTTCGGGCCGGCATACCGCCCACGGGTCTGTCAGCGGCTTTTTATTTATAAACCATAGCAGCAAATTTGTCAAGATTAATAAAAGCGGACCACAAACGGTCCGCTAAATTTATAATCTAAAATCTGAAATCTATCTCTTGCACGCCCACGACGCGTCTTGCCTGACTAAAAGTTCACAGGCCTGCAGAGGATCGGCCATAAGTTCCTTTACAACCTTTTCCATCCTCATCCCCTGCGAACCCTTTACTAAAACTATATCGCCTTGTTTCATTTTTCCTTGAACAAAAAGTCCGGCTTCTTCCGGCGTCGGAAAATTGGAGACTCTGTCTTCATTCATTCCGGCTCCAAGCGCCGCTCGGGAAATATCGCGCGACCGTTCGCCGACTGTCACCAAATAATCAACGCCGCTTCCCGCCGCGGCTCGGCCGACCTGCTTATGCCCTTCTTCGCTAAAACTTCCAAGTTCCAGCATATCTCCCAATACCGCGAATTTTTTATCATCTTCCGCGGGCAATTTTATTGACTTCATCACTTCAAGCGCTACCTCGGTTGGAATCGGCGAAGCATTATAAGTATCATCAATAATCAAAGACCGTTTGATGCCAGGGACCAAATTCATTCGGCCTTTTGGCGCCTGATATCTTTTTAAACTCTCGGCGACTTCCACCAAATTCATGCCGTAAATAATTCCAACCGCCGCTCCGGCAAGCGCCGCGTAAATATGCTGACGGCCCAAAACGCCCGGCAGAAAAATCGGCACCATTGCGCCGGCGTAGCTTAACTTAAAATTCATTCCTTTGATTTCCACGCCTTCGCCAATCATCCCCTCTTCCTGAGCCCGGACTTCCGCGTCGGCGGAAAAACCGTAAGTCAAAACTTTAGCCCGCGTTTTGTCCCGCATTTCAAAAACTTTTTCGTCGTCACGATTTAAAACCGCAAAACCTTCCGGCCGAAGATGGCTCACAATCGTTCTTTTTTCTTTAATAATTTTTTCAATGCTTTCAAAAAATTCCAAATGAGCCGGGCCGATGCCGGTTACGAGGCCGATTTTGCACGGCGCGAGTTCTGTTAAATATTTTATGTCGCCCGGATGATCGGCTCCCATTTCCAAAACTAAAATCTGCGGATAATCGGCGTCGCGGAATAAAATTAATTTCAGGCCGTGAAAAATCACGCCGAGCCACTTCAAAATAGATTTATGCCCCGATTCAACTCCCAAAATGGAAAGCGGCACGCCAAGCTCGTTATTATAATTTTTCAAATTCTGGCGCACGCGTAATTTGGAAGACAACACGGCAAAAACTGCCTCTTTAGTTGAAGTTTTACCCATACTCCCCGTAATACCCACCACTTCCGGTTTATATTTTTTTAAAATTGCACGGGCCAAAACATATAAAATTTTTTGAACTATTTTTTTCATATCTACTACAAATTACAAATTTAATACAAATATACAAATCCTCAATTAATATTTAAAATTCTGCGAAATTTTACTCCCGTTCTTGTAAAGTTTGCGATGATTGCTAATTTTTTGTCCGTAGCTTTTAAATATCCTAAAACTTGGCCCATGTTAGTTTTGTCAAAATAATTACCCACTTTCAGTTCTAAAATTATTTTATCTTCCACCAAAAAATCTAAGAAATATCTACCTATTGTGTTCCCATTAATTTTTATGGACACAAACTGCTGACCGATGAATTTAATTCCGTTTTCCTTAAAGGCCAACTCAATTGCTCGCCCGTAATATTTTTCTTGATAACCATAACCAAGCGAGTTGTACGCATCAAAGATTAAACCGACTATTTTATAACTTAATTCCGGGTAGACAACCTTATTTACATCTTTTTTACAACCCTCCGTCATTTTGCTATTTGTATATTTGTAAATGATTTGTAATTTGTAGATTACCTGCTCGGAGGTACCTTTAAATAGTTTAGCATAAATTTGGCAATTTCGCCAAATAACGGCGCGGCTGTAGCTTCGGCCCAAATTGTTGATCTTGGATGATCTATCTTTGTCAACATAACAAACCTTGGATCTTCCACGGGCGCGAAACCGATAAACGATCCGATAGTCACGTCTTTCTCATAACCGCTGCCGTCTTTTTTTGCGACTTGCGCCGTACCGGTTTTTCCCGCCACATAATAGCCCGGAACACCAGCCCGCTTGCCATGACCATTTTCTATCACGGAAACAAGCATCCCTCCCAAAAGCGCCGACGTTCTTCCGGAAATCGCCTGACGAACAACTTTTGGCTCGGTTTTAATTACCTCACCGTCACTTTTTATAATCCGGTCAACAATATACGGCTTAACTAATTTCCCACCGTTCGCGATTGCCGAAAACGCGGTTACGACCTGAATCGGCGTGACGGAAATGCCCTGGCCAAAAGAGGCGGTCGCGCTCCAAATTTTTCCCTTTTTATCCAAAGAGCTGATACTGCCGGAATTTTCAAAATCAAGCTCAATCCCCGTTTCCGTCCCAAATCCAAAATCCTCCACGTATTTTTTAAAAATATCCGGACCAATTTGCGCGACGGCAAAAACCGCTCCGGTATTCAGGGACATCTCCAAAACTTGGGTCATGGTCTGCGTGCCATACGCTTGCAAATCAGAATTTTTAATCGTGCGATCATCAACTTTTATTTCTCCCTCATCAACATAAGTGGTCGTCGGCGTAATTTTTCCCACGTCCAGCGCCGCGGCCATCGTGATGGCTTTAAAAATTGATCCTGGTTCATACTGAGAAAAAACCGCCGGATTGTTGTAAATATTAATGTCTTCCACTTTGGCGTATTCATTCGGATTAAAATCAGGATAAGAACACATCGCGATGATCGCTCCGGTTTTCGGATCCATGACAATAACCGTTCCTCCGTCGGCATCATTCCTTTCCACGGCCTCTTTTAATTTTCCGCAAGCAAAATATTCAATGTTCCGATCAATCGTGATAACAATATCCGCGCCATCCTCGGCTTTTTGCCACTCTCGTCCGGAAACCGGAATCCACCGACCGCCCACATCTTTTTCCGAGGCGAGAAAACCCTGAACGCCGCCGAGCTCTTTTTCAAAATAACCTTCAAGCCCGTATTGCCCGACTTTTTTATTATCTTTCGTTCCGACAAATCCCAAAAAATGACTGCCCAAATTATTTTCCGGATAATAACGCGCCTCTTCTTCAATATAACCGATCCCCTCGGCTCCAAGTTCTTTAATTTTCGCGAGTGACGCTTCGGTTACTCCGTGGCGCAGGGGTTCGTAGGGATCGTTTTCTTTTTTTAATTTTGCCAAAAATTCTTCTTTCAGTTTTTCTTTCTCGGATTTTTCTATGGCTTCAATTTCTTCCGCGGTCAACCCTTCGTCTTCTTTCACTTCTCTCATATATAAAATATCAACTAACTTTTCCGCCAGCTCATCGGCGTTTTTTATTTTCCGGGGATCAACATAAATGAGATACAACGATTGATTAGTGGCTAAAGGATATAATTTTTCATTTGAAGATTCACTGCCGCCGCTCTCTTGCATCAAAATTCTTCCCCGTTCGGGAAAAATTTCTTTATAAATATCGTGCTGTCCGGCCGCGAGCGCTGAATAAAAATCATTGCTCAAAACTTGTAAACTAAAAAGGCGGAAAGCAATAACTCCCGCGAACAAAAAAATAATAACCCGAATAAGTTTTAAACGGCGATCGCCGCCGCTTGGCGGTTCGCGAAAATTTCTTCTCTCTCTAAATCTACTCATAAACTTCCTTCTAAAGTAATTTCTACCCAGTCATTTTGCGCCTCATCCCATTTATAAGCTTTGAACTTGTGGCTTTTTTCCGTATCGGAATAAAGATATTCTACCGAGGCCTGGCTGCCCATTCTTTTTGAACCGATAGTTTTTTTGCCGGTAACCACGGCTTTAGTTGTCCGTTCAATTTTCATTTTTCCGAGCGGCCCGTTGAAAATCACAAACTCGCGGAAACCCCTTCCTTCCTCTTCCGACAAATCTTCTTTTCCCTCTTCCAAAACTGGAAATTTATCTTTGAGCGTAGCGATTGTGTCTAACCATCTTTCATCGGTCATATGAAAAAATTATTATTTTAAATATTTTCTGCCTTTTAATTTTTCCGGCAAATAATCTTGATGAATCGGCTCTTTAAAATTTGGATTATATTTATATCCTTTTCCGTAACCCAAATCTTTCATCAAATCTGTCGGAGCATTCCGAAGATGCAATGGTACGGGCTCGTTTTCGGTTTCCCGAATATCGCGCTGAACTTCGCCGTAAGCAATATAGAGCGCGTTGGATTTCGGCGCGCGGGCTAAATACGCCACGGCTTGCGCCAAAATCACATTGCATTCCGGCATACCTAAATAATGACAAGCTGTGTAAGCTGTCGTCGCCTGAACAAGCGCCTGCGGATCAGCCAAACCAATATCTTCGGAAGCAAAACGAACTAAACGGCGGGCAACGTAGAGAGGATCTTCCCCGGCTTCAAGCATTCTTCCGAGCCAATAGAGCGCCGCGTCGGCATCAGAACCGCGCATTGATTTATGGAGCGCGGAAATTATATTGTAATGTTCTTCTCCGGCCCGATCGTAAAGTAAATGAGTTTTCTGCAGAGCTTCGCGAATCGTTTCCTGATTTAATTGTATCATTTTTTGACCTTCTTTACGACTGGCCTTCACGGCAAACTCCAGAGCATTCAGGGCAATCCGCGCGTCGCCGTTCGCCACTCCGGATAGATAGTCAAGAGTCTTCTCAAGAATCTGCACGTCAAGCGCGCCGTAACCGCGAACTTTGTCGGAAATCGCCCGCTTCAAAATATTTTTAATATTTTCCGCAGCCAAAGATTTTAAAACAAAAACCCGCGAGCGGGAAAGAAGAGCCGAGTTCACTTCAAATGACGGGTTTTCTGTTGTGGCGCCGATTAAAGTAATTGTCCCATTTTCCACGTACGGCAAAAGAGAATCCTGCTGGGACTTATTCCAGCGATGAATCTCGTCAATAAATAAAATTGTCCGGCGGTTATTAAACTTTCGTCCGCTTTGCGCCGCGGAAACAATTTTCCGCAAATCGGCCAAACCCGAAGCCGTGGCCGAAAGCTGGATAAATTCCGACTTGGTCATTTTGGCGATAATCCGCGCAAGAGTAGTTTTTCCGCTTCCCGGCGGACCCCAAAAAATCATGGAGGGAATTTCATCGTTTTGAATCAAATTGCGGAACATTTTCCCGACGCCGATTAATTCTTCCTGTCCCTCAAATTCGTCCAAACTTTCTGGACGCAAACGATCCGCGAGCGGCGCGTTTTTTGCCAAATCATTATTAAGTTTTCCGTCAAAGAGGTCTTGCATAAAGTTATTTTATTGCCCAATAATTTTAGCACTTTTAAAACAAAATTAAAAGAGGCCGTCCCATTCATAATTTACAATTTATTAATTATCTTGTACAATAGATTTTAGCCGTCCCAATTTGTTTAGAAATTAGAATTTAGAAATTAGAAATTTTCAATTTACGGGGTGTGGCCCAGTAGTCTAAGGCGCACGGTTCGGGACCGTGAGATCGAGGGTGCGAATCCCTCCACCCCGACCAGAAAATTTAATTTTCTTTGTCGGAGATATTTCCATGAATTTTTCCTTATATACTACTAAGACCGCCGAAGAAATTTTTGATGAATTTAAAGTAACACAGAAAGGATTAGAAAATGGAGAAGTAGCTCACCGTCTAAATGAGTACGGCCGGAATGAAATTGAAGCTAAAGAAATCCGCTGGTGGCAAATTTTTCTTCGTCAGATTAAGTCTCCTTTTATTTATATCCTTTTTGTCGCCGCGCTAATCTCTTCCTTTTTGGGTGAACTGACTGAAGCGATAATGATCTTGATTTTTGTGGTGATAAACGCCACGCTGAGTTTTCTTCAGGAATATCACTCGGAAAAAAATCTAAAACTTCTTAAAAAATATATTGTATCTCGCGCCAAAGTTCGCCGGGCGAACGAAGAGTTGACGATTGAAAGTCAAAATCTTGTTCCCGGCGATTTTGTTATTGTGGAAGCCGGCGATAAAATCCCGGCTGATCTCCGTTTTTTGGAAGAAAATAATTTAATGGTGGATGAAGAAATTTTAACCGGCGAATCGGCGCCTGTTCATAAAACCGCCGCCGCACAAGCACAGCCGGCCAAAGAATTTTATCAGGCAGAAAATATCGGTTTTTCCGGAACAGTCGTCGTGGCCGGTCGGGGCGCGGGCGTTGTTCTCGCGACTGGAAAAAATACTGGACTGGGCGGCATTGCCAAGCTGACGGCGGAAACAAAACGAGTCAGTAGTTTTGAAAAAGGAATTTTAGGATTTAGCAAATTTATTTTGCGTCTGATTTTAATTACCATTGTTCTTGTTTTTTTGGCCAATATTCTCGTTCGCGGGGAAAAGGCCAATATCGTTGAGTTGATTATTTTCTCCATCGCCCTAGCCATTAGCGTTATCCCCGAACCTCTGCCGGCTGTCACGACAATTTCTCTTTCCCGCGGCGCCCTGCAACTTGCTAAAAGTAAAGTGATCGTCAAAAGACTTTCAGCCATTGAGGATTTGGGCAGTGTTGAAGTTCTCTGCACGGATAAAACCGGCACTCTTACCGAAAATAAACTTGCCGTGGAAAAAATAAAGGCGACTAATGAAGAAGATTGTCTTTTTTCTGCCGCTATTGCTTCTTCATTTCTAAGTGGTAAGGAAAAAAAGCCAACTGACGCTTTTGATATTGCTCTTTGCGAAAAACTCTCTCCGGCCGCCCGCGAAAAAATAAACCAGCACAAACGTTTGGCGGAAATTCCCTTCAGCCCGGCGCGACGGCGGAACAGCGTTCTTGTCCAGACTGACGGCGAAACAGAGCTTATCGTGCGCGGCGCGCCCGAAATTATTTTTGAACTTTGCCCCAAACTAAAAGAACCAGAAAAAAATTCTCTGAAAATCTGGATGGCTGCGGAAGGAGCGCTCGGTCACCGGATTTTAGCTATCGCTAAGAAAAAAATTTCCGCCCAGGATAATTACGATTTGGAAAAAGAAGAAAATAATTTGCAATTTTTGGGAATTATCTCTTTTGTTGATCCAATTAAAAAAACCGCGTCTCACACAATCGCGCAGGCTAAAAATCTGGGGATAAAAATAAAAATTTTAACTGGCGACAGCCCTGAGGTGGCCGGCGCCGTGGCTTATAAAATAGATTTGATAAATTCTCCTCATGAAGTGATTACCGGCGATGAATTTGACGCAATGACGCATGAAGAAAAACACAACGCCGCCCTAAATTACTCTGTTTTTGCTCGCGTTTCTCCGGAACAAAAATATAACATCATCAAATTGCTTCAGGAAGAAAATGAAGTCGGATTTTTAGGCGAAGGTATAAATGACGCTCCGGCTTTAAAAATCGCGAACGTGGCCATCGTGGTGCAAAGCGGCGCTGATATTGCCCGCGATGCAGCCGACGTTATTCTCTTGAAAAAAAGTCTGGAAGTCATCGTGGAAGGAATCCGTGAAGGCCGTAAAATCTTTGCCAATATCTCAAAATATATCAAAGTGACTTTGTCCTCAAATTTCGGCAATTTTTTTGCCGTGGCCACGGCTTCGCTTTTAATTGATTTTCTTCCCATGCTGCCGATCCAAATTCTTCTTTTAAATTTACTTTCCGATTTTCCTATGATTTCTATCGCCACAGATACGGTTGATCAAGATGAACTTAAAAGACCAAAAAGCTATAACATCAAAGAAATCGTTTTGCTGACAACAATTTTGGGAGTGGTAAGCACGATTTTTGATTTTATCTTTTTTGGACTATTCTACCGCATCTCGCCCGGGGTACTTCAAACAAACTGGTTCATCGGCAGCGTCTTAACGGAAATCATCTTAATTTTCTCGGTCCGCACAAAATTTTTCTTTCTGGCGGCCAAACGCGCTTCAACTTTCTTAATCGGCCTTGCCGTTCTCACGGTTGCGATCACTATCACCTTACCACTCACCTCATTCGGACAAAAAATATTTAATTTCGCAAAACCCCAAACTAACCACCTTTGGTTAATTTTTGGCATTGTTATCTGTTATTTTACAGTCACAGAGGGCGTTAAATTAATTTATTATCGTTTTACAAATCACAGCCAAAAAATCCCAGCCTAAAATTTAAAACAGACCGCCAAATTCGGCGGTCTGTTTTTTATTATTTTTTTAACAGCAAAAAAGTTCTTTTGGCGTACCATCCTCAGAGAGTTCGCCGAATGGATTGCCAAACTCGCGCGTGTTCCCAATCATCTTTTTATTTTCGTCAGTTTCTAAATTTTTTGCGTTAAGTTTTGTCCTGATTTTTTTCATCATGCCTGGCAAATCAATTTTTGCCGGACAATTTTCCGCGCAGGCCGAACAAAGAGTGCAGGAATAACAGCCGGATTCTTTGGCGCGTAAAATTTCTGTCATAAAAGCGGAAAGAATAATTCCCTTACTCCCCAAATATTTATCGCCGTATTTTGTTCCAAGCTGGTGATAGGCCGGACAAAAGTTCAAGCAGGCGCCGCAATTAATGCAATAAAGAAGTTCTTCAAAGCCTGTCCCGAGCGTAGTCGAGGGGCCGTCTTTCAGCATTTTGCTGCGGCCATTATCCAATAAAATTAAATAAACTTCTTTTGCTCCCTGCGCCCCAATGACTAATTCGTTCTGTACATCAGCTGTCTTTGACGGCCCGGAAATTACAGAAACATAAACCGGCCAATCCTGCCCGGCGCCCCACACCGCCGCAGCCCGTACCACCTTCATGGCGTCTTCCACGGTCGGGACAATTTTTTCCCAGCCGGAAATTATAATATGTTTGTCAGGAACACGGGAAATCAGAGAAATATTTCCTTCGTTTTCCAAAAGAACAATGCGTCCGTCGGCCGTAATCACGTTAGCTCCGGAAATTCCGGTAGAAGCCTCAAAAAACTTTTCTCTCAAATACTTACGCGCGAAAGCGGCAATGCTTTTGGCATCGGGCGCTACTTCGGAGCCGAATTTATTTTTTATAATTTCTGAAATTTGTTTTGGCGTAAGGTGATACGACGGAAAAACCGGATGCATATCGCGCGCTCCGGCCAGACTCATAATAAAATCTCCGAGGTCGGTGCTAACTAATTTTTCTTTTAAAACATCGTCCACGCCGATTTCGTCGGCCGCGGAAGTTTTTGCTTTGACCACGAGCTTATCGGCTGACGTCAAATCCCGCAAAATCTTCTGCGCTTCGGCAACATCGCGCGCTTCAAAAACTTTTATTACATTTTTTTCTAAATTGGCAATTGCCCGACGCCGCAAATTTTCCATATCGCGAAAAGCATCTTCTTTCATTTTTCTAAATTCATCGCGGAATTTTTCCGGATCCAAACCTAAACCAGCCAAAGTTTTTTCTCGCTTGGCTTTATACTCAAACACCACTTTCCAAATATTTTCTTTTGTTTCTTTTGGCAAAAATTCCTTTTGCATAAATCTACTTATAGTTTGCGATATTCGCTTTACGGCGAGGGTAATAAATTTTTTGACGAGGACTGTTTGAGCTAGGGCGAGGCTCTTTGGTCGTTCTTCCGTTGAAAAGAGCCGAGCCCGATGGGCGCTTCAGACGACCAAGCGAGTTCCGCAGCAAAAAATTTATTGCCTGAGCCGAAACCCATCTACATCAAATGAGATAATTCTTTAACTTCAATATCTTCTCCCTCGGCATTTTTCTTTAAATGCATATAGCAAAGCGGGCAGGGCGTAACCAAAACTTTCGCGCCGGTTTTTTTTGCCATGGCAATTCTATCTTTGGCAATTTTATTTGCCAACTCCGATTCATTGGATTGGACTCCCCCGCCTCCGCCACAGCAAAAACTTTCCTTGCGCGACAAATCCATTTCTTTAATTTCATAGCCAAGTGATTTCAAAACTTCCCGCGGCTCATCATAAATTCCCATCTGTCGGCCGAGGTGGCACGGATCATGATACGTGACAACTGAATTTTGAATTTTGAATTTTGAATTTTGAATTTTTGTTTTACTCAAAATTTCCGTGGCGTGCGTTACTTCAATATCCCATTTTTCCCCGAACACTTTTGGATATTCTTTTTTAAAAATCATAAAACAAGCCGGACAATGAGTAACAATCCGCCCCACCGAATGTTCTTTAAAAACTTGTAAATTCTTTTCCGCCAATTTCTTAAAGTCGTCGGCGTATCCGGCTTTCAAGGCCGGCGAACCGCAGCAAACTTCAAGATCGGCTAACTCAATAAAATCCAAACCGGCCTCGCGCAAAATCCGCCGGTAATTTTCCACCAAATCTTTCGCCACGAATTTGGAAAGACAGCCCGGATAATAAAGGGTATTGCTCTTAAATATTTTTTTAAATATTTTCATTTACCCCCACACCTTTCTTTTCCATTATATAAATAAACGGAAAATAGTTAATTATTTTCATTTATCTCCCCCAACCTTAACTAAAAAAACAAAGGTGTGGGGGTTTACTTAATGGTTAATATTTTATTTTGTAATAACGCTTTTTCCGCTAATTGCAGACGATCTTTACCCTCGCCGTACATCGTGAATAGCGTATCGCCCCGCCTTACCCTGTCACCCATCACCTTATTTAAGTATATTCCAGCAATTTTGCAAGAGGGCGCTCCCAAAATTCGGCAAATCGCGACAATTGCTTTATTGTCAAAACTATCAATCTGGCCGTCTTTTTCCGCCTTAATCTGTAAATATTTATCGCTTAAAACAATTTCTTCCGAATCAATATTGGCCTTACCGCCCTGGGCCCGAATAATTTCCTGCATTTTTTCCCAGGCCTTGCCGCTCCGGAGAGCTTTCGCGGCCGCGTCATAACCATATCCCTTTTTTGAAAATCCTACGAGATCTAGAAGTTCGCCGGCCAGCTCCAGAGCTTTTTCTTCAAGGTCAAGCGGGAGATGTTCTTTTCTCTGAAGCACGCGCAAAACGTCCCGCGCCTCAAGAGCCGGGCCAACGCCGCGGCCAATCGGTTTTAAGGCCTCATTAATATCAACTTTTATTTTTATACCAAAACGTTTGGCCAAATATTTCATTATCCGTTCAATTTTTTTTGCGTCAGCCACGCGATGAATTTTAGCCGTCGGACCGACCGGCAGATCAATGACAAGATGTTTTATACCCATGGCTACTTTTTTTGCCATCACGGAAACTATCATTTTTGTGTACGGCTCAAGCGACAAAGGATATGAAACTCTGATAATCCGATCGTCGGCCGGAGCAATGTGCGTTCCGCCGCCCCAGGCGATGCAAGCGCCGGTTTTTTTCACGATCTCTTTTATTTTTTTCATGGAAAAAGTCACAGTTGCCAAAACTTCCATCGTGTCAGCCGTCCCGGCGGCCGAAGTAATGGCCCGCGAAGAAGTTTTCGGGATTTTTAAACCCAAACTCGCGATAATCGGAATCACGAGCATGGTTGTCCGATTTCCCGGCAGACCGCCGACCGAATGTTTATCTACCACTTGGCCCGGAAGGCGCAGCATATCGCCGGTTTCGGCAATGGACTTTGTAAGATAATAAAGTTCGTTGTTGGAAAATTTTCTGGCAAAACCAGAGGCGACAAAATAAGTTATTTCCAAATCACCCAAAACAAAGTCGGCAATATCTTTCACGACCGCGTGCATTTCTTTATAGTTCAATTCTCCGCCCAAAAGTTTTTTCTTGATTGACTCAATGGACGCTGGCCGCTCAAGTAAAGTTAATTCCACCATTTCCCCCGGTTTGTAGGTATAATGCCGCCAGATCTCTTTAAAAAGTCCGACTTCGCCCTCAGCGACTTTGGTGTGGGTAAAATTGGCCGTCACCACCGTTTCTCTACTGTCCCATTTTAATTTTAATTTATCGCCCATTCTGATGCCGTAGGCCTGGGCTTCTTTTTCCCGCAAAACAATAATCCACCTCCCGCCGGTTTCAAAATCCAATTTTTTTATTTTAAAAAATGGCATACCCCGTTAGAAGTTTGTTTTAATTATAAAAAATGTAGAGGAAAGAATAACGAAATTTATGCGTCACCCGTGTCCAAATCCACGACGAAAAAAATTAATATTTTTTTCGTCCAAGAACTTCTAACGGGGCATAAGAAAAATAAGATAAAATTTATCTTTTGCTTTATTTTATCATAAAAACAAAAAATTCCCTAATAACGGGAGGTCTTGGCATCGGAAATTCTAATTTCCGATGCTGGGAAGGGGTCGGGAAACGGGAGTTTCCCGATTTGCGGAAATATTAAAACCGCAGAGTTTTAAAAGAAAACAGCACTAGTGTGCTGTTTTCTTGGCGAGAGACAATCCACTGTTTTGCATGCAAATTTTGATTTGCAAGTCTCGCCTGGGCGAGACTTCTTACAGTAGATTGCCTCTCACTTAATACTATAACAGACAAAAATTAAAAAAAGATTAAGTTGCGGCTTCGCAATTTATGCCCGACAACCAAAAAATGCCGAGAAAATTAATTTTCGGCATTTTTAGTTCAAAACTATCAAAATCTACTTCTTGCCCATGATTCTAAACATCTTTGTTCCGCAAGTTGGGCAGGTGCCGGTCATGGCTCTTCGCGCCACTCCGCCTTTTCCCTTCATTTCCACTTCTTTGGCGTCTTTCATTTCTTTCTTAGCCTTGCATTTTACGCAATAAGCTATTACTGGTTCGTTGGCCATAGTCTAAAAAGTTAAAAATTAGGCTGTGTATAACTTTTCTCTAATTATAACACTTTTAAGGAAAAAGTGAAGGGCGGGTCAAGGTTGCCAAATATTCTTACCAATATTCCAGATGGAATCGTCTCCTTCTATTTTTGCCCAATACCACCATTCTACGCCCCAAAAATAAGCGCGCGGGAAGCCAGTTTGACGGGCAAACTCAATTTGTTTGCTAATCTGCTCGGGTCCCATAATGCCCTCTTGATCGGCAAGAGTTCCCCGGCTTTCTTTTCCGTCAGGCATCCATGGTTCAGCCTGTAATTCGGAAATAATAACTTTTTCCGGAAGCAAACCGACCAACTTTGCTTTTAACCGATAAAAAGCGGGCGCAAAAAAATGACGAAAGTGGCCGAAATAAGGACTATGCACGCGGCGATAAATTGTCGTACCGAAATAATCACCAAGATGCGCCGTTTTTCGCCAGGTTGATAATTCTCCGCTGTCGGTAATTAAAATGGGATGGCTATCTAAAGATTTTACAAGCGCGATTTCCTGCTTTAAAAAATTTATGTTTCCCGGCGGGCATTCGCCGAAAGCGTTAAGAAGCGGTTCATTTTCCACCTGCCACATTTCGAGCGCCGGCGAATCTTTATATCTTAAAACAACTGTTTTTATGAATTCAAGCAACCGCTCATCTGTCTCCGAAGACGTTACTCCGACGAGCCACTCGGGTATATGGCACTCTGGCCAGCGCGGCTGGCGTTTCCCGACCACGAGCAGCACTTTGACATTCCGCTTCTCCGCTTCAACCATTTGCCAATCAAGAGCGGAAAAATCAAAATCGCCTTCAGCAATCTCTGTCTTATCCCAATCCGACTGAAGCCGCACGGACTTAACGCCAAGATCATCTAAAATGGCAAGGTACGTTTCCCGCCAATCCAATTCCAAATAATCCGCGTACGACTTGCTAAAACTCACTCCAAATTCAACCGGACGACTTTTATTAAAAACTGGCAGCCATAAGGCGGCGAGAAATAAAATTACGACGGCTATAATCGCGCCAAGAACAATCAATGTCTTTTTAAAAAATAAATACATTAACCAAGAATTAATATTGTAAAACCATCTTCACTGCTTTAACTTCGGATAATTTATGTTTAATAAATTTTTCTATATTATAAGCTCCGTATTTTCCGCCCTCCATAAAGCCCTGCATCGCGGCCCTGGCGAACCAGCCGGAATTAATCCAGTCAAAAAACCACTGATCAACGTATTTCACATCTTCCGGATCAATGCCTGAGCCAATAGTGATGAGCCACTTCTTGTTAAAATCCTCCTGCGAACCGATTGGTTCAGAAATAATAATAGGCAAACCCAAAGCAGTATAAAAAGAAAGTTCAGAGGGTTTTGTCCACAAAACATCAGTTTCCCTCAATGCCCTGTTAAATCTTCTAAAATAATCCTCGGTACTTTCGCCGAAAATTATTTTAATATTTTTCCCAAGCTGATTCCCTAAACCACAATGTCTAATACACCTTTTAAAATATTGATTCACTTCGTTTCTGATGCCGGCTACAAGAATTATTTTTATTTTTTTCGCTTTTATTTTCTGCGCCAAATTT
>JACRNW010000003.1 GCA_016214745.1 Candidatus Falkowiibacteriota bacterium | reverse complement strand
GCGCGGCGAAAAGAAATAGGCGATCAGGAAGCGGCGCAGAGATTAATGGTGGCCAATTTGCGCCTTGTCGTTTCTATCGCGAAAAAATTCGTGGGAAAAAATTTGTCTTTGGCGGATTTGATTCAGGAGGGGAACATCGGCCTGATGCGTGCCGTGGAAAAATTTGATCCGAGTAAGGGTTATAAATTTTCCACTTACGCAACTTGGTGGATTCGTCAGGCGGTAACGCGCGCCCTCGCTGATCAATCGCGCACTATCAGAATTCCTGTGCATATGGTGGAAACAATTAACCGTTATCAGCAAGTGGCGCGGCAGTTGATTCAGGATTTGGGCCGCGAACCATTGCCGGAAGAAATTGCCTCGGAAATGGGGGAAGATGTGGAAAAAATCAGAAATCTGATTCAGATTTCCCAAGACACAGTTTCACTTGATACTTCAGTCGGCGACGAAGACGAAGATAGCGTGCTTGAAGATTTTATTGAAGATTTCAAAAATGTTTCGCCGGATCGCGCCGCGGCATTGCAACTTTTGCGGGAATACGTTAAAGAAGCGATTAAAGATCTTCTGCCGCGCGAACAGAAAATTTTGGAAATGCGTTTTGGTCTTTCCGACGGCGTTTCACACACTTTGGAAGAAGTCGGTGAAGAGTTTGGCGTGACGCGCGAACGCATTCGGCAAATTGAAGCAAAGGCGTTAGAAAAAGTTCAAGGATTCAAGGGTATTGAAAAATTAAAGGATTATTGATAAGATGAAAAACCAAAGTAATTTTGGTAAATATTATATTATTCGGGGGTAGCTCAGCGGTAGAGCAGCGCGCTGTTAACGCGTTGGTCGTGGGTTCGAATCCCACCTCCCGAGCCATGAAAAAACGGGTACTATCTTGTACCTGTTTTTTCATTGTTGGGGTTTGGAAAGAACCCTCACCCCGTAAGTCTGCTTCGGTCGACTTTGCCCCGAGGAGATTTCGAATCCCACCTCCCGAGCTAAAGAAAAATCCTGACTTTTCGTCGGGGTTTTTCTTTTAAACTAAATTTAGTATAATTAAAGTATGA
Organism: Candidatus Falkowiibacteriota bacterium; assembly: GCA_016214745.1. Taxonomy (GTDB): domain Bacteria; phylum Patescibacteriota; class Patescibacteriia; order XYB2-FULL-38-15; family XYB2-FULL-38-15; genus JAHIRI01. The sequence continues at coordinate 46,267 of JACRNW010000003.1, read as the reverse complement.
TTAATGCACCAAATATCTTAAGTTTAATACGTATTGTTCTCGCCTTTGTTTTCGCGGTATTGCTTTTTAATTCTTATAAATTTTTGGCGGCGGGAGTTTTTTTGTTGGCGATCGTGACAGATGTTCTGGATGGATATCTCGCGCGAAAATATAACCAGATTACGCTTTTGGGAAAAATCCTGGATCCGGCCGCGGACCGGCTTTTGGCGCTCCTCGCTTTTTTAATTTTATTTTTAAATCACGGTCTGCCCGCGGGGCTGGCGATTTTTGCTATTTTTTATCATCTTTATATAATTTTAGGTTGGGTTATAATTTTTCAAACAAAGAATATTTCCGTTCAGCACACTTTTTGGGGGAAATTAAATTCTTTTATACAGGCGATTATGTTTTTCGCGGTGATTTTTAATTTTTATCCCAACGTCTTTTTCGCCGCCGTGGCAATTTCGCTTTCTATTGCTTTCGTAAATTATACCTTCCGCGGATTAGTCATTCTAAATATCATAAAAACCAAATGATTATTCTCCAAAGTTTGTATTTTATGCTTCCGGCGTACATTGCAAACATGGCGCCGGTTTTTGCCGAAAAGTTTGGTGTCTTAAAATTTTTCTCGCGGCCAGTTGACGGCGGACGGACTTTCCGCGGCAAACCGATTTTTGGAAACCATAAAACTTGGCGGGGATTTTTGGTCGGCGTGGCTTTAGCCGTGGCCGTCGCCTGGCTTCAGTATTTTTTGTACGCGATTCCGGTTTTTCAAAAAATTAGTTTATTAAATTATTCCGCGAAGAATTTTTGGTTTTTGGGGTTTCTTTTAGGTTTTGGCGCGCTTTTCGGCGATTTGATAAAAAGTTTTTTTAAAAGAAGGGTGAATCTCGCGCCCGGAGCGTCATGGATTCCCTTTGATCAGATTGATTTTGTACTCGGCGCCCTGATTTTTTCCGCGCCAATTTATTTTCCTCCCTGGCCGGTTGTGATAATAATTTTACTCGCAAGCCCCGTGCTTCATATCATCACAAATAATATTGGTTTTCTTTTGCGCGTCAAAAACACGCGGTGGTAGTTTTCCCTTGAAATTTAAAGAGAAAATTGGTACAATTTGTCTATGGGAAAACTTTACATTATCGCCACGCCGATCGGAAATTTGGAAGATATAACTTTGCGCGCTCTTAGAATTTTTAAAGAGGTTGATTTGATTTTATGCGAAGATACGCGCGAGACGAGAAAATTATTGGCGAGATATGAAATAAAAATGCCGACTTTGAGTTATCACCAGCACAGTAAACTGCAAAAGATTGAACAAATTATTGAACTTTTGCGAAATGGAAAAAATCTTGCTTTAGTTTCTGACGCCGGCACGCCCGGTATTTCCGATCCAGGCGGAAAATTAGTGGATGAAGTTTTGCGAACTTTTGGCGAGGAAGCGGAAATTATTCCGATTCCCGGACCGACGGCCCTCGCCGCCGCGGCTTCGGTTTCCGGCTTTCCGACAGATAAATTTTTATTTCTTGGCTTTCCGCCGCACAAAAAAGGCAGAAATAAATTTTTTAAAAAAATCGCGGATTCTGAGGTGACGGCAATATTTTATGAATCTACTTACAGAATTTTAAAATCACTTGATGAATTAAAATCGGCGGTAGGGGAGAGAGAAATAGTTGTTTGCCGTGAGTTAACTAAAATGTTTGAACATTTTTATCGAGGGAAAATTGATGAGGTTATTAAAAAATTAAAAGACGACGATACGCGCGGAGAGTTTGTGGTGGTAGTTAGAAAAAATAATAATTAACATCATTTTTAACTTATGAGAAACATTGATAGAGATCCGGAGGGAGAAAGACGAAGCCAAATAGAACTTCTAAAGATAGATCTCGATAAAGAAGGGTGGATTGAGGAAAAAATGAAGATGGGCAGTAAAGAATCGCGATATAAAGAAATGGGGGCGATAGAAATAGAGGTCGAGGCATTTAATACCGAGTTGGCTAGGTTTATGTACGACTCGAATTTTCTTAATGAGCAGATGTACGAAGTGGCGCGCGCCGAATTGCAGGGCAAACGAAGGGATCTAATAGGAAAAATTAGAAAATACACCAGTTCATAAAGATTTTCTCAAAGATAATAAAGATAATTATGTCAGAAAAATTTTATATTACAACGCCGATTTATTATGTAAACGCCAAACCGCACATCGGTCATGCTTATACGACGATTACTGCCGATATTTTGGCGCGCTATCACCGGATGCGCGGCGAGGAAGTTTTCTTTTTGACCGGTACGGATGAGCACGGCGCGAAAATCCAGCAGATCGCCGATAAAGCGGGTAAAAAACCAAAGGAATTTGTTGATGAAATTTCCGCGGCTTTTTCCGCCGCCTGGGATACTTTAAATATTTCAAACGACAATTTTATCCGGACAACAGATCCGGCGCACGAGAAGGCGGTAAAAGAAGTGGCGCAGGAACTTTTTGACAAGAAATTTATTTACAAAGGAAAATACGAAGCACTCTACTGTGTCGGTTGCGAACAATATAAAACTAAAACAGAATTGGTTGACGGAAAATGCCCGGATCATAAATGTGAACCGGAAATGCACACCGAAGAAGCGTATTTGTTCCGGATGTCCAAGTTTCAAAATGAATTATTAAAATTAATCAAAGGCGATAAATTAAAAATCAGTCCGGAGACGCGGAAAAACGAGGTGATTTCTTTTTATGAAAAAGAAGGATTAAAAGACGTCGCGATTTCCAGGAAAAAAGAAAAAGTGCCTTGGGGAATAGAATTGCCATTTGATAAAAATCACACGCTCTATGTTTGGATTGACGCTTTTCTGAATTATCTGACCGGCCTTGGTTGGCCAAAAGATAAAAAAACGTATAAAAAATTCTGGCCTGCCGATGTTCAATTGATGAGTAAAGATATTTTGCGCGTTCATGCCACAATTTGGCCGGCCATGCTTTTGGCAATGTGCGAGGAATTGCCGAAAGAAATTTTTGTTCACGGGTATTTTACAATTGATGGACAAAAGATGAGCAAGTCGCTCGGCAATGTTATTGATCCAATGGAACTGGCGCAAAAATATGGGGTTGATGAAGTTCGATATTTTCTCTCGCGAGAAGTTTCTTTTGGCGAAGACGGAGACTTCAGTTTCATTCGTCTGGAAGGAAGATACAACGCCGATTTGGCAAACGGTTTGGGAAATTTAGTCGCCCGGGTTTTGGCGATGTGCGAGAAATATTTTGATAATAAAATTCCGGAGAAAACCGCCGGTAGTGTGGAGCGAACTTGGCAAAGTTATGAAATAAACATGGAAAAGTTGGCGCCGCACTTGGCCTTGAAAGATGTTTGGGATTTGATTTCATTTTGCGATCAATTCATAAATACCGAAGCGCCCTGGCAACTTGCTAAAGTTGATAAAGAAAGGTTGTCGCGGGTGATTTATACCTTGCTTGAAACTATTCGCCATATTGCTTGGCAAATCGGGCCGTTTATGCCGATGACTTCGGATAAAATTTTTGAACAGCTCGGCTTGAAACCGGAAGTGGAAAAGAAAAAAAGTTTGGAAGAGGCAAAAACTTGGGGCGGCTTGGCACCGGGGAAAAAGATCGAAAAAGGCGTACCGTTATTTCCGAGATTAGAAAAATAAGTCCAGAAAATTATAAAGAATTAAAACCCGGTTAGTTGCCGGATTTTATGTTTTTGTCTTGACTTTTTCGCGTTTTTATGATGAAGTTTACTCATCTCCCGAACAAGGGTGTTCGGGAAAATCGCTCTTTACCAACACGACTGGTTCACTGCGGCCTTTGGGCTTAGGTGGACTTGATGTTGGGCGAGAGCAGGAGGATGAGTCATGGAACAGAAAAACAGTGAGCGGGCAAGTGCGGGCGACATTGGTTGGCTTATCGAGCGCATGAATGCGCGCGAGACGCCCATCACGGCCGAAGAGGTGCATCGTTTCGGCCGTCATCCGGCCGGTCCGATTTTGCCGGACCTCTGCCTCGAAGCAAGACGGCTGTCGGCCGAGTACGGCACCGGTTCCAAGTGGCGGCGCGAGCAGCCGCCGGTACTCGCGCTTTCCGCCACGCCGCAAGGCAAGCCGTACGTCGGCACGGTTGTGGATGGTCAGCCCATCGTGGCGGGGGAAGGGGAAACCTACAAGATCGGCGAGCCCGAGAAAATCGACCTTCACGAGTCGACTGTCTGTGAGTCTTTCCGCATTCTCGGCTTTGTCGACGGCAAGCCGGTCGTGAAGATCGGAACCAAATTCGAGGGTCCGGCTGACCCCATTCCGGTTCCCGGTACGTGGGTCTTTCGAGGAGAAGAACGGTGGGCAGCGGATGTGCTGGCAGCGTCGCTTCTCTCGGATGGTTCCCTGGTGTCCGCGGTGTGGTCCGGCATTGCGGGGGAGCGCGATATCTGCCGGGATCAGCAACTCCTTTACCTCAAACGTCGACGGGCCTATCGCAAGTTCTTTCTCATGCCGGACGGACGGTTGGTCGGTATCCACTCTCCCGATCGCAATGAGGATCCTCGGGTTTGCTACCTTGACGACGAAAAACTGGTCGAGCCTCCGATTTGCGGCGTCGTGGATATCGCCGAGAGCGACGAATCGTTGTTCTGGGTGCGGGAAGAGAGGGCGATGGGTAGGGCTCGCGAAGTGGTGAGCTACAATCTGTTCGGCACCGACAAACACTCTCCTCATGATGAGGACGAGCAAGTCAGGGTCGACCTCGGGCAGAATCGGTATCGCTCCAACATCACGAAATTGGAGCCTGGCCTCTTCGCCTACATCGGCGAGACCAAGAGGGACAAGCTGGAGTGCTGGGTAGTCGGCGGCAAGGAGCAACCCGCTTTTGACCGCGTGAGTCCGCTCTTCCGGCGCGACGAGCAGTGGTGCTACTGGGGCGCGGTCGGCAGACACCTCTGCCTGATGGAGATGCCGCGCCAGGAGTAGCCTGAAGTACGAAGGAGGGATGAACTTTGAGCAGTCAGTTGTCGCGAAGGCGACGGCAGACTGCTCTTTTTTTATTATTAAAAATCTGCTAAAATGAATTAATTAACTATAAATTTATGATTATTTTTGATCTCATTCTTCTCCTAATTCTTGGCGGATTTGTGCTTTACGGCTTGTGGTTTGGCTTAATTCATACGCTCGGCGTTTTAGTCGGTACAATTGCCGGCGCGTTTTTGGCGGCCCGCTGGTATGAGCCGGTCGCTTCCTGGACCAGTTTTCTTTTCGGTGGCCACGAAAATTTAGCCAAAGTTGTCTGCTTTTTGATTCTTTTTGTCATAATCAATCGTCTTGTTGGTCTTATTTTTTGGCTTGTTGATAAAATTTTTTCATTTTTAAAAATTATTCCTTTTTTGAGCACTATCAATCGTTTAATTGGCGCCGTTTTTGGATTTTTGGAAGGCACTTTAGTTTTGGGTCTGACACTTTACGTCGCGGAGCGTTATCCACTAGGGGATTGGTTTATAAATTCTTTGGCTGATTCTAAAATCGCGCATTACTTTATAACCGTAGGGAAAATTTTGACGCCGCTTCTGCCGGAAATACTTAAACAGATAAAGGCACTTATCTAAAAAGATCTTTAGGATCTTTAGGATATTTAAGATTTTTGAGATTTTTTTCATCTTAATAATCCTGATAATCCCAACTATCTTAATAATCCCAACAACAATGTTATTTGATACCCATGCCCATTTAAATTTTGAAGCTTTTGAAAATGATTGGCGCGAGACGGCCAAGAGAGCACTTCTTGCCGGCATTAAAATTATAAATGTTGGTAGTAATTTAGAAACGAGTAAAAAAGCCGTGGCCATTGCCGAGGAATTTTCTGAAGGAGTTTACGCGGCCGTAGGTCTTCATCCAAGTGAAGTTCAGGAAGAACAACTGGATATTAAAGAATATAAAAAATTAGCAGCTCATCCAAAAGTCGTCGCTTTGGGTGAAATCGGCTTGGATTATTACAGATTGCCGGATACGATTCGGCCTGAAGGCGCGGGTGGGGTAGCAGATGGTAAACAAATTAAAACACCAACCGAGATAAAAAATCTACAAAAAGAAGTTTTACTGAAATTTTTAAAATTATCTGAAGAAACAAAATTGCCAGTAATTGTTCATTGTCGTGACGCTCACGCCGATTTAATTGATCTCTTAGAAAAATTTGACAAGCCAAAAGGTTTTGACGCGAGGGGAGTGATGCATTGTTTTTCGGGAAGCTTCGAAGAGGCGCGGCGATATTTAAATTTAGGATTTTTAATTTCTTTTACCGGCATAATTACTTTTGCGCATTTTGAAGGTGAAACTCTGGCGAAAACTCCGTTGAATAAAATTATGGTGGAAACCGATTGTCCGTACCTCACGCCCGAACCGCACCGCGGCAAACGAAATGAACCGCTTTTTGTTGAATTCGTCGCGAAGGAAGTCGCGCGGATAAAAAACGAATCGTACGAGGAAGTGGCAAGAGTTACTACGGAAAACGCTAAACGTCTTTTTCAAAAAATTAAATGAATAAAGCCTCGGTTAAAACCGGGGTTTTTAAACTTGACTAATTGGAGTTAAGGTCTAAGATAGAAGAGTAAGCTGATTAATTTAATTGTAATCTTTTCGTAATATAATAATCATAGAAAGTAGATTTTTTCCTTTAAATCAAATAATCCTTTATAAATTAGCGTGAATTAAAATTCACGAAAATAGGAGAAAAATATGACTATTTTAGTGGTAGAAGACGAGTATAAAATAACTCGTTTTATCCAGCGAGGTCTTGAAATGGAGCATTACACGGTTGACGTGGCTTATGACGGCGAGGAAGCGTTGAATAAATTGGGCGTTAATGATTATGATTTGATTATTCTTGATTTGATGTTGCCAAAGAAAGACGGCATTGAAGTTTGCAAAGAAATCAGAGCAAGAAAAATTGACGCGCCGGTAATTATGCTTACCGCCAGAGATACGATTGAAGACCGAATCAAGGGGCTTGATCAGGGCGCCGACGATTATGTCGTGAAACCATTTGCTTTCGGCGAACTTTTGGCGAGAATTAGAGCGTTGCTTCGCCGGGAAAAAACAGTCAAAAGATCTGTTTTGCAGGTGGCCGATTTAGTTTTGGATCCGGCGACTCATGAAGTAACGCGCGCCGGCACGCCGATTCCGCTTACGAGCAAAGAATATCGGCTGCTTGATTATTTTATGCGCCGGCCCGGCCAGGTTTGCACAAGAACGATGATTGGCGAGCATATTTGGGGATATAATTTTATTGACAGCAGTAATGTCATTGACGTGTCCGTCAGTAATCTTAGAAAAAAAGTTGACGGAGATTTGCCGCTTCAGTTGATCAAAACCGTGAGGAATGTCGGGTATAAGATAATTCAGGAACCCCGGTAAGATTAAAGTTACCAGCCCCAAAACCCTTTAAGAGGGTAATTTGGAGTAGGTTTTAAAATATGTTAAAACCCAAATCAAAAATCGATTTGGCCGAATCCTGCAAGGTTGTTTATGAAAAGGCGGGGTCTCATCTCTCCGATTATTTTTTGTTTTACATTCTTTCCAGTATTGGTTTAGTGCTGGGAGTTTTTTATTTTATTTATCAGTACACCCATCATCAGTTTGCTTTTTGGGACGAGATCATGCCGTTCAATTTGGGGATTTCTCTTTTTCAAATCGTAAATTATTTTTGGGTGGCCTTGGTTGTGCTGGCTTTGATGGTCAGTTCTTTTTTGTATTCAAGCGGGCGAGTAGCTCTCCGAAAGAAAAATTCTCTGGAAAATGAACTGAAAAGAAAAACCGAAGAGTACGGAAAAATTGTTGAAAATGTACCAGTCAGCATTTTGACCCTTGATAAAAGCGGTGCGGTTGTATCCGGGAATCCGTATTTTACTGAACTTTCGGGGAAATTGGTATCGGAAAAGATTGGCAAAAGTATTTTTGATTTTGGATTTGTTAGAGAATCCGAAGAACTTTCGATGAGATACAGAAATTTATTAGAAAAGGGCGAGCCATTCCAGTATATTAATTATACTCGCGGCGCTTGGTCTCCAAAAAAATTTTTAAATTTTTATGCTGTGCCGCTTAGAAACAAAAAGGGAGAGGTGGATGGGGCCATTTCAGTAGCCCAAGATAATACCGAAACCTTTCTCGCCCTGGAAGAAGTGCGAGCTAGAGTTAAACAAATCCATTTAATTAATCAAATTACTAGAGCGATTAATTCAGTATTAAATTTAAGAGAAGTTCTATGGCTAATCTTGCGCAACGCCGTGAAAATCACTAACGCCGTGAGCGGCGCAATTCTTCTTTTGGAAAATGAAAATGAGCTGGTAATTAAAGAGGCGTACAATATGCCGCCTGGTTGGCAAACCGTTCGCGTCAAAATCGGCCAAGGGCTTTGCGGCCACGCCGCTTTTATTAAACAACCGTATTTCAGTAATGATGTCAGGAACGACCCTTATTTTATAGGTCAGCCGGAAATTGAAAATATTAAATCAGAATTAGCCGTGCCGATTCTTTTGGAAAAAGACGTTATAGGCGTTATTAAAATTGACAGCGATGAACTCGACAGATTTAAAGAAGAAGACGCGGAATTAATGACTACTCTGGCAAACAGTGCGGCGGTGGCCATTGCCAACAGTCAATTGTATGAGAAAGTTAAAGATTTAAACAAAAATTTAGAAGAAAAAGTTCAACAAAGAACAGAAGAGTTGAAAGTCGCCAATCAAAAATTAGAAAAATCCATAGAACTTAAATCGCAATTTATTGCCGACGCGTCGCACGAGCTTAGAACGCCCTTGACTATTATGAAAGGCAATCTTGATATCGCTCTTTGGGACGAAAAAGCAAACGCCAAAGAATTAAGGGAAACTCTTAAATCCATTGACGAAGAAATAAGCCATATGTCCGGAATTTTGGCGGACTTAATGGTTTTGACTCACGCTGGCTCCGGCAAATTAAATCTCAAAAAGACCAAATCTAATCTGGGGAATTTATTAAAGACAGCGGCTCAGTCTATGGATATTTTGGCTAAAGAGAAAAATATAAAAGTAGAAATTTTAGGAGAAGAAAAAATAGAGGCGTTGATTGATGAAAATAAATTTTTGAAATTGCTTCTTAATTTGATTTCTAACGCAATAAAGTATGGTAAAAAAAATGGTTGGGTTCGTCTCTCATCTGAAAGTAATAATCAAGAAATTCGGATAGCCGTGGCGGATAATGGTATGGGTATTCCAGAAGACGAAGCACAGTTTATTTTTGAAAGGTTTTATCGTGTCAATAAAGTGCGCACCAGAGAAAGGGTAGGAGGGAGCGGGCTAGGATTGGCAATTTGTAAATCAATAGCGGAAGCGCACGGAGGTTATATTGACGTTCAAAGTAAATTGGGCGAAGGTAGCCAATTCATCGTTCATTTACCAAACAATAAGATAGATTTTATTGAAGGTTAAACGGAATAATTGACAAAAAGTTAAAACGCATTAAAGTATAAGATATTTTAAATTTTAGGTGATCCGCCCAAGACCGTAGAACATTGCGGTTTTCGGCGGATCACCTAGGTGGTGGAGACAAGAGATAGAACGGGATGGTGGATCCAAACCGGTCCCGAATGAGTAAGGTTAAGAAAATCGAAAGCGAAGCGGAACGACGAGTCCTGGAGGAACTCGGTGGAAAAAACATCGAGATCGCTCTTCTCCCGGATGAAATGCTCGGCTTGATTGGGCTCATCTTGAGAGAAAGCTGTTTAGCACCCCACTTTTGGGAGAAAGAGAAGAAATGCTTGGTGGTTTCTTTTTCCGCCGCCGGAGAACCGCTTTTGCGGTACGGGGCGGTCAGGGAAACCATTGTGAAACTTGACCAGATCTTCGACAGAAACGGCGTTCAAGCATTCTTCTCCCTCTGCACCGTGGGCGTAGCGGATGGCATTCAGCAGATGCTCGAGGATGTGAAGTTCTGCGATGAACACCGCATTCAGCTCCGCTTTTCCATGCATTTCTCCGACGACAAACAACGGCGCCGATTCATTCCCGCCAAAGACTCTATTCGAGAGATTGTCGGTCTGGGGACGACCTACGCAGAAGCTACTCGGGTCAAGCTCGTGATCCACTACGCGCTGATTCAGGGAGTTAATGATTCGGATTCCCACGCAAGGAGTCTGATCAAGCTGCTCTACGCCCAGAGGAAGCACGTCTTAGTACGGGTTTCGAGAATCAACCCCGAGTGCGGCTCCAATCTTTCTCCTTCGTCAAAACACCGGAGGAAGAAGTTCATCAGGCTTCTTCAGAAAGGAGGTCTGGAGTGCTCACCCGTGTGGGAGGGGTACGCGAGATGGGCGTGCAACGCTGCGCACTTTCGCTGATCCTTGGTTCACACAACAGGGGGGCTTGCTTTTCTAGCGGGCCCTCTCTTTTTATTAATATTTTAGATTGGTTTTAGCCCAAAATTTGGCGGAGTTGACCATTTTTAAAAAATATTCTAAAATATCTAAATATTTAAAATTAGATTAAGGAAAAGTTAAACCTGTGGATAAGTTTGAAAAATCGCAAAAAACAAAAGAAAAAGGCCAGGTTTGGTCAGCCCTTTCCTTGGCTTGGCAGCTTGGTTACTCCATTGCCATTCCGCTTGTGGTTTTAGCTCTCGGCGGGAGACTTATTGATAAAAAATTTGGGACATCGCCATGGTTTCTTTTGACGGGCATTTTTCTATCTTTAATTGTTTCAACTTTTTCGGTTTATTTTAAAACTATAAAAATTCTTGAAGAAACCGAGGACGAAAATAAAAAAAATCAGAAATAAAGTGCTATGAATATTTCATTGGCCGCAGAACCAATTTTCCATATAGGCAGTTTTCCGGTCACAAATACTTTGCTTGTGGCTTGGGTAATAATTTTATTTTTGATAATCATTGCTCTGCTTGTCAAAAAAAATTTGAAAGAAATACCGAAAGGTTTGCAAAATATTGTTGAGACTGTTATAGAAGGCGCTCTGAATTTTATGGAAACAATTACGGGCGACAGGAAGCAGGCAAAAAAGTTTTTCCCGATTGTTTTTACGATTTTTATTTTTGTAATTTTGTCTAATTGGATTGAGGTTGTTCCGGGGCTGGGCACAATTGGTATTTGGGAAGAGCTCCATGGGAAAACCGTTTTAGTACCTTTTATTCGTTCGGCCTCGGCTGATCTAAATGTTACCTTGGCTATTGCTATCATCTCCGTAATTTCCACTCAGATTTTTGGCATTATGGCCATTGGTTTTGGGAAATATGGAAAAAAGTTTTTGCCGTTTGGCGGTTTGTTTAAAATTAAATATGGTTTTGTCCCGGTTCCTTCCTTCAACGGAATTATAAATTTTTTCGCCGGTTTTCTGGAATTAATTGCCGAACTCGCAAAATTTGTTTCCTTTTCTTTCCGGCTTTTCGGAAATATTTTTGCTGGTGAAGTTTTATTGACAGTGGTGAGTTTTCTTGTGCCATACGTTGTTCCTTTGCCGTTTTTATTTTTGGAAATATTTGTAGGTTTTGTCCAAGCATTGGTTTTTGCGATGTTGACTTTAGTATTTTTAAAAATGGCGGTCACGGAGCACGAACACGAGGAACATGAATCGGTTCATGGTTCATAGTTTTTGGTTCATGGATAAAATTCCATGAACTATAAACTATTAACTATTAACTAAAACGACGTTAATCACGCGACGTTAAATAAAATATTTCCCGTCGAAAAGTGATAATCGTCAAAGTAAACTATGGCTGTGACAGAAACAACACAAGCTGCCGGTGGGCTTCTCAGCAATTTAGACGCTGTGAAAGCCATCGCCGCCGCTTTCGCGATTGCGGTTGGCGCTTTTGGTCCGGCTCTGGCTATCGGCAAATTGGCCGGTAAAGCCATGGAGTCAATTGGTCGCAATCCGGAAGCCGCTTCAAAAGTGCAGACCGCTATGATTTTGGCTATCGCTTTTACCGAAGCTATCGCCATTTACGCGCTTGTCGTCGCTTTGATTATCAAGTTTGTCTAAATGCGGATGACGGCACGGATTGACTTTGTTGATCCGTGCGGCTATCCACGTTAAATTTTTTAAAAATATGGAATTGTTAACAAAATTAGGAATTGATTGGCGGCTTCTTATCGCGCAGCTTGTTAATTTTTTGATTTTAGTTTTGATTTTGTATAAATTTTTATACAAACCGCTTTTGAAAATGCTCGAGGGGAGAAAAGAAAAAATAGAAAAAGGCCTGCGCGACGCGGAACAACTTGGAGTGGAATTAGAAAAAACAAAAGAGCTCCAGGCGGCCGAAATTCAAAAAGCAAAACAGGAATCGAGAGCAATTATTGAGGAAGCGGAGCGTCGTGCCGAAGCGGCGGGCGCGGAAACAAAATTAAAGACAAAAGCCGAAGTAGAAAAATTAATTTCGGCCGCGAAAAATCAGATTATAAGCGAGAAGGAAAAAATGATGGCGGAAGTAAAAAAGGAAGCGATAGAGTTAGTTTTAGCTACGGCGAAAAAAGTCGTCGGTAAAGTTATTGATAATAAAGTGAACAAAGAATTAATTGAAAATACTATACACGAAACCACTAAGCGATAATTTTATTTGTATATTTGTAAATTATTTGTAATTTGTAGAGAATATGAAGATAAAGCCCAAACAATACGCGGTTGCTTTGTATGAAGCAATAAAAGACGCGCCTCGCGAAAAAGCGCGGGATGTTTTGGATAATTTTGTAAAAACGCTCGCAAAAAATAACGCGCTTCGCCTTGCCCCGCAGATTATTGATTATTTTACAAAATATGCCAATCAAGTCGAAGGAATTGCTGATTTAAAGATAAAAAGTACGGAGCCGATTAAGGGCGATTTGGCGGAAAAAATAAAGAAGGTTGCACCCGCGATTCTCAGAAAGAATTTTAAAAAGATAAATATTATTGAAGAAATTGATAAGAGTTTGGTTGGCGGTTTTGTTTTAGAATGCGACGATGCGGTTTTTGACGCAAGCATTAAAAATAAATTTCAAACATTAAATAAAATATTAAATTAAAAATCCTAATATGTCGGACGTGAATTTTATCGTTGAAAATCTTAAAAAACAAATTACCGAAGCGAAAGTTTCCGCCGGAGTGGAGAAAGTCGGCCATGTCGCGGAAATCGGTGATGGCATTGCAAGAATCACCGGACTTTCGGATTGTATGGCCGGAGAAATGCTTGAATTTTTGAGCAGTGAAAAAACCGGTGAATCGGTTTTTGGCGTGGCTCTGAACCTTGAAGAAGATATTATCGGCGCCATGATTTTGGGTGAACACATTCATATTAAAGAAGGGGACACGGTTAAAAGTACCGGAAGAATTTTGTCCGTGCCGGTCGGGGAAAATCTTGTCGGCCGAGTTGTAAATCCTCTTGGCGAGTCGAAAGACGGCAAGGGTGCCATAAAAGAAAATAAATTTTATCCGATTGAAAAAATCGCCCCGGGCGTAATCACAAGACAAAAAGTCGCGACCCCGCTTCAGACCGGCATTAAAGCTATTGACTCAATGATTCCAATCGGTCGCGGTCAGCGCGAATTGATTATCGGCGACCGCCAGACCGGAAAAACCGCGCTTGCGATTGATACAATTATCAACCAAAAAGGAAAAAATTGTATTTGTATTTATGTAGCCGTCGGCCAGAAAGAATCAAAGGTTGCGAAAATGGTGGCGAAATTGGAAGAGTTTGGAGCAATGGAGCACACGATTGTCGTGGCCGCCGGCGCATCGGATCCGGCTTCGCTTTCTTTTATCGCGCCATACGCCGGCTGCGCTATGGGTGAATTTTTTATGGATCAAGGAAAAGACGCGCTCGTGATTTATGACGATCTTTCCAAGCACGCCGCCTCTTACCGGCAAATTTCTTTGCTTCTTCGTCGCCCTCCGGGACGCGAGGCTTATCCTGGCGACATTTTTTATTTGCATTCTCGTTTGCTTGAACGCGCCGCGAAAATGAATCCTGATTTTGGAGGAGGATCTTTGACCGCGCTTCCGATTATTGAAACCCAAGCCGGCGATGTTTCCGCTTACATTCCGACCAATGTTATTTCCATTACCGACGGCCAAATTTATTTGGAATCGGATTTATTTTACAAAGGTATTCGTCCGGCTCTAAACGTCGGCCTTTCCGTTTCCCGCGTCGGTTCTGCCGCTCAAACAAAAGCCATGAAAAAAGTTGCCGGCCGTTTACGTTTGGACTTGGCGCAATTCCGTGAGCTTGAAGCCTTTGCCCAATTTGCTTCAGACCTTGATGAAGCTACAAGAAAACAAATTGAACGAGGCAGGAGATTGACTGAAATTTTAAAACAAGGTCAGTATGTCCCGATGTCTATGGAAAATCAGGTCGCGATTCTTTACGCCGGCATTAACGGTTATTTGGACGACGTGCCGGTGGAAAAATTAAAAGAGTGGGAAGATAAATTTCACGCGTATTTGAAATCGGAATCAACGGGCGTTTTGGCGGAGATTGCGAAAAAGAAAGAGCTAACGCCGGAAATTGAGGAAAAATTAAAAACAGCGATTGGGGATTTTAAGGCAGCAGTTACTTTGTAACATTCTTATGGCATACATAGATATACTGGGTTATGTAGCAGGAATACTCGTGGTTATTTCTTTATTGCCACAAGCCATTAAAAGTTGGAAAACAGAATCAACAAAAGATATATCTTTATGGAGATACATTATATATGTAATAGGTTTAATCCTTTGGGTAACTTATGCGGCTATTATTAATAATGGTCCCGTGGCAGTTATGAACGGAGTAGGACTAGTGCTTGCCATATCTATTCTTTATTTGAAGATTAAACACGGATAGCAGACAAAAATTAATTCGTTTATCGTAACTTTCTAATTCACGGTCATGGCAGTTTCTACAAAAATCATAAGAAGACGCATCAAGTCCATCACCAACACCAAAAAAATTACCAAGGCGATGGAAATGGTGGCGGCTTCAAAAATGAGAAAAGCGCAGTTGGCAACGCTTCGCACTCGCGATTATGCCAACCGGGCTTGGTCTTTGATTTATGATTTGTCGGGAAAAACCGATTCAAAACTTCATTCTTTTTTAGTTAAAAAAGATAAAGTTAAAAAAGTTTGCGTGGTTTTGATTTCTTCCGATCGCGGTCTTTGCGGAGGATTCAACGCGCAAATTATAAAAAAAGTCGCGGAATTTTCCAAAAGTTTGATAGACAAGGGGATTGAAATGGAATTTTTAACTGTCGGGAAAAAAAGCCGGGATTTTACGGCGCGGCACAAAATAAAACTCGTGGCCGATTTTACGAATTTAAGCAGTGTGACACGGCTCGCGGAGATCAGAGCGATTGCCAAAATTGTAATTGATGATTTTTCCGCGGGAAAATACGACGAAGTTTATCTGGCTTACACCGATTTTATTTCTACAATTTCCCAGCGTCCGAGAATTTTAAAACTCTTGCCGTTTACTCGGGAACGAGATCTGGATCTAGGAAAAGTGGGCGAAGAAAAAACGCCGGAAAAGAGTGAAGAGAGAGAACACGAATTTTTATTTGAACCCTCGCCAGATATGGTTTTAGAATATATGCTGCCCAAGATGGCCGAGATGCAAATTTTTCAAGCGATTTTGGAATCAAATGCTTCAGAACATTCTGCGAGGATGGTGGCGATGAAAAATGCTTCTGACTCTGCCGAAGATATGATATTTGATTTAACTTTAATGTATAATCAAGTCCGCCAGTCGGCCATTACAAAAGAAATTATGGAAATCGTGAGCGGCAAGGCGGCGCTGGAATAATTAATTAATTTATAAATTTTATAAAAAATATGAACAAAGGAATTATCAAACAAATTATTGGTCCGGTTGTGGACTTGGAATTTAAAGAAAAGGTTCCGCAGATTTATAACGCAGTGGAAATAAAAAGGAAGGACGGAGGAAAACTTGTTCTTGAAGTCCAGCAGCATTTGGGCGGGGGCATGGTGCGCGCGGTGGCCATGGGCGTGACAGAAGGTCTGGAACGGCAGATGGAAGCAATTGATACAGAGGCGCCGATTTCCGTTCCGGTCGGAAAAGAAACGCTCGGCAGAGTGTTTAATCTTCTGGGTGAAACGGTTGATGGTCTTGGGGAATTTAAATCAAAAAAACAATATCCGATTCATCGTCCGGCGCCGAAATTCACTGATCAGTCAACCAAAAATGAAATTTTGGAAACTGGAATTAAAGTTATTGATTTAATTTGTCCGATTCTAAGAGGCGGCAAAGTTGGATTGTTTGGCGGAGCCGGGGTGGGAAAGACCGTGGTTATTCAGGAACTCATCAACAATATTGCCAAAGCGCATGGCGGTGTTTCTGTGTTTGCCGGGGTCGGCGAGCGAACTCGCGAAGGAAACGATCTTTATAATGAAATGAAAGAATCCGGAGTTTTGGACAAACTCGCCATGGTGTTCGGGCAGATGAATGAGCCGCCGGGAGCTCGGGCGCGCGTAGCTTTGTCGGCGCTTTCCATGGCCGAATATTTCCGGGACGAAGAAAAACAAGACGTATTGCTTTTCATTGATAATATTTTCCGTTTCACG
Organism: Candidatus Falkowiibacteriota bacterium; assembly: GCA_016214745.1. Classification (GTDB taxonomy): domain Bacteria; phylum Patescibacteriota; class Patescibacteriia; order XYB2-FULL-38-15; family XYB2-FULL-38-15; genus JAHIRI01. Next base: position 29,741 of record JACRNW010000003.1, on the reverse strand, counting down.
CAAGCCGGCTCCGAAGTGTCCGCTCTTTTGGGACGCATTCCTTCGGCCGTGGGTTATCAGCCGACCTTGGCGACGGAAATGGGCGAGCTTCAAGAAAGAATCACTTCTACAAATCAGGGTTCGGTAACTTCCGTGCAAGCGGTTTATGTTCCAGCCGATGACTTAACCGATCCGGCGCCAGCCACAACCTTTGGTCATCTTGATTCAACCGTGGTGCTTAATCGCGCCTTAACTGAACTTGGTATTTATCCGGCCGTGGATCCGCTTGATTCCACTTCTACAATTTTAGATCCAAAAATTGTCGGTGAAGAACATTACAATGTCGCCCGCCAAGTGCAGAAAGTTTTGCAGCGCTACAAAGATTTGCAAGATATTATTGCTATTTTGGGTATGGAAGAATTGTCCGAAGAAGATAAACAAACCGTTTCGCGCGCCAGAAAAATTCAGAAATTTTTATCCCAGCCATTCTCGGTTGCTGAAACATTTACCGGCACACCGGGGAAATTTGTTTCTCTGAAAGATACAATTCGCAGTTTCGGGGAAATTTTGGAAGGCAAGCACGATGATAAACCAGAACAAGCATTTTATATGAAAGGCGGAATTGAAGAAGTGACGGCGTAGTTACTAAATCTTCCGGAGTTCACCCTTTAGGGTGTAAACAAAGTACAGGCTAAAGCCTGAACTCCGAACCAATTAATATATGTTACGTCTTAAATTCGAAATCATTACTCCCGAACGGGTTGTCTTAAAAGACGAAGTTGACCAAATAACCATTCCTACGGCGGAAGGGGAAATTACGATTTTACCGAATCATATTCCCTTGATCGCCGTGCTTCGTCCCGGAGAAATTATCGCCAAAAAAGACAAAGAAGAAATTGCCATGTCCTGCTCCGGCGGATTTATTGAAGTGACAGGAGATAAAGTTTTGATTTTGGCCGATACCGCGGAAAAGGCGGAAGAACTCGTGGAAGCGGAAATCGAAAAAGCCCGTGAGCGAGCGCAAAAAATCCTTGAAGAAAAACACGTTGACGCGGAAAAATACGCCGATGCCGCGGCTGGTCTGGAGCGCGAATTGGCACGCCTTAAAGTCGCGCGAAAAAGAGGCCGAGCCAGGACTGCGCCAAGCATTAGAGTTGAGGAGTAGATTTAATTAACTGAATAAATTCTCTTAACGTCTTTTCGTCCATCTTCTAAATTTTTTTAGAGAATGGCCGGGGAGGGGTTAGGAGGAGGGTAGAATATGCAATATTCATTCGACAATTCCAAGAAGGTTCCGGTGGCGGTTGTCCATTGCCTGGACTACCGGTTTGTTGAACAGACCAACGAGTTCGTCAGAAAGGAACTAAATCTAAAGGGACGATACACTCCCTACACCTTTCCTGGGGGACCGAGAGTCTACACAGATGGAATGACTCGGAACGTCTTTCTCCACGCCCTTCGAGAAATCTCGGTCAGCCATCATAAAATCACAAGAGCTGTCTTCATTGCCCACCGCGACTGCGGGGCCTGGGGAGGTTCGGCTGCATTTTCGAGTCTTGAGGAAGAAAGAGCTGCGCAGGAAAACGACATGAGGGCCGCCAAGAAAACGTTGAATCGGGAATTTCCTGACGTTGAGGTCGACCTCTATTACCTCGAAATCGTCAGCATGACTGGCGATGAAGGCAGGGTCGAATTCCAGCCAGTGAAGTAATCGCCGGCAGCACAACCCGAATGAGATTGCGCCGATCCACTATTGGTTAACGCCGTGGTGGATTTTTTTTAAATACTCCGTGTTATCTGCGCTCGTTCGGAAATGAAATAAAGATTTCATTTCTCTCACTCGCTTGATAATAAAAAAAGACCACACCATGAAGTGTGGTCGACTGCTGACTGGTCTGGTCGGCGCCTCATCTTCGAGGGAAGTCGACTTGGGTCGGCTTGGGGATGAGCCATGGCGACTTTCCTGAGTAATGCTTCGGGCAGATACTCTCCGGAAGAGCCGTGTGAAGCGGCCCTGCCACCGCCCTCTTCATCGCGTCCAGAACCGCTGAGCTGAACGGAAAAGAACATCTGTATGGCTGCTCCGGCAACTCGGGAAGCGGAAGTGCCGCCGCTTCTTCGTCACTCATTTGAAGCAGGCGATCACTTGCCTTGATCTGTTCGGGTGTAAGCGGTATTTGCCTCTGAAGAAAACCAGCCATTATTACCTCCTTCTGTTTAAAGTTAACCATCTCGACGATCTTATGTCAACTTGTTTTTTGAGATAAAATCCGCTATAATTATTGAAAATATGATGCCAAAAATTAGTATAATAATTCCAACCTACCAGCACGGAGACGCGATTGAAACGTGTCTTTTATCATTGTTTAATCAAACATTTAAAGATTTTGAAATTATTGTGGTAAACGACGGTTCAACTGACAACACGTCTGAGATTTTGGAAAAATATAAAGACCGCGTAAAAATTATAAATCAAGAAAATCGTGGCGCGCCGGCAGCGAGAAATAGGGGATTTAGAGAATCGGTTGGCCAATTTATAATTTTTGCCGATGCCGACGTAAAAGCCAAACCGGAAATGCTTGCTAAAATGTTCCAAGCATTAGAAAAACATCCTGAAGCGTCGTACGCCTATTCATCTTTTATGTGGGGCAGAAAAAAATTTGGTTTGCATGAATTTGACGGCGAGGCCCTCAAAAAAATGAATTATATTACTTCCACGACGCTCATTCGCCGCGAACATTTTCCCGGCTGGGATGAAAGTTTTAAAAAATTTCAGGATTGGGATTTGTGGCTCACAATGTTGGAGCAAGACCACACTGGCGTTTGGGTGCCCGAGTTTTTATTTGACGTTATAGATACAAAAGCGACAATGTCCCGCTGGTTGCCGAGTTTTATGTACAAAATTCCCTGGGAAAAAATTGGTTGGGCGCCAAAGGCGATTAAAAAATATAATGTCGCGCTAAAAATTATCAAAGAAAAACACCGTTTATAATATGGACTTATCAATTATTATTGTTAATTGGAAGGTCAAAGATTTATTGGAAAAATGCTTGCGATCTATTTTTGAGCAAACAAAAAATATTAGTTTTGAAATTTTTGTCGTGGACAATAATTCCGGTGACGGTAGCGCAGAAATGGTGCGAGAAAAATTTTCCCAAGTTGATTTGACGACCAGCCCGGAAAATCTTGGGTTTGCTAAAGGAAATAATTTAGCGATTAGAAAATCCCGCGGTAGATATATTTTACTTCTAAATCCTGACACGGAAATTTTAGATAATGCCCTGGAAAAAATGGTGCGTTTTATGGATGCCCATCCGGAATGCGGCATTTCCGGATGTAAATTATTAAACCCGGATTTATCGCTTCAGCCATCGGTCCGGGCTTTTCCCGATTTTGCCTCGCAGATTTTTATTTTATTAAAAATCCACCATCTTTTGCCGCACTCAAAAACAATGTATAAATATTTAGTTCAAAATTTTGATTATGAGAAGACGCAGGAAGTCAATCAGGTGATGGGCGCGTTTATGATGATTCGCCGTGAGGTGATAGAAAAAATCGGAATGCTTGATGAAAAATTTTGGATCTGGTTTGAAGAAGTTGATTTTTGCAAACGCGCAAAAGAGACAGGATTCAAAATTTTATACACACCGGAAGCAAAAATTATCCATTACTACGGCCAGAGTTTTAAGCAGGCGATGGGCGTCAAAAAACAAAAAGATTTTAATCGAAGTTTGTCGTACTATTTTAAAAAACACGGCACAAAAGGGGAGTGGATGGCAATTCAGATTCTACGACCATTGAGTTTAGCATTGGCATGGTTCGCGCAAATTTTTAAAAAATAAAAAAACGCCGACCAAAGAACTTTCGCTTTAGTCGGCAGATGGTTCATCCCCCCATTGCAGTTGCAGTCCCGACCATAGGAAGGTCGGCGTAGAAATCGGCGAGCATTCGGATGATCGCAAAGGCCTGGTTTACGTTGAATGTCCGCGATTCCTTGTTGGGCACAAGATACCAGTCGTCGGCCAGCTTGCGCAACACTTCATCTCCCGTCACAAAGCAATACCGGGCCGTCCAGGCTGGTGCGCCTTGACCGCGAGAGAGAGGTTGATCGCAACGTACCACAAAGAGGCGGTTGTGAATTTCTCCCCAACTGAGGAAGACTTCGACGGAAAGACGGTGCGTATTTCTGATGTCAAGAACCCAGCCGAGAAGAAATCTGTTTTTCGCTGGTGTGCTAAACTCAGCGCAGAGAATGTCAGAAGAGGTAGTCGTTTCACTGCCGACGACGCCGCTCCTCGCGAAGATTTGTTCGATTTCGTTGCACATCCGAATCAGCTGCGTTAGTGCCTCAAGTTTCGAATGCATTCTTCGTCCTCCTTTTTTCTCTAAACCTATTCCTTCGGGGACTTCATATTAATTTATCGCTCAGAGCACTAACTGTCAAGATATGAATCTTTTCGGAAAATATTTTAAAACCTCGCTGCTTTTTATTTCTTTCGCCTTGATTTTGTCGTTCATCGCGTATTTTTTTCCGCTTTTTAATAAGGTGGCATTTTTTGTTATTCTCGGTCTGACCCTGATTTTAACTTTGGAAAAACTGGAATACGGTCTTTATATTTTACTGGCAGAACTGTTTATCGGTTCAAAAGGATATTTATTTTATTTTGATTTGGGCGGAACTTCAGTTTCTTTGCGCATCGCTTTATTTTTGATTGTGATGGGGGTTTGGTTTTATAACAGATTAAAGATTAAAGATTTAAGATTTAAGTTAGACAAATGGTATTGGATTTTATTTGCTTTTATCGCTTGGGGATTTGTTTGGGGACTTATTCGCGGCAATACTTTCCAGAATTTATTTTTTGATTTCAATGGCTGGCTTTATTTCGGTATCATCTTTCCGCTCGTTGATGTTATTAAATCGGGCGAACAAATTGAAAATGTTTTACAAATTTTTACCGCTGCCGTTACGGTGATTATTATTAAAACTTTTTTCTTTCTTTATATTTTTTCTCACGGTCTTGAAGTTCCGATTTTCCCAATCTATCATTGGCTCCGGCAATTTTTAATCGGCGAAATTACTTTAATGCCAAGTGGTTTTTATCGGATTTTTTTTCAGTCGCAGATTTATTTACTGATTGGATTTTTTATTTTTTCCGCACTTTTAATTTGGAGGCAAAAATCACCCTCCCCTCCATCCCCTCCCATCGAGGGAGGGGAGACAAAAAAATATTCCCCGCCCCTTGCGGGAGGGGCTAGGGGAGGGGTTATCAACTACTGGCTATTGGCTATCGGATCGCTCACATCAATCCTTGTCAGTTTTTCGCGGAGTTTTTGGATTGGCCTGGCGTTTGGTTTGCTTACTTTGCTGATATTTTTAGTTGTTCTAAAATTTTCATTTAAAAAAATTATCAAAATTGGACTTTGTGGTATTGCTATTTTAGTAATTTCTTTGGGGGCGGTTTTTGCCACGGCTCAATTCCCATTTCCAGAGCCGGGAAAAATTTCTTTTGCTTCAATGTTTAGCGATCGTCTAACTGATTTGGATGAAGCCGCGGTTCGGAGTCGTTGGGATCTTCTGCCGCCGCTCGGCCGGGCGATTGTAAAGCATCCGATTGTCGGTTCCGGCTTTGGCGCGACCGTGACTTACAAGAGCAGCGATCCGCGCGCGATCCAGGTAAATCCGGGAGGGATATTTACGACTTATGCTTTTGAATGGGGATTTTTGGATATAATGCTGAAAATTGGCCTGGCTGGACTTATAGTCTATCTGCTTCTAATTGGTAAAATTTGGCGTTCTGGGTGGCTTTTAGGGCATTCAGGTGAGTTTATACTATTAGGTCTTCTTCTTGGTTTGGCCGCATTGCTTGCCACGAATTTTTTTAGTCCATATTTAAACCATCCTCTGGGAATTGGTTATATAATGCTCTGCGGGTTGATTTTTGAAAAAATAAGATAATTCAAAAAACAAAAAATTAAATCCTCGGGCTAAACGAGGATTTTTAAACTCTTGACAAAATTTCTTTTTTATAATATATTTAATAGTCAGCAAATATAACAGAATGCGACAGGAGGAATTGATGACGTGTGACTGGAGTGAACTTATCGGAGCCATCGTGCTCCTCCTCATTGCTCTGGAAGGCGCGGTCAAAATCCTCACCGGAGAATTTCGCGTCTTCAAGTTTCTTGGCCGGCAAGCCAAAAAGTTGCTAAAATGGCTCTGGCGCAAGTTCTGGCGGCTCATCCGTTGGCTTGCGAGAATGGTGTGGCGTGGACTTTGCCGGCTCGGTCGAAGACCTCCACCGCAACAGCCGCCGAGGCAGAATCGGCCGAATCCGTAGGCGCGGAAAAGTCGCGTCGGTCCCCATCGTCTAGTCCGGTTAGGACGCCGGCCTCTTTGACCCTACGGGTCATCACCCACGGGGTGACAAGCCGGAAACACGGGTTCAAATCCCGTTGGGGACGCCGGTGCGTGGGACGATCGTGGGAGCGGATAAAAAGAGTAGCTGGCTCTCTTCCGCTTCTCCTTACTCGGTCACGCACCTTGTCGGATCCCGAGTAAGGGCAAACCTAGGTTCTGCCCCGAGTCCAGAGCCGAATAGAAAACCAGCAAACTCGGCTGACCCCCGGCCTCCTTCCTCGGGGGCCAGAAAGCAATCCGCAAAAGGCGCCGGTTTGGTGCCTCGCGCGGTTCGTCGTTTGGCGGCGTTGACGAAAGTTGACGCCGCTCTTTTTTATCTTGACAAAATATCCGTTTAGTATAAAATATAAACCAAGTTTGCTGCATGGGGCGGCAAGTGGGGGAAAGGGAAGGAGCGAGATAGGAAATGGGTACGGTGAATTTTTGGGTCAAGGGAGGAGGGCGGCACGAATTCAGCTGCAAGCGGCTCGAGCGGATGCTACGGGGGGCATGCTGCAGTTCCAATCTCGGGTTGAAACCCGAGGACATCAAGGTGGAGCCTGACGGTCCGGTCTCCATGAACGGAGCAAGCGGTCCGCTCCAGCTCGCGATTGAGCTTTCGTCCGATCTCCTGGACCAACTCGCGCCGCCGCTCGATCCGAAGGCGAAGGATACTTCGGACCGGAGCGATTCCTCGCTCCGTCGGTTCGTCCAGAAGATGGGCGAGACGGCGCGGGATCTCGGACCGGAGAATGGCTGGCCGCAACGCCAGGTGCAAGTCAGGACGACCCTGACCGACGTCTCCTGGAGCGGCTAGTCCCAACCCCAAGCCACAAGCACTTCCCCTTAGCGGCGTTGACGCAAGTCTCCGCCGCTTCTTTTTACCTTGACAAATTTAGAGAATAGTGTATAATATATACATAATTCAATAAGCCTCCGTTTAGACGGGGGCAAGACGAAGAGTAGGACAATTTTAACGATAGATCCTTGAGATAATATCAAAAGAGGTCATAAGTTAAAATGACCGAGGCTTCAAGTAACTTATGGCCTTCAACAATCAAGGCTTTGGTCCCAGACCTCCGCGCCAGATGTTCAATGTCGCTGACATGAACCTCAAGTGCGCTGACTGCGGCACCCCGATCACCGAGCTGCCTTTTAAACCAGCCGCTGATCGACCAGTTTATTGCTTTGAATGCAACAAAAAGCGTAGAGCTAATTTTGCAAGATAAGAATAAAGAACAAAAACCAGCTCGCCTAATTGGCGGGCTGGTTTTGATTTATATTGAAGTTTTAGATTAGAATCGCACCTACGATTTTTGGATAACCGCGTAAAAATTCTTTACCGATTGTTTTATTTTTTCCTTCAGATTGTAATTCGCGAATAACGAGACTGCCCGGGTTGCAATTTACGGCCATTTCTCTTTGCTCTGTTAAAAAAACAAATCCTGGAGTTTTATTCTCCGCGCATCCGATTTTAGGATTTAAAATTTCTGCTTTTATAATTTTTAACCTTAATTTTTTATCGCCAGATTTCCATTCCGACCAAGTTCCTGGCCAGTCTTCAAACGCCCGAATCTGACATTCAATTTTTTCGGCTGGATTTTGCCAATCTATTTTACCGTCTTCTTTGGTTAAAATTTTAGTGAAAGTTGCCCGCGTTTCATCTTGAGGCGCGGGTTTAATTTCGCCGGCGAGCCAATGTGGTAATGTTTTTAAAAGTACGTCACCGCTCAAGGCAGATGATTCTTTTAATAATTCGGTGTAAGTCAATTTTTCACTTTTAATTTTCAACTTTTCACTTGCGACTATTGGCCCGTGGTCAATTTGTTCGTCCATTAAAATTATTGTCACGCCGGTTTCATTATCGCCAGAAAGAATTGTGTATTGAATCGGGGTGGCCCCTCGATGGCGCGGCAGGAGTGAGGGATGGACATTTAGAGCGCCAAATTTTGGAATTTCTAAAATATTTTTGGGGATAATTTTTCCGTAATCAGCTACAATTATCAAATCTGGTTCCAGTGATTTAATCAACTTTTCCGTTTCGTCATTTTTTAAACTAGGTGGTTCAAAAATTTTTAAACCAGAATCCTTAGCCACCTTTTTGGCGGGAGAAGGGGATAGTATTTGCCGTCGGCCGACGGGTTTGTCGGATTTAGTAAAAACAGCCATCGGAGAAAAATCCGAGGCGGCTAATCTTTTTAAAATACTCGCGCCAAATTCGCCGCTGCCCATGAAAATAACGCGCGCTCTATTTTTCATAGAATTAAATTTTTGGAGCATTGTCTTCAATTACTTTTTTAGCCCGGTCAATAAAAAGGACGCCGTTTAAGTGATCAACTTCGTGTTGAATTACCCGAGCAAAAAGATCTTTAGTTTTAAATTTTATAACTTTGCCATTTTCATCAAGTGCTTTGACCTTAATAATCTTTGCTCTTTTGACCGGCCCGAATTTTTGCGNNNTTTGCGGCACGGAAAGACAACCCTCTTCAACAGTTTCCTTTCTCCATGAAAAATTTAGAATTTCCGGATTGATAAAAGCCATGATTTTATTATTTATGGCAATAACAATTAACCGTAACGAAAAATTAACTTGAGGCGCGGCTAAACCGATTCCGCCGGCAGGCAGAATGGTTTCTTTCATATCAGAAATTAACTTCTGAATAGCAGAAGTTTTGATTTCTTCCGGAGTGATTTCTCGGGCGCGTTCACGGAGAATTGGATTTGGCAGGGTAATGATTGGTAAAATCATAGCGTTTAATTGATAATGTAATATTATAGGACGTTTTCGGGATCAATGTCAATAGTCCAGGAATCGGGAACGTTTTTTCTTAACATCTCTTTTATTGAAGCGGCGGAATTATCAGAAAATTTAATAATAATTTTTGAAAAGAATTTTCTTTTTTCTCTTCGCGGCTTTTCGTCATATGAAATATCTACCTTGTCTTTCAATTCCGTTTTTAGTATTTTAAAAAGTTTAGTGGCTTCAGCTGTGCATTTTTTTTCCTCCGAGTCTCCGTAAGCAAGTTTAATCAATTTGCCAAAAGGAGGGTAGCCAAGAGCTTCGCGGTTATCCAACTCTTCAAGATAAAATAATTCCGGTTTTTCCTGGGTCGCAGAGCGAATAACAAAATTGTTCGGGAAAAAAGTTTGAACAAGAACGGAAATTTTTGCTTCACGGGCAAAATTAATAATACCCATAAGCCAGGAATAAATTTTTTCTCCGGAACGAAAGTCGGGACGATAAATCATTGTGTCGGCGGAGATAACTCCCAGGAAACCGATATCTTTTATTTTATCCAAATAATTTCTGACAAGAAATTGCGTGCCGATAAAAATATCAGCGCCGGAAATTTGAGGATAGATTTTTTCCATCGGAACGTCTTTATCTATTCTTAAAACGTTTATTTGCGGAAATATTTTTTTAATTTCCTTTTCCACGGTTTGCGTGCCGACGCCAAGATATTTAATATTTGTGCCGCGGCATTTTGGGCAAACGAGCTGGACCGGCTCCGTTTTCCCGCAGTTATGGCAGATAAATTGTTTTGGCAAGCCGCACTCTTCATCGTGGCAGGCGAGGGGCAGATCGCAAGTTTTACATTTAAAAACGTGGTCACAATCACGGCAGAGAATCATTGTGGAAAGGCCGCGGCGATTTAAAAGCAAAATTACTTTTTTCTGTTTCGCGACGGCCGCGGAAATTTCTTTTTTTATTTTTTCTCCGAGAGAAGAAAAATTCTTATTTTTAATTTCATCATTCATGTCGGCAAGAGCGGCAATTGGGGAAGAGGGATTCTCGGGTGGCAGATAGTTAAAATCCGGCCTATTTTGCGCCAAAAAAAACGTTTCGGGCCGAGGCGCGAGACTCGTAAAAATAATTTTTGCGCCGGTTAATTCAGCAAGTTTTAAACTCGCGTCTCTTGTGTCGTAGCGGGGATTTTGGTCGGATTGTTTAAAATCCGGGGCTTCCTCATTATCAATAATAATCAAACCGAGATTAGAAAGCGGAGCAAAAAGCGCTGACCGCGTGCCAATAACAATTTTTGCCTTTCCATTTTTTATTTTTTGCCATTCCTGCCAATATTCCGTTTTGGACAATTCTCCGTGGAGCATGGCCGTCTGGTCGTAAAATAGATTTAAAAAGTAAGGAGCGATATTGGCAATATCGGGAACCTGCGGTAGAAGAATCAGAACACTTTTTCCTTCTGAAATTATTTTTTGCGTAATTTTTAATAAAGCGACAATTTTATTTTTATTATTTTGATGATGAAAAAGGGTATACGGTTTTTTTGATAAGCTAACTTTTTCAATAACGTTTTGGATTTTATCCAAATCATTTTTGGCTACGCCGAGCGACGCGGGCTGAATTTTTTGCCTGGACTTAAAACTGCTTAATTTTTCCGGCGGTTCAGGAAGAAAGGTCTTTAAAACGAGGGCGGGGGAAACGAGATAATAATCAGCAAACCAGTGTAAAAATTTCTGCCGCTCGTTGTCAATATTTATTTCGGGATCAATGATTTTTATAAACGGCTTTAGGGCGGATTTTATTTGGTCGGGTTTACTTTTAAGCGCCATCACAATTCCTTTCACATTTTTATTCCGGAAAGATATTTTTACAATTTGGCCAATTTTAATTTGTCCCAGAAAATTTTCTGGGACTTCATAATCAAAGACAGATAAATTTTTCGGCAGGCGAGCCAGAGGAATAATTTCGGCAACCATAAAAAACAGACCTAATCCTGATATTTTTTTGCTGCGAATTTATAAATAGTAATTTTTTCTTCATTTAACCGCACGCCGCATTTACGGCAAACCGCTGATAATTGTTCTTCCGTGGTATTAATTCCTTCCAGGTCGGGCAAAAGCAAGCCGGATTTTCCCGTTTCGGATTTTATCAAAATGCCGTATTTTTTCGGATTAAGTTCGTCTAGATTTTTTATTTCATGCGGTTCTTCCAAAACATACACCGAATAAGAAAGTTCGGCCAATTCTTTTTCGGTAATCGGCTGAAAACGATAATCTCGAGTAGCCGCGGCGACAGCGTTTCCGATAATTTCTCCCGCTAAATTCGGTTCGGTTGGAAGATATGTTCCAATGCAACCGCGCAATTCTTCGCCATTATAAATACTCACAAAAATCCCCGCCCGAGAAGTCAAAAATTTTTTTGGCAAATCATTGGGTGGGGAAATAATTTTTCCTGTTTTAATATATACTTCAACCGCTTCCTTGGCTAATTTTACGTAAGCGCTCATCTTATTCTAATTTAAAATTGGCAACAAGATATCCGACGCCAAACGGTCCTTCGTATGATAAAATTTCCGGAGTGTAATTAATTCTTTCAAGTAATCCCAGAAGAATCAGAATTGAACGTAATCCGCATTCGCCGGCCTTTTCCACCAAATCAGCGTCCATTTTAAGAATGCCGGCGGTATTTTTGTTGGCGATAAGTTCAGTCAATTTTTCATCAAACTCTTTACCGCGCGCCGAATAACCGGCCGGCGCGTCTTTTGTCAGACGATGGGAAAGATCTCCCGAGGCGATAATCGCAATTTTTTGTTCTTCGTTTAAAATTATTTCTTTTAAAAGATCCCCAAAATTAAAATGAGTTTTAAAATCAAGCATGGAATATCCCATGGGCAAAATAGAAACTTCGGGAATTTTTTTTGTTAAAAAATAAAGCGGTACAACTGCGCCATGATCTAAAAATCCATCGCTCGTGAGGACCAGCGGAATATTTTTATCCTCCATAAACTCTTTTATTCGAAAAGCCAGCGCCGTGTTTGTTTTGAACTCAACTTTGGTGGAAAAATCACCAAACTCTTCAAGATTACTTTGATATTTAGGATTTAAATTAATTGAAAATGCATCCGGCAGAAGAGAACCGTGCGGTGAAATAACAATTATAGTATCCGGCTTGGCTTTAGAAATTTTCTTCTCCAACTCTTCCATCGCCTCGGCTGTCTTTTTTATTCTCTTCGTGTTTTCTCGGCCGATGGTTGGAATTAAAATCGGCGGATGAGGAGTAATGGCGGCAAAAGAAAGCATATTTACTAATCAATTAAAAATATAATTAATTATTCACTGTTGTTTCTACGGCGCCTCCGAGATAAATTATTGAACCGATCGGATGTAAAGATAAAATTTTATCCGTGGTTTTTATAATGTTTGTCCATTTAAATCCAAGACCGTTAAAAACTTGCTCGGAAGGAATCGGCCGCCGTTCGCCGTTTGAAATAAAATAAACAGTCGGCGAGGTTTGGCCGACGACCAATTCGCCGTCCTTAAATCTAACCGGCTCGCCAGTTGGATATTTTTTTAACTCATCGGGAGAAACTACGGTAATTTTTTTATTCGCAAAATAGAGCGTCAAAAATTGTTTTGCCCAAAGCGGTTTTTTAATTCCGTTTTCTACAAAATAAACTCCGCCCGAAACTTTATCCTGCAAAAGCGCGCCCGTAGGATAAACGCTTTGCATGGTAATCGGATCATTTTCAACGTAGAGGTTTAAATCTTCCCAGGTTGCGTCCATAACTTCGTCCGGATTAAAACCAATTGTCCGGAAAACTTCATTTGAGGAAAAACCGCGCCGCGTATCACCAACCAAGAGATAAACCGTGCCGGCAGGGGAGCGGAGCAGAGAATAGTCAGGAAATTTTATTGGCGTGCCGGTTTCATAATTTTCTAATTCACTTTTTGACACCGTAATTAATTTATCCGGAGAATAACGAGAGATAAAGGCCGAATAACTTGAAAATTGGCGTTTCAGGCCGCGCTGAAGCAACCAAATGCTAGTGCCATCAGCTTCTTTTAAAACCGTTCCGTCAGGAAAAAATTTTCCAAACCAATCCTGCCAGAGTTTCCAAAAATTATAATTTCCGTTGTAGTGCGGCGTGTAAGTATAAAAAGCCGCCGTGGCTAAATTGTTCGGAGTAACTTGATAAGTATCAATTAAATAAGTCACGCCGGGCAATTTTACCCATGAAAGAGTGAGAGCGTTTTCTAAAAACCATCTTTTCCAGCCGGCGGCGTAATCAATTTGCGTGGCAAAACCTTTGTATTTTTGAATCGTGGGGTCGGAAAGGGAACAACTATCGCAAACGCCGTATCCGGTTGCCCAATCCAGTTGTTTTTGTGTCGGAAGGGCGGTGGTAACTAAACTTTGTTCTTTTTGTAAAGTGACGAGCAAAACTTTTGGACTGATTTTATAACTTTGAGCCACGCGCCAGATAATTTCCGAAGCGGTTCGGCCCAAACCGTCCGTATCAATCGTCGCGTAATAGGCGAGCGAACTGCCCTTGTCTTCTAAAAATTTTTGAACTTGTGACAAAGACATTGAACTATAATCAGTCAATTCCTGATCGGAAATAATATAATTTGGATTAAATTTGGCAAAGACAAAATTAACAAATAAAAGCTGGCTTAATACAAATATAGCCAAAATACGCATAATTTTTGGTAATTTTAATTTCATATTTTCTATAAATAGTATATCATATTTTCTCCTTGACAACAAATAGAATATATGTTAATATACGGCCATCACGGGGTAAGGAAGCTCTTCAGAGTGAAGGGCAAGCTTCCCCAAGCGGAAGAAGGAGGTTCAAACATGGGAATCAGGTACGGGCCGTTCTCGACGTCGCACGTCATCGGAAACTACATGTCCACGTCGACCTGACCTGCCGGCGCCACACCTACCTCGGTCTTCTGTTCTCAGAGTTTCTGTAGTCTTCTGAGTGCCTTCCTCAAGGCGCTCCTCTGGGAACAACCGTCCTGCCACAGCCGACTCAAGGTTCTTACTCCAAGAACCTCCTCGAGTCGGCTTTTTTTATCTATAAATAATCTATTGACAGGAAATTAATTATAATTTAATCTTATCAAAAGGTTTTTGTAACCTTAACGCGAGGCATTTCGCCCGCGTAGAAATACTGGGAGGGTGGAGTGATGGTGGCAGATGTTCTCGGTCCGATCTTCTGCTCTGCGGTAGTAACCGCGGAGCTCGTTCCGGATCCATGGTTCGAACCGCTGCCCGACATCTTCTTTGACACTCTCGGTGCGTGCGGGAACCAGCCAGCGGTGGTTGGAACCCGATGCACGTCCGACGCGGTCTTCGCCAAGGTGATCTTGGGAGAATGCGCGCTCGCTGCATAAGCCCGGGCAACGTCAACCGTCGCGTTGAGCACCCGGGCAAAAAGAAGAATGGCGGACGACTTGCAACCCGTGACCCGAGGGAAGGAGGAGCGACCGGCATGATGAGTGCTGGATACCTCGTGTCTGCCCTCGCGCGGAGCTTTAGGCGGCTTTTCGCGCTCTCGCTTCCACCGGCATTCGTCTTCTGCGGTGCACTGCGGAACGACGTGTCGAGTTGGACGAGAAGTTGCGAGAAATCGACCGACGACTCTTGCGCCGGGCAGGCACGCGCCCCGCCCAGAACATTGCTGACGACTCCCTGATCGGAGTCGCACCCCGACTCGTGAGGAGACTGACAACCCCTTCTACGAGTCGGGTCTTTTTTATATAATTAAAATAAAAAACCACGGCCACTTAGAGCCGTAATTTTTAAATACTTTTATTTTACTGCGAAAGTAATCTTTTTATCTTTATCCAATCCAATCGCAACTTTATCGCCATCTTTTATTTTTCCCTCAATAATCTGCATCGCCAATTCGTCCAGAATTTGATTTTGAATTACGCGTTTTAGCGGCCGCGCTCCAAAAATCGGATCAAAACCTTTTTCCGCGAGCATTTTCTTCACCGCTTCGACGATATCCAATTTTATTTTTTTAACATCAAGCCGTTTTTGCACTTCAACCAATTGTAAGTCAATAATTTTTCCGATTTCCAATTTTCCCAAACTTTTGAAGATTACAATTTCGTCAATGCGATTTAAAAATTCCAGTTTAAATGTCTCGCGCAAAATGTCCATAATTTTACCGCGCATTTCGTTGTCGCGGCTCACTTCTTTATTTTCTCCGTCCTGGAAACCAATGGAAAAATCGCGGATAACTTGATTTCCCAGATTTGAAGTCATAATAATAATTGTGTTCTTGAAATTTACCGTACGGCCGCGGCCATCAGTCAAACGACCGTCGTCCAAAATCTGAAGCAAAATGTTGAAGACCTCGGGATGCGCTTTTTCAATTTCATCAAAAAGCACGACAGAATATGGCCGGCGGCGAATAGCTTCAGTCAATTGTCCACCTTCGTCATAGCCGACATATCCGGGAGGGGAGCCAACGAGCCGCGCTACGGAATGTTTCTCCATATATTCGGACATATCAACTCTAACGAGCGCGTTTTCATCATTGAACATAAATTCGGCCAGAGCTTTTGAAAGTTCGGTTTTTCCAACGCCGGTCGGCCCGACAAAGATAAATGAGCCAATTGGTTTTTTCTCTTCGGAAATGCCGGCGCGTGAACGGCGCAGGGCATTGGCAATAGTTTTAATCGCGTCTTTCTGGCCGATAACTCTACGCTCAAGTTCTGCTTCGGCGTGAGCCAATTTTTCCACTTCACCCTGGAGCATTTTGAAAACCGGCACGCCGGTCCAGCGGGAAACAACTTTGGCTATGTCTTCGTCAGTCACTTCTTCGCGCAAAATTCTTTTTTCCGCCGGCGCTTTTTTTAATTTTTTTTCCAGCGCTTTAATTTCTTTTTCCAATTCCGGAATTTTTCCGTAACGAATCTCGGCGACTTTTTCCAATTCGCTTTTTCGTTCAGCAATATCAGCCTGTTGTTTTAAATAATCAATTTGTTTTTGCGCTTTTCTAATCTGGCTGATTAAATCTTTTTCATAACGCCAGCCGATTTCCAACTCTTTAGATTTTTCCTGGAGTTCGGCGAGTTCTTTATTTAATTTTTTTAATTCATCTTTTACGTCTTCATTTTTTTCTTTCATTAAAGCCTGACGTTCGATTTCGAGCTTCATCATTTTTCTTTTTAATTGATCCAACTCGGTAGGCATGGAATCAATTTCCATTCGGAGAGCAGAGGTCGCCTCATCAATTAAATCAACTGCTTTGTCCGGAAGAAAACGATCTGAAATATAACGATGCGAAAGAGTGGCCGCCGCGATAATCGCCGCATCGGTAATTTTCACGCCATGATGAACTTCGTATTTTTCCTTGATGCCGCGCAAAATGGCGATGGTATCGAGAACAGAAGGTTCGCCGACGAAGACCGGCTGGAAACGCCGTTCCAAGGCCGCGTCTTTTTCCACGTATTTATGATATTCTTTGATGGTTGTAGCGCCGATTGTGTGCAATTCGCCGCGAGCCAGAGCCGGTTTCAACATATTTGAAGCGTCCATCGCGCCTTCAAGCGCGCCAGCCCCGACAATCGTGTGCAACTCATCAATAAATAAAACAATTTTTCCGCTGGCCTGTTTTACTTCTTTAATCACGGCCTTCAAGCGATCTTCAAATTCGCCGCGGAATTTTGTTCCGGCCAAAAGCGAACCCAAATCCAAAGAAATTATTTCTTTATCTTTTAAACTTTCCGGCACGTCGCCGGCCACGATTCTTTGCGCCAAACCCTCAACGATTGCCGTTTTTCCCGTACCTGCTTCACCGATTAAAACCGGATTATTTTTTGTCCGGCGGGAAAGAACTTGCATCACGCGGCGAATTTCTTCGTCGCGGCCAATTACCGGATCAAGTTTTTTCCCGCGCGCGAGTTCCGTTAAATTAACCGTGTATTTTTCTAAAACTTGGTATTTGGCTTCGGGTTCGGGCGAATCAACTTTTTGCGTCCCGCGAACTTCGGCCAAGACTTTCAGTGCGCCGTCGTAAGTTACGCCCGCCGCAGATAAAAGTTCGCTGGCCCGGCTTTTTACGCTAACCAAACCCAAAAGCAAATGTTCGGTGCTGATATATTCATCTTTCATTTTTTTAGTCTCTTTTTCCACGGCGTAAAAAACCTGAACCATTTCCTGACCAACATTCATCTGTGCCACGCCGCCCGCCCTTTTTCCGGCGTGCTTTGGAAGTTTTGTAAATTCGGCTAAAACTTTATCTTTTAAATCGGGGGCGTTAACGCCCAATTTTTTGAGTAGGGAAGTAACGATTCCACCCTCTTGGTCCAAAAGCGCCATAACAACATGAAGCGGATCCAGATATTGATGATTATATTCAAAAACCAGCCCTTGAGCCGCCTGAAGAGCTTCTTGGGATTTGGTGGTAAAATTTTGTGGAAGCATTGGCATATTTTATACTTTATAATTTATAATTAGATTAGCAGTCTTAAGTTTAGAGTGCTAACTATATTTTACAACTTATAAAAATACTGTCAAGGATAAATAAAACCCGCGCCGAATGGGCGCGGGAAACTTTTTTTTGACCGATCTACTCTTTCATAAGTTCATCAAAAACCTCAATCGCGACCTCAACAACTATATCCTGCACCGCTCTCAACTCTCCAATACTGCGAGCAAAAACTGGCCTTGATTGCAAAAATTGTTCTACTCGTCTTGTCGTTTCTCCCTCGGCACGCCTCTCGTCCCTTTCTCTCTCCCTACGGCCTTTTTCATCATCCTTATATTCATTTTTCGGTAGACTTGCTTTAAGCGGAGGATACTCATGTTTATTTTCAAAATATTCTCGAAGAACTTTTCGCCAACCCTCTCTCATGGCCTCCTTCTGTTTACTTCTCTCTGCCATTAAGTCTCTTGATACTTCGCCCATAAATGTATTATTAAAGTTTAGTTATTTATTTTAAAACTAAATTTAAATCTTGTCCACACTTAGCGCATTTGCCATTTTTATCGTGGCGGATAATTTCGTAGCCGGAACGCAGAACCATTTTGGTGCCACACTTTGGACAGAAAGTAGTTTCATATTCTGGAAACGCCACATTTCCCAAATAAATATATTTTAACCCGGCTTCCACTCCAGCCTCGCGGGCCTCAACGAGCGATGATGGGGGAGTGGGCGGCAAGTCTTTTAATTTGTAAGTCGGAAAAAATTTAGAAATATGCCAGGGAGTTTCTTTTCCTAATTCTTCGGCGATAAATTTAGCGATACCCAGAAAATGTTCTCTTGTGTCATTTTGTCCAGGCACGACAAGCGTTGTAATTTCGAGCCAAACGCCGCCGCGTTTTATTGCTTTAATCGTTTCCAAAACCGGTTTTAATTTTGCACCGCAAATTTTGTTATAAAATTCTTCGGTAAAACCTTTTAAATCAATATTTGCCGCGTCAAGATAGGGGATTACTTCTTTTAAAACTTCCTTACTTGTATAACCGTTTGTCACCCAAATATTCTTTAATTTTTTCTTCCGCGCTAATTTCATTGTTTCCAGGGCAAACTCAATAAAAATTGTTGGCTCAGAATATGTGTAGGCAATGCTTGGCGTTCTAGCGAGCAGAGCTTCATTTACAACATCTTCCGGCGTCATATCAATGCCCGGAACATTTCCTTCGTGGAAAAGATTGTTTTCTTTCGGCATCTGGGCAATGTCGGCGTTCTGGCAATAGAGACAGCGGAAATTGCAACCGACTGTGGCGATGGATAAACTTTTTGTGCCGGGAAGAAAATGGAAAAGCGGTTTCTTTTCAACCGGATCAACATTTTTGGCAACAATCTTTCCGTAAACCAAAGAATAAAGTTTACCGTCTTGATTTTCTCGGACAGCGCAAATCCCGCGGTTGCCCGGCGCGATTTGACAATAATGATTGCATGCCTGGCATTGAACGCGGTTTTCGTCTAATTTTTTGTAAAATAAAGCTTCTTTCATAATCTAATCATAGCAAAATTTGACTAAAAAATAAACCGACGCTTCCTCGTTTTGCGTCGGCTGGTTCTCCCTTCTATCGCAGTCTCTCCACGCTGTCGAAGTTGTCGATCAGGATCGAACGCCGCGGATCGTGGCTTTGACGAGACTTTTCGTATGCCACATGCGGCAGAATCGATTCCAGCGCGTCATCTTCCGCCTCGGTTTATGACGGATTCTCCTCGGCATTTTGCCCCCCTCTACCGCTCAAATCGGGCGACTACCCCAAGGAAGCATTTCATATTCACCCGTAAACCATGAGATGTCGTCCGGTTCCTCTTCCTTGGCTGAGGGAATCAGAGTCAGCGGAAGAGTTGAGGGATTGCCTCCCACTGGAGCGCAACCGATTTGGCCTTGACTGTCCAAAAACCAAGGGGGGATTCCTCCTTCTGAATTAGGGGGCATTTTGTTTCCTCCTTTTCTGACTTAAATTTATCAAAAATTTCGTTTTCGGTCAACAAATAAAAGTTTGCTTAAAAATAAAAAAAATGCTACAATTTAATACTAAACATAAAATATAAAGCCATGACTAAACGTGTTTTTATCGCTATAAATTTACCCGATGAAATAAAGCAAAAACTTGATCTAGTTATTGAAGAATTAAAAAAACTCAATCCCGATTACGGAATAAAATGGGTTGAACCGGAAAATTTACATTTAACTCTGCACTTTTTCGGCGACTTGAATGAAAAACAAATCGCTTTGGTTGAAGAAGGTATTGAAGAAATTACAAAAAACATTAAATCTTTTGGAATGACAACCGGCGACTTCGGATGTTTTCCAAATGAACAAACGCCGCACGTATTTTTCGCTTCAGTGGATGATGCCGATACCATCCACGATTTAATTGACAAACTTGAAGTAATGCTTGAAAATCTTGGCTATAAAGTTGATACGCGTCCGTGGCAGGCGCATTTGACCTTGGGTAGAATTAAAGACTGGTCCAGATGTAAAATTACCGGCGTAAAAATTCCGCTCATGGATTTTACCGTGAAAAGTGTAGAATTAATGGAAAGTGAATTAACGCCAGACGGATCAGTATATTCTGTAATTAAATCTTTTCCCTTGAAATGAAAGTAAATATTCTTGGAATTAAAATAGACAATCTCAGTAAAACCGACGTACTAAAAAAAATTGATGATTTTTTTTCCGGCGGGCTGGGGCATTACATTGTTACGGCAAATCCAGAAATGGTTGTGGCGGCTGGAAAAGACGAAAAATTCTTAGAAATTTTAAACAAGGCCGGACTCACCGTACCCGACGGCTTTGGATTAATTTTAGCCGCTCGTTATTTACGCCGGCCACTTCCGGAAAGAATTACGGGCGTGGATTTAATGTTGGATATCTGCCAGATAGCTGAACAAAAAAATTATTCAATCTTTTTGATGGCCGCGGAAGAAGGATTATC
The DNA here is from genome assembly GCA_016214745.1 of Candidatus Falkowiibacteriota bacterium. Classification (GTDB taxonomy): domain Bacteria; phylum Patescibacteriota; class Patescibacteriia; order XYB2-FULL-38-15; family XYB2-FULL-38-15; genus JAHIRI01. The sequence goes on along the minus strand of JACRNW010000003.1, from coordinate 9,195 downwards.
AAAACCGGAAGAAACGGCGACGGCGCTCAACAAAAAATTTCCAGGACTTAAAATCGGCGGAGCAATTTTATCCGAAGAAGAATCCGGTGAAAAAATAATCGCCGAGATAAATAAAGCGCGCCCGGATATTTTATTTGTGTCTTTACGAGGAATCGGCCGGCAGGAAAAATTCATCGCCGAAAATTTAAATAAAATCCCGTCAGTTAAAATCGCTATGGGCGTCGGGGGATCGTTTGACTTTATCGCCGGCAGAATAAAACGCGCGCCGCACTGGATGCAAAAAATAGGCATGGAATGGCTCTGGCGGCTTTTTATGCAGCCATGGCGCTTTAAAAGAATTTTAACCGCGACAATAAAATTTAGCTGGTTAATTATCAAAAATGGGGAAAAATATGCCTAAAAAAGAAGAAATCAGAGTGCGCATCGCGCCTTCGCCAAGCGGATATTTACATATCGGCACGGCGAGAACCGCGCTTTTTAACTATTTATTCGCCAAAAGCCAGGGCGGCAAATTTGTTTTGCGCATTGAAGACACGGATTTGGAACGTTCCGATGAAAAATTTACCAAAGAAATTATTGAAAGTTTGCATTGGCTTGGGATTGATTACGACGAAGGGCCGGATATAGACGGACCGTATGGTCCATATCGGCAAAGTGAACGGTTAGAAACATATAAAAAATATTTGGAGCAATTATTAAAAGAAGACAAAGCATATTATTGTTTTTGCACCGAAGAAGAGTTGGAAACCGAGCGTGAGGCCATGATGAAGAGGGGAGAGCCGCCGGTTTATTCCGGACGTTGCGCAAATTTAAACGAAGCAGAAATAAAAAAATTCCTGGACGAAGGGCGAAAACCGGTTATAAGATTCCGGATGCCCGCCAAAAAGATTATTTTTGAAGACATGATCAAGGGTGTCTTGGAATTTGATACAAAATTAATCGGCGACATCACAATCGCTAAAAATTTAGAAACTCCACTTTACAATTTTGCCGTAGTGATTGACGACGAAACCATGAAAATCAGCCATGTCATCCGCGGCGAGGATCATATTTCAAATACTCCAAAACAAATTGCCATGATTCTGGCGCTCGGTTTTCCAACACCAAAATATGGCCACATCCCGCTAACTCTCGCGCCCGACCGAACAAAACTATCAAAACGCCATGGGGCTACCGCGATTGCCGACTATCGCGCTATGGGTTATCTTTCCGAGGCTCTGCTTAATTTTATTGTTTTCATGGGCTGGAATCCTAAAACCGATCAGGAATTTTTTACTAAAAATGAATTGATAAAACATTTTTCCATAGCCAACATGAACAAGGCGGCGGCAATTTTTAACATAGAAAAACTGAATTGGTTAAATGGCCAATACATCCGCAAAATGGATTTATCAGAACTAACGGAAGAATGCATCCCACACCTCGAAAAAACAAATTTAATCGGCAGGGTGGGGGACGGAGAATGGAAAATTACGGCAACCGACGAACCAATTATTTTTGATCAATTAAAAAAAATTATTGCCTTGGAGCAAGAAAGATTAGTGAAATTGAACGATCTCTCCGAACTCGTCTCTTTTCTCTTTAAAAGAGAACTAACTTATGACAAGCAACTTTTAATCTGGAAAAAGATGACAGCCCAAGATGTTATAAACCATTTGTCAGAAACGGAAAAAATACTCGCAAAAACTGATAAAAAAGATTTTGAAAAAGAACATTTGGAAGAAAAAATTAAAAAACTTATTGAAGAAAAAAAACTTGGAATGGGGGAGACCCTCTGGCCCTTGCGAGTCGCGCTTACTGGACTCAAAGCCTCGCCGCCCCCATTTGATGTTGCTGAAATTTTAGGAAAAGACAAAACTCTGCAAAGAATTGCTAACGCTAAAAGTTTACTTGAAGCGTAAAATCTGCTATAATTAAATTATGGCACAAAAAGGCTTAAAGGTTGCGATTATTTTAACGGCAATTTCTTTGCTTGTTCCTTTTAATTTTTCTCTAATTCAAGCCGCAAAAGCGGAAGAAGCGCCAGCTAATGCCTTAGTTGGAGAAATTTCCAATTTAGACAAGGAAATAGACGCTAAAAGGAAAGAGATTGAGGCCTTACAGCAAAAATCTGATGGTTATAAAAAACAAATTGAAGCCGCCCAAAAGAAAACGGCGAGTCTTTCAACGGAATTGGCTATTTTATCCAACAGAATTGCGAAAATAAAAATTGATATTGAAACAACCGAGAAAAAAATAGAAACAATAACTTTAGAAATAAAAAATTTAGAAACACAAATTTTAGATAAAGAAAATAGCATCGCTAAAAGCAAGGACCGAATCGCTGAATTTTTGCGTTTAATTCACAGAAATGACGAGAAAAGCTACCTGGAAGTTATTGCGACAAACCAATCTTTTTCTGAAGTTTTTGACCAGATGAAATATGTTGAAAATTTACAGGCGGATTTGCAAAATACTTTAAATCAAGTTCAGGAATTAAAAGCCGAGCTCGAGGAACAGAAAAAACAAAGAGAAGATAAAAAAGCTGAAGCGGAAAATTCTAAAAACGAGATGGTAAAGATGCAAAGTTCACTTGAAGAACAAATCCAAAGCAAAGAAGTGCTATTGGACAAAACTTATGACTCGGAAAAACAATTTCAGAACTGGCTATTACAGTCAAAATACGAAGAAGAACAAATAAATGCAGAAATCACTGCGCTGGAAAGAACAATCAGGCAGCGGCTGGAAGAAAGCGATAAAGCTTTTTCGGAGGGACAGTCCGGCTCTGTCGCGCTTTCTTGGCCCGTTGATCCGGGTAGGGGAATTACCGCGACCTTTCACGATCCCGATTATCCTTTTCGCTATATCTTTGAACATCCGGCAATTGATATTCGCGCCTATCAAGGCACGCCCATCAAAGCGCCGGCTCCCGGCTATGTCGGCAAAATAAAAAATGGGGGACAAAAAGGATACAGTTACATTATGCTTCTCCATGCTAACGGTCTTTCCACGGTTTATGGACATGTTTCAAAAATAAACGTTCAGGAAGATACTTACGTAATCAGAGGGCAGGTGATTGGTCTTTCTGGCGGCATGCCTGGCACTCCCGGCGCAGGACCGCTGACCACTGGGCCGCATTTACACTTTGAAACTAGATTAGACGGCATTCCGGTAAATCCTCTGGATTATCTTCCATAAAAAAATAATTTAAAAACCACGCTCATCTGGCGTGGTTTTTTGATATCAGAAAATCTATCTTTGTTGGTAGGGAAGAGACAGTTTTGCTGTATGCTATGTGTCGCACATTGTGCCTTATACGACGCTCTATAGTAAACAACTCCCGTAAGATTAATACTAACAATATCAACTATCTAATGTTATTTATAATAAACCCTGTCTTCAAATCTCAAATCAACATATTCCAATCCTTTTCTTTCTTCCTGCTTTTTATCCATTAAAAATGCCGTTAACTTATTAATCTGCGCATTTAAATCGTTTATAAGCGAAAAGTAGGCCTCCCAACCATCTCCAGTTATGCATTTTAACGTGGAGTCACTCCGATCTGCCATCACAAAATTTAAAATAACAAGACCTGTGGTTCGCGGCAGATTATTTTGTATATCAATTACGGCCCTGACCGCTTGGTCATTTAGAACTTTATCTTTGTTTGCCACTGACGTGTTACTATCATCAAAAACCGTGGCCATTTTGGCCCCAGATTGATTTCCCTGGTACTCTCTTACCTCCGTTTGCGTAATTTCGCGAATAATTGCGCCCTCCCAATCGACTACGTAAAATTTATCCGTCGTTTTCCAAATCAGGGCTGGTTTTTTTTCTTCCAACGAAATTTTTATGGTTCCCGGTAAGCTTTTATCAACTTTTACAAAATTTAACGCGTATTTTCCGTAAACTTTATCACTGATCTCTTTCTCATCAAAAATAAAAATATTATTTTGGCTAAAAATAAAAAATCTCCGGCTTCTAATTTCTTCATCAACCATACCGCGCAACTCGTCATAACTGATTTTTTCAAGTCCGGAAATTTCAATCTTTTTTATGCTAAAATACGGCGAGAAAAAAATAAAATAAATTCCGGCGCCAATAATTATTGCCAAAGAAATAAAAATTAATTTATTCCGCCAAGAGCCGAAACCCCGTCTATGCCTGTTTTTGGCCGCGACTCCCCTTCTGCCCACGCCAAAAAACGGGTTTACATAACTTTTTTTATGATAATCCCTAAACTTCGCCATAAAATTATCTATACCATTTTTTCTTTGGCTTATATCCCATCTGCAATTTTTGTTTTTCTTCAAATTGACGAATGGCAAGATTAATAAGATTATCCAACAAATCAGAATATGACAAACCCGAGGCCTGCCAAAGTTTTGGATACATGGAAATCGAAGTAAATCCGGGAATAGTATTTATTTCATTGACGTAAATTTTTTGGCGTTTATTGTCCAATAAAAAATCAACCCGGGCCATACCAAGACAATTTGTTACGCAAAAAACTTGGCAGGCTAAATCTCTTATCACTCCTGTCATCGTTTTTGATATTTCGGCGGGAATAACGGTTCTAGACCTTCCGTCAACGTACTTCGCGTCGTAATCGTAAAATTCTCCGGAAGAAATTACTTCGCCCAGCATTGACGCGATCGGGTCATCATTGCCCAAAACACTGCATTCAATCTCGCGCACACTTGATACGGCCTCTTCAACTAAAATTTTCTTATCGTATTTTGCCGCTAAATTAATGCCGACGATTAACTCTCGCCTATTTTTGGACTTGCTGATTCCAACGCTTGATCCCATATTAGCCGGCTTTATAAAGCACGGATATTTTAAAGTTTTTTCTATGTGTCGCAAAATATGTATAAGGCTACGCCTTTCACGCGTCGTCTTATGCGGCGATATTTTATCGACGCCTGATGGTCGCCGCAAAATATCGCCGGCATTAAACCAAATATATTTAACTACCGGCAGTCCGGCCTGCTCGCACAATTGTTTTTGCACTATCTTATCCATCCCAACCGCCGAACCCAAAACACCGGCGCCGACATATGGAATATTCATCATTTCAAATAATCCCTGAATTGTTCCATCCTCGCCATAAGTTCCGTGCAAAACCGGAAAAACTACGTCAACCTTCGTCAAAATCTCCGGCGGCAAGCGCGATCCATTTTTTATTTTTCCTTGTTTAAATAATTCCAATAATTTTTCATTTTTAATTTTTAATTTTGCATTTTCAATTACCCACTCCCCTCTTTTAGTAATACCGATCTGAACAATATCATATTTTTTCCTATCAAGCGCTTTCATCACCGATTCTGCTGAAACCAAAGAAACTTCATGCTCACCGGAGCGTCCGCCAAAAATCACGCCGACTTTTATCTTCTTAGACATAAATTATTTTAAAATTCCTCTTTTTACCAAATCTGGAATAATTTTATTTTTTATAATTGGTGAAATTTTTTGATTGTCAACGTCATTTTTACCTATCCAGTAAAATGCGCCAATTTCTGACGATGGTTTTGGATTACCGATAAGATTTCCTCTATACAATCTAATCATGACATCGCGCTCGGGTGTAGCCGCGGAAACATCAATATACTCACCCACATATTCCAAAGATTTTTCATCAATATTACAATTTAATTCTTCTTTTATCTCTCTTTTCAAACATTCTATTTCTGATTTTTCCTCCAATTGACCACCCGGCATAAGGTATTGTGTCACTCTTTTATCTTTATATTTCCCCCCGGGTTCACAAACTAAAAAAGACGTTTGATCTTTATTTAAAACTAACAATCCAATCTTGTTGTAGTAGGCCATAAATGTTAACTGGTTAACTTACAGGCTAAAGCCTGATCTCCGGTTTTCCGGGAGTTCACCCTTTAGGGTGTAATCCTCGGAATCAGCGGATTAATTCTTGTCACAACTTCATAATTAATCGTCCCGATTTTTTGCGCCAGATCTTCCGCGCTTATTTCTTCTTTTCCTTGCCGGCCCAAAAGAACGACTTCGTCCTCCAATTCAATTTTTGACAAATCAGTTACGTCAACAATAATCATATCCATACAAACGCGGCCTAAAACCTTGCAGCGTTTACCGCGGATTAAAACATTGCCGACGCTTGAAAGTTTACGGTCATAACCATCAAAATATCCGACAGGCAAAATGGCGATTTTTGAATCGCGGCTTACGCGTTCTGTCAGGCCATATCCAACCGAAGTACCGGCCGGTAAATTTTTTATTTGCGCCACAATTGTTTTCCAAGTTAGCACTGGTTTTAAATCTAAGTCCAGATTTTTATTTTTTGCCACGGCTTTTGTTTCCTTAGAGGACCAAAGGCCGTACATACTGATGCCAAGTCGCACCATTTCAAAGCGCGTTTCGGGAAATAAAATTGTGGCCGCGGAACAGGCCGTATGCCGAAGCGGCGTTACACCTTCTTTTTTTAAAATTTCCGCGACGCGCGAAAAAGTTTCAAGCTGCGCTTTGGCAAAACTTGAATCGGTTGTGTCTTCAATATTTGCGTAATGTGTAGAAATTCCTTGAACTTCAATTGACGGATATTGTTTTACAAATCTTATAAATTCCAAAATTTTATCTTCCGGGACGCCCTGGCGCGAAGTGCCGGTTTCAATTTTGATGTGAATTTTGGGATTTAAATTTGGATTGTGAATTGGAATCTTACCGAGTTTTTCTATTGTTTCTTTGTTGTAAACCGTTAAACTGACATTATTTTTTACGGCCTCTTTTAAATCTTTTAATTCTGTGTAACCCAAAACTAAAATTGGCTTTTTAACGGCGACTTGTCGCAATTTCAAGGCTTCGGATAGTGAGTCTACTCCAAGCCAATCAGCTTTATCGGAAATCGCACCGGCCACTTCAACCAAGCCGTGGCCGTAGGCGTTGGCTTTAACCACACCCATTATTTTCACTTTTTCACCAACCAATTTTCTAAACTGTGATAAATTATGGAGTAAATTTTCTTTATTTATTTCAACCCAGGTTTTCATAGATGATTTATTTTTTCTTGATAACTTTCACCCCACAATATTTCTGCAAAACTTTCGGAATTTTTACACTACCGTCTTTTTGTTGATAATTTTCCAAAATAGCAATTAGAATTCTGGGTGACGCAATAACCGTGTTGTTCAGCGTATAAACAAATTCTGTTTTCCCATCTTTATTTTTGTATTTAATATTCAACCGCCGCGCCTGCCAATCAGTCAGATTTGAATCTGAATGCGTTTCACCGTAAAAATGGCGCGATGCCATTGATGGCATATGGGTTTCTAAATCATACATCTTGTATTTTCCGGTTCCCATGTCGCCGGTTGAAAGCTGAACCACGCGATACGGCAATTTTAAATCTCGCAAAATTTCTTCGGCGATTTCTCGCAATCTTTCCAACCATTCCAAGGATTCACGAAGATTATTTTTGCACAAAATCACCTGCTCAACTTTCATAAACTCATGGATACGATAAATTCCTTTCATATCCTTGCCATAACTGCCGATTTCCGATCGGTAACACTCTGAAAAACCGCAAACTTTTATCGGCAAATCTTCTTCATTTAAAGTCTTGTCGGCAAAATACGCGAGGAGCGCCGGTTCTGAAGTGCCGGCGAGATAAGTAGTTTCTTTCGTGCTTCCATCAGCGAGTCGGCCGGGATTTCCGATTTGATAGATTTCGTCTTTGCCTTCAGGAAAATGACCACTGCCAACGAGCGCGAATTCACGAAGTAAGGTCGGCGTTACCATTAATTCAAATCCCTTTTTCTTCATTTTATTTATGGCATGCCAAAGCAAAGCAAAATGGAGAAGAACGGCTTCATTTTTTAAATAGTAGCCGCGATAACCGGAAGTTTTTGCTCCGGCATCCAAATCCAAAATATCCAAATCTTTTCCTAAAATAATATGGTCTTTTGGCTTAAAATCAAATTTAGTCGGCTCGCCCCAGCGAGAAATCTCACGATTGGCGCTATCGTCCGGTCCGACCGGTGTGTCGTCCGCGTAAACATTTGGAACCAAAAGCATCAAGTCGCGATATTCTTTTTCCACTGTGGCCAATTTCGCGTCCATTTCCTTAATTTTTCCGCCGAGCTCTTTCAATGCCGCGATTTCTTCCGGGCCGGGTTTTGTCTTTGACCGCTTATTTAATTCTGATTTTAATTTTTCCACTTCGGAAATCAAACTGCGCCGCTTATCGTCAATTACCAAAAGTTTATCAATATCAACTTTGCTGTTTTTATTTTTTGCGACTTTCTTCATCAATTCTACGTTTTCTCGGACAAATTTTATATCCATCATATTTATAAAACTTAAAACTTAAAACTTGTAACATTGGTTCGGGGACAATTTTAATTCAAACCAAAAGTTTCAAGTTTTATGCTTCAAGTTCCATGTTATAAGCGATGATTTATATTTTTTTGGTTTATAAGATTTTAATCTAAAAATTTTCGCGTCCACTCCCCTCTTTTTCAGTTCTGCCGGAAAATTTTTTGGCACCGCCTGATCATATCCGAGACAAATTATTTCCGGTTTATATTTTAAAATAATTTTATACCAATCAAATTTATCGCCGAATACCGCTTCATTCACAGATTTTATCGCGCTAACCATTTCCCGTCGCGCTCGTTCGTCCAACTTTGGTGAGAAACCTTTAACCTTGCGAACCGTCGCATCTCGCGCCACGACAACAATCAATTTATCACCGCGCTCTTTTGCCTTTTTAAAAAAATAAAGATGGCCGGGATGCAAAACGGAAAAAGTGCCGAAAACCATTACTTTTTTTTCCGGTTTGGCCATAATTATTTTTTTAATTTGGCTTGTAATTTACCTTCCGATTTTTCTATTATAGCAAGAATTGCAAGATATTCTTTTTTAACTTTATCCGAAAATTTTTGTCTGTTAATTTTACTTCTCACTTCCTCCACGGCTTCTTTATGACTTTTACCGCTCCGTTTTATGTACGCCTGAAATTGATCAACCATGGTAAGAATTTCATACGTTTCAACCATTTCAATCGTCTGTGCTTCGTGCGGAACATCTTCTGGGTTAAGTCCGGCTGGATTTTTTCCTTCTAAAATATGATGTGATGCGGCCATTATCGCGAGTTTCTCATCAATCTTATCTTCTTTATAAATTTTTAAAACATCAAAAGTCCAATCCGCGTGCCGGCGCCAAAATGAAAGCATTGTTTCATTT
>JACRNW010000004.1 GCA_016214745.1 Candidatus Falkowiibacteriota bacterium | reverse complement strand
GAGGCTGCAGTCAAGAATATTCCCCAATGGACGAAAGTCTGAGGGAGCGACGCCGCGTGAACGATGAAGCCCTTCGGGGTGTAAAGTTCTTTTATCAGGGACGAACCAATGACGGTACCTGATGAATAAGAGGTTGCTAACTCTGTGCCAGCAGCAGCGGTAATACAGAGACCTCGAGCGTTATCCGGATTTACTGGGCGTAAAGGGTCCGCAGGTGGTTTTGTAAGTCTTCGGTTAAATTCTTGAGCTCAACTCGAGAACCGCCGAGGAAACTATAAGACTAGAGACTGGGAGAGGCAAGCGGAATTGCCGGTGTAGTAGTAAAATGCGTTAATATCGGCAAGAACACCAAATGCGAAGGCAGCTTGCTAGAACAGTTCTGACACTCAGGGACGAAAGCGTGGGGAGCGATACGGATTAGATACCCGTGTAGTCCACGCCCTAAACGATGGGTACTGGGCATTGGGAGTATCGACCCTCTCAGTGCCGTATACTAAAGCTAACGCGTTAAGTACCCCGCCTGGGGAGTACGGCCGCAAGGCTAAAACTCAAAGGAATTGACGGGAACCCGCACAAGCGGTGGAGCATGTGGTTCAATTCGACAATAAGCGTGGAACCTTACCAGGGCTTGACATGCTGGAAGTATTCACCCGGAAACGGGAGATGACCGTCAAATCGGATTCCAGCACAGGTGCTGCATGGTTGTCGTCAGCTCGTGTCGTGAGATGTTCCGTTAAGTCGGGAAACGAGCGCAACCCTCACGGCCAGTTACTATATCTGGCCGAACTGCCCCGCACTGAGCGCATTTACTACGTAAATGCTTAAGTTAAAAATTAAAAATGTAAAGTTCAAAGTTAAGAAGTGAAAATTTTTATTAAAAATTTTCACATTCAAGAACTTTTTACTTTTAACCTTAAACTTTTAACTTAGTACGAGCGTAGCGAAGTGCGTTGAGTGCGGGGAGGAAGGTGAGGATGACGTCAAATCAGCATGGCTCTTACGTCCTGGGCGACACACGTGCTACAATGGTCGGCTACAATGGGTTGCCAAACCGTAAGGTGGAGCTAATCCCATAAAACCGATCCCAGTTCGGATTGAGGTCTGAAACTCGACCTCATGAAGCCGGAATCGCTAGTAAACGCGCATCAGCCACGGCGCGTTGAATACGTTCTCGGGTTTTGTACACACCGCCCGTCACGCCAAGAGAGTCGGGGGTACCTGAAGCGGCCCGCAAGGGCAACGAGGGTAAACTCGATGATAGGGGCGAAGTCGTAACAAGGCACCGGTAGCGGAAGCTGTCGGTGGATCACCTCCTTTCTAGGGAGAAAATAATATTGTCCCCCTCACGGGACAAGATTGGTCGAAGTTTCATTTATTTGAAACTTTCAATAAGTTATAGGTGTGAAAAAAGATAGAAAGCCGTACTTCTGTTACTTCAAGTTGTCAACCCCATTAGAGATTTAAGTAAATTTATATACAACGCGGAGCAACAATCTGTGGAGAAAAAAAGTTACTCTGTATATTGATGTGCCTTTATCTCTAACGGGGCAGGAAATAAAAAAGATTGGTAAACTCTTGCCCCCACACCTATTTTAAAATAAGATGCGCAATCCTGGACATGAAACATCGATTTAAAATAGGTGTGGGGGCTTGCCAGCACCAATCTTTTTTGTTATCATTTTAGAAGCGTATTGAAGATTTGAAAAGAGGCAGGGCGCGCCCCCACACCAATTATGTTTTATGTTTATATTTTGAAGAGTATAAAAGATGGTAATTTATACACCGGTTCAACAGATGATTTAAAACATCGTTTTCTGGAACATAACGGGGGCTTCGTAAAATCTACAAAATCACGAAGACCATTCAAGTTAGTTTACTACGAGGCTTATGGAGCAGAAGAAGATGCTCGCTTGAGGGAATCTCGATTAAAACAAAGAAGCCGTGCTTTAGCACAATTAAAAAGTAGAATTAAAAATAGCTTAACATAATTGGTGTGGGGGCGCGTAGCTCAGTCGGTTAGAGCGCGTCACTGATAATGACGAGGTCGGAGGTTCGATTCCTCCCGCGCCCACCAGATAAATTCAAAATATGTTTTATACTTACGTTTTAGTAAGTTTTACCGGCCATGATTTCTATGTTGGCTACACAGATGATCTCAAAAAGAGATTTAGAGAACATGCTAGGGGCGAGGTTGCATCGACAAAACATAGAAGGCCACTAAAGTTGATTTACTATGAAGCGTGCGAAAATAAATATGACGCTATTCGGAGAGAAAAATTTCTGAAAAGTGGGCCAGGGAGGAAATTTTTAAGAAAGAGATTAAAATTCACATTGCTAAAATTTAATAAAAGATAAAAATATAGGGCCGGTGGCCAGTTAGAGCTCTCTGTCATTTATTTATCAATGTGGGGCAATCTAATTATGCTATTTTCACAGCGAGAATATGCTATGGCAGGAAGCTCTAACTGGCCGGGGTAGCTCAGTGGTAGAGCGAAGGACTGAAAATCCTTGCGTCGTGAGTCCGATTCTCACCCCCGGCATTTGGTATTTTAAAACCGGTGGCCAGTTAGAACTGTGTGCCATAAACAGGTTTGGACTGCGGGAGGAATTTTTGGTTCAAACGCAGATCGTACTGCAATGACACAAAGTTCTAACTGGCCGGGGTGTAGTACAACGGTAGTATGCATGCTTTGGGAGCATGAGACCCGGGTTCAATTCCCGGCACCCCGATTTGGACAAATTATGCTTAAATTTATAAAGGATACAACTTGGGAAGAGGTTTTTGAAGGGTGGAGAAGCCGCGAGGCCAATAATCCTGGACGGATTCGTACTGCTACAGAAATTAAGGGTTGGCCCGATTGGGAGTCGTGGCGAAAATTTTCAGCAGCGCAAATTGGCGCAGAAGAACGTTCTTGGAAAATTTACGAATTTACAGACCCGATGAACGATATCCCTGCGATGCTTGTTGGTCCGTATAGCGGATGGCAGAAAAAATTGCCGGAGAAAAATAAAAATTCATTTGAAGAATTATTAAATATCTCGCGAAACTACGATTTTTTCAAAAATCATTCTGGCGTGGCGGCCATGATTAATGATTTTCCCTGCCCCACGGAGTTTATCGGGTTAGTTAGAGAAGATAATGGAAAATTAGTTTGCCTCGAAGGTCATCATCGGGCGACGGCAATAGCTTTAGCAAAAAAAGAAGGAAGAAAAATTGATTGTAAAAATACAAGAATAGCCGTGACTCAATTACCAAAAGATGAATGTGGAATTTTGGATAAGATACTCCAACGCGGGACATCGAAAAATCCGGAACTTTAAATAATGCGGGATTAGTATAGTGGCAGTACGACTCTCTTCCAAGGAGTAGGCGCCAGTTCGATTCTGGTATCCCGCTTTGAAAAAATACGCACTTTAAATATTGGAAACAATAGTTTGATTATCAGGGATGAGGAATCGAACGGGAAGGGTTTGGGAAACGGGAGTTTCCCACCTCTTTCGGCGGAAAGCGTTGGGGAAAACCGCCGGTTTGCCCCAAGCGCAGGTCGCCAACTCGGCGGCGGCCGAGCAGTGAGATTCTGGTATCCCGCTTTGAAAATTATTATCTTTATTGTTTTATGAATCCCCTGTTTTGGATTATCGCCAGCACTTTTGTTATCAGCCTCCTTTCTTTTGTTGGTGTTTTGGCTTTGGTGCTTAAGGAAAAATGGCTAGAAAAAATTCTTTTGACTCTTGTTTCCCTCGCCTCGGGCGCTCTGATGGGCGGGGCTTTTTTGCATTTGCTGCCGGAAGCTATTGAAAAAGCCGACAGTCGGACGGTTTTTCTCTGGGTGCTCATTGCTTTCGCCGCTTTTTTTGTGATAGAAAAGATTTTTCAATGGCGTCATTGCCATAGGGAGCATTGCGAAATTCATACTTTTGGCTACATGTCTCTTTTGGGTGATAGTGTCCACAACTTTATTGATGGCCTGATTGTCGCCGCCTCTTTTGTGGAAGGTACAAGGCTTGGCTTAATCGTAAGCGTGGCGGTAATTTTGCATGAGATTCCTCAAGAGTTTGGTGATTTTGGGACGTTGCTTTTTGCCGGTTTCAAAAAAAAGACAGCCATCTTAATGAATTTTTTGACGGCCCTTACAGCTATCGCCGGCGGAATGATCGGTTTTTTCTGGGCCAGCTATTCGGATAATTTTATTAAAATTCTTCTCCCCTTCGCGGCCGGCGGGTTTATTTATATTGCCGCCTCGGACCTCATTCCGGAGATCAGAAAAACAGTTAAGTTTAAAGAATCAATTAGCACTTTTGTGGTTTTTCTTATTGGTATTGGTTTTATTTATTTAATGAAATTTTTAGATGTGGAGTAAATTATGAAAATAAAAGAAGTAATGATTAAAAAAGTTATCACAGTAAAAAAGGAGCAAACCCTAATTGAAGCGGCCCAGGTTTTGGTCAAAAATAATATTAGCGGCGCGCCAGTCGTGGATTCGCGCGGGAAATTAGTAGGGATGCTTTCGGAAAAAGATTTATTTAGGGCTCTTTATCCGGATATCAAAGATATTTTAAAAGACGTTCGCCTTTGGCTTGGTAAAGAAAAAATTAAACATCGGGTGGAGGCTAAGCGAGGAATATTGGTAGAAAACTTGATGATTAAAAAAATTATTTCCATTGGTCCTGAAGCAGAAATTTTGGAAGCGGGGTCAATAATGCTTACTGGGAAAATTCATCGTTTGCCGGTTGTTAAAAATAAAAAATTGGTCGGTATTGTCAGCCGCCCCGATATTTTTAGGAATTTATTAAAGGCAGATCTCCAAATCTGAGATGATTTGCCAGTATGAGGGAGTGAGAGTGAAGGGGTTGACAAAATAGCCAAAATATGGTATATTAAAAAGTCCCCAAAATGAGGGATTTTTTAAAACTAAAACAAAAATTAAGGAGTTAAGCCAAATTATGACTTCAATTAAACAAAAACCAAATATCGTGCATTTTGCCGTTATTTTAGCCATTTTTGCTGATTTGATGTTTCCTAAAGCCACGGCAGCTGACAGCCTTGTGCCTTCTTTTACGGCTATGGCCGGAGAACCTGCCATGGAAGCGGCTTTGGAAGCCGATCCAGCTTATCTTCCGCGGGCTTCTGACAGAAAGCCTCAGAGGGTAATTTACGTGACCGTGACGGCCTATTCCAGCACGCCGGATCAGACTGACAACTCCCCCTTTGTTACGGCTAACGGCACTTGGGTTCATGACGGAACTTTAGCGGCTAATTTTTTGCGCTTTGGCACAAAAGTTCGCTTGCCTGATTTTTCTGGCGATAAAGTTTATGTTGTTGAAGATCGTATGAATCAGCGCTATTCTTATCGCGCCGACATCTGGATGGAAACCAGAGAAGCGGCCAAGCAGTTTGGCGTCAAGACTCTTAAAATGGAAATTTTCTAAGAGATTTAATTATAAGACAAAAAAGGTTGCCAAAAGCAGCCTTTTTTGTTAAATTTAGGAAACGGCCACGTAGCCAAGCCTGTCTGCCGGCAGGCAGGTGGTACCCGCCCGCCATCGCAAGCCGAGCTTGCGAGGCGTTGCGGGCGGGAGGCAGGAGTCTGTCCCGACACTTTGTCGGGATCCTCAATTTCTTATCAAAAGTTTCACGGTGACGTAGCCAAGCGGTAAGGCGAGGGTCTGCAAAACCCTTATACGTGGGTTCGATTCCCACCGTCACCTTGAAACTTTTGGAGAAATCGAGACAAAACTCCTATACGCCGGTTTCACCCTACGGGTGATCTCCCGAAGGGATGACAATTCCGGCCGTGGCCTTTTAAATTTTGGTTGAGATAGCCTCAACCCGGCAGAAAGTTTTATTTTAAAAATCATGGCAAAAAAATTTATCATAATTGACGGCAACGCCCTACTCCACCGAGCCTGGCACGCTCTGCCGCCCCTGACGACGCCGACCGGCGAACTGGTAAATGCGGCTTACGGTTTTACTTTGATTTTGATGAAAGCGCTGAAAGACATTAAGCCCGAATACGCGGCCGTAACTTTTGACCGCAAGGAAAAAACTTTTCGCCACGAAATGTATACCGAATACAAGGCGACTCGAGTGAAACAGCCGGACGAACTTTACGCCCAGATTCCAATTATTAAAAAAATTGTTACGGCGTTTGATCTGCCAATTTTTGAGAAAGAACGTTTTGAAGCCGATGACGTGATTGCCACGATTTGTAAAAATAAAGAAGTTAACAAACCGGAAGTGGAATCAATTGTTGTGACCGGCGATATGGACACGCTCCAATTAGTTGATGACAACACAAAAGTTTACGCCCTGCGCAAAGGAATTACCGACACGGTTGTTTATGACGAAGCGGCGGTTTTCGAAAAATACGGACTTAGGCCAGATCAGTTGAATGATTTTAAAGCCATGCGCGGAGATCCGTCGGACAACGTTCCCGGCGCCAAAGGCATTGGCGAAGTCGGCGCGGCCGCGCTCATCAAAGAATTCGGATCAATTGAAAAAATGTATGAGGCGATAGAAAAAGATGATCCTCGCTTGAGCAAATTTAAACCGCGGATAATTGAAATTTTAAAGAAAGAAAAAGATAGTGTTTTTTTGGGAAAAAAATTGGTGACATTGGTTTCCGATGCGCCCGTTGATTTTCACCTCAAGGATTGTGAAATAAAAATTAAGCCGCAAAAAGTAAGTGAGATTTTTAAGGAACTCGGGTTTACATCGCTTCTTAAAAAGGTCGATGAATTATCCGGCGGAGCGCAAAGTAATTTGCTTTAAATATGGTCGCTACTGCTATCGTTGATAGCCAAGAAAAACTTAATATTTTAATAAAAAAGCTCGCCAAACAAAGGGCTTTTGTTTTTAATATTGAAACAGACGATCAAAGTTTTTTTGCCGCCAAAATTTTTGGCATCAGTTTTTGTTTTGAAGAAGGCAAGGCATATTACGTAGATTTTAAATCCCCCTTTATTTCCCCCTTTGCTAAAGGGGGACTAAGGGGGATTTTTGAAGACCAAAAAATTAAAAAATATGGCCATAATTTGAAATATAATTTTGAAATTTTACATAAAAATGGCATCAATTTGGCCGGAGCGATGTTTGATACAATGATCGCCGCCTATCTTTTAAATCCGGGCGCCAGAACTTATGATATCGGTGATCTCGCCGCCGCTGAGCTGGGAGAAAAAATTATTCAAAAAGAGGATTTAACTGGTGAGGGGAGAAAAAAGATTACTCTTCCCGAGGTGGCGCCGGAAAAAGTTGCCGCCTACTCCGGAGAACGGGCCGAAGCAACCTTGCGGTTAGTTAAAATTTTTGAAGATAAACTTAAAGAAAATGGGCTTTTAAAACTTTTTAGCGAGATTGAAATTCCGCTTATTCCGGTTTTGGCGAAAATGGAAATTGACGGCGTAAAAATTGACGCCGCCCTTTTAGAAAAAAATTCAAAACGAGCGGAAAAAGAATTAAAGAAAATTTCCGAAAAAATTTTTAAGTTGGCAAAAATTAAATTTAATTTAGACTCCCCCATTCAGTTGCGGCAAGTTCTTTTTGAAAAATTAAAAATTAAAACAGTCGGCCTCGGCCGCGGCAAGACGGGCATTTCCACGGCCGCCGAAGAACTTTTAAAATTAAAAGGAGCCCATCCAATTATTGATTTAATTTTAAATTATCGCGAGTTGTCTAAACTGCGGTCAACCTATCTCTTGGCTCTGCCAAAACTTGTTAATCCGGTAACGGGCCGCATTCACGCGAATTTTAATCAAACCGTGACGACGACCGGCCGGCTTTCTTCTTCAAATCCAAATTTACAAAATATTCCCGTCGGCGGCGATTTGGCGGAGGTAATCAGAAAAGCTTTTGTCGCGCCGCGAGGTTTTAAAATTATCGCGGCTGATTATTCCCATATTGATTTAAGAGTGGTGGCGTCGCTTTCCGACGATCAGAATATGATTCGGGCTTTTCGGGCCGGCGCGGATATTCACCGCGAGACTGCTTCGCAAATTTGGAATATTCCTCCGGAAAAAGTGACGCCGGAATTGCGTAAGGCGGCCAAAACTATTAATTTTGGCGTAACTTACGGCATGGGAGCCCGGGCTCTGGCTCTGGCTGCGGGAATAACAATTGATGAAGCGAGACTTTTTATTACTAAATATTTTACCGTTTACGAGGGCGTAAGAAATTTCTTGGAAGAAACGAAGCAGAAAGCGCGTGACTTTGGTTATGTGGAAACATTTTTTGGCCGCCGGCGTTATTTGCCGGAAATTTATTCGCCCGTCCCGCAGATTGCGGCCGAAGCCGAACGCATGGCCATTAATATGCCGGTTCAGGGCACAGCGGCGGATATAATGAAATTGGCAATGATTAAAATTGCCGATGGTTTGCCTAAAATCAGTCCTACAGCTAGAATGATTTTGCAAGTTCATGATGAATTGGTTTTTGAAGCAGCTAATGCCGATATTGAAAAGGTCGCCCGTTTTGTTAAAAAAATGATGGGAGAAGCGGCAAAACTAGAAGTGCCGCTTGTCGCCGAAGTTGAAACGGGAGAAAATTGGGGAGAGATGAAGCGTCTTGAAACCTGAAACATGGAACATGGAACTTTGTCTTTTTAAATTTTAAGGCAGACGCTTCAGATTCCGTGTTCCAAGTTTTAAGTTTTAAGTTTTATGGTGTTGTTTTTATACGGCGAAGATTCTTACCGTTCCCGCGCCAAATTAAAACAAATTGAAGAAAGGTTTAAAAAAACCGACAAAAGTCGGGTGAATTTTATTAGAATTGACGGGGAAAGAAATCCCTGGAAAAATATAGAAAAAGAAATTTTATCTCCGCCCTTTTTGCACGATAAAAAATTAGTTGTGGTAGAAAATTTTTTAAAAAAACGCGGGCAAAAATTTGACGAGGCAGTTGCCTTTTTAAAAGAAGAAAAAATTCCGGCCGGGACAGTTGTGGTGTTTTGGGATGACAGCAAACCCGACGAAAGAACGGCGATTTTTAAATTTTTGGCCAAGCCGAAGCAAGCGGATAAGTTTGATTTATTGGATGCGGCGAAATTAAAAAAATGGATCGCGGAGGCGGCGGCGGAAAGAGAAATAAAAATAGAGCCGCGGGCCGTGGAGATGATGCTCGGTTTGGTTGGTTTCGATCTTTGGCAGATGAGCGGAGAACTTGATAAATTGGCCGCTTACGTTCGCGGGCAAAAAGAAAAAAATAATTTGGTTACAGCCGAAGACGTCGCTATTTTTGTTAAAGGAAAATTTGATGAAAATATTTTTTCCTTAACCGACGCCCTGGGCACTAAAAATAAAAAAATAATTTTTAAAATTTTAAATGAACAAATTGAGGCTGGGCTTGAAGAGGGCTATATTTTCGCGATGCTTGTGAGGCAATTTAGAATTTTATTGCAGATTAAAGAACTTGTCGCAAAAGAGTATTCGTTCATTTCCGCGAGTGATCCGGGTATTAAGCAAAAAATCGCCATGGAATTAGGTTTACATCCGTATGTTGTTCAAAAAACTCTTTATCAGGTTAAAAATTTTTCTCTACCAGAATTGAAAAAAATTTACGGCAAGTTGCTGGCCATAGATATGAAAATGAAGAGAGGAAATTTTAACCCGCGGGCATTTTTAGATTTATTTGTCGCCGAGGTTTGTCTGGAGTAAAATAACAATAGGATAACAGCCTTAATTTATTAGGCAGAAAAAATAATTTATTTAATCATCACCCGGAATATGACAGTCTTTTTCTTTTTTGAACTGACAGTTATCGCCCTCTTAAACGCCACGGCGCAAGTTTTTATTAAAAAAGCGAGTATTCTTAATTGGTTTGAGTGGTCTACATTTTTTAACAAAAATTTATGGCTGGGAGGATTGCTTTACGTAGTTGGATTTTTTCTGTGGGTTAAAGCCCTAAATCGCGGAGAGCTTACTTTTGTTGTTCCATTCACGACCAGTTTGATGTATATCGCAACAATATTTTTCGGCTGGTATTTTTTCCGGGAACAAATGACGGCGATTAGGGTAATAGGAATTTTAGCAATTTGCGTGGGAATGTTTTTGGTAATGAAAAAATAAGGTTTATAAGAAATTAAAACCACCCGCCGAATCGGCGGGTGGTTTTTTGTTGGATTATTTTTTTATTAAAGCGTTGAGCCGTTTCATCAGTCTGGATTTTTTTCTTGCTCCGGTATTTTTTTTGATAATACCCTTGGAAATCGCTCGATCAATTTCTTTGATTGATTGCAGAATTAATTTTTTTGCTTCCTCTGCCTTTTTATCATCAAGCAATTTTCTGCTTCCTTTAATTATTTTTTTAAGGTCGCTTTTCACTTTTAAATTACGAGCCGTTCTTTTTTTGCTCTGTCTTAGGGCTTTGAAGCCCGCTTTCTTAATCGGCATAATTTTAAAATTTCCAATTTCTAATTTTTAATTTCTAATAAATATCCAATGTCAGAATGTCCAATGCCTAATTTTGGTCATTTGGCTATTGGGATTTGATTAGGTCAATTAGATTAATTAGGTCAATTAGGTTTAATTAAGATAAATTTATTCTACACGAGGCTTGTCTATTTGTAAAGGTTCTATCTGGCTTTCGCCGCCGGTGATTTTGACAACATCTTTGTCAATTTTTTTTAATTCAGTAGAGGCAGTGTTATAAGCGCCAACTGTAGTGCCAAGATGATTACCAAGTTTTATAAAATATTCGTCATAAGCGTTCAAATGTTTTCCCAAATCCCCCACTCTTTTAATAATATCTTTTACTGATTCGCTGATTTTCATCCGGCGCAGACCCTCGGCAAAAAGTTGTAAATAAACATGAAAGGTAGTTGGAGAAACAATAATAACATGTTTTTCTCTGTTGGCGTATTCAATTAAATCGCGGGTATTTATTTTTACCGCCCCAACCTGGTTGACGAGAAGATCGTAATAAATCGCTTCAGCGGGAATAAACATAAAAGCATATTCAGTTGTCCCCTCTTCTGACCGAACATATTTTGCGGTTTCATCAATCCGATTTTTTAAATCTTGTTTAAAAAGTTTTTCAAATTTTTCTCGTTCATTCGGATCGCGCTCTTCAACAATTCTGTTATAATTTTCCAAACTAAATTTTGAGTCAATGGGAATAATTTGTTCGCCCAAAAAAATAGCGGCATCAACTATTTCTCCGTCTTTAAATTTATATTGCATTTGATACGCGGTTGGCGGCAGAACATTTTTTAAAACTGTCTCCAAATAATATTCGCCGAGAATCCCCCGCTGTTTTGGATTTTTTAAAATGTCCTCAAGACTCTGAAGCTGTCCGGCAAAATTTACGATTTGTTTTCCGGTCTCATCAAGTTTAGTTAATTTTTCCGTGACGTCTTTAATAATTTTACTGCTTTCGCCAAATTGGGTTTGGACGGCCCGGTGGCTTTCGGTAAGTTTAGCGTCTACGGCCTTAGTCAGCTCACTAATTTGGTTTTGGAGAAGGACGAGGGATTGGTCATTACGACTCCCCTCTTTTAATTCTTTAATTTTTTGATTAAGAAAATAAAAAATAATTGCTAGGGCAGCAATAATTACGGCGGCGGCGATAAATAAATAAATTCCCATTTTGACTTTTCGTTAATTCTTTATTAAGATTATATCAGAAAAGAAGCACGATCGTAAAGAGCTTATTTTAAGGGTAAGAAATTTTTTTTAATATCTGCCGGAAGATTAAGGCGCAAAAGAGTGGGAAATGGTTTATTAACGTTTTACGACACTTAATTTCTTTTTATTTTAGGGAAAAATAAGAAAAAATTTCTATAAAAATACAATCCCCTGTCCCCGTAGTTCAATGGATAGACCTGCCCGCCATAGCCTGAGCCCCCGTAGTTCAATGGATAGAACAACCCCGTCCTAAGGGGTAAATGCGTGTTCGATTCATGCCGGGGGCATTGGCGATGGCAGGCGGGGCAAACCCGTCCTACCGCGCCCGCCACGCTTCGCTGGCGATGCGGGCGGGAGGGTGAGATGGGGGTTCAATTCCCTCCAGGGGCAAATGTAAATTTTAAGTTTTAGGTAACAGATGGCTCTAATTGCGGGCCTATAGTAAAGTGGTATTACGGCTGCAAGGCAGCTTCTCTAAAACTAAATTTATAAAAAATAGGCATTTATTGGAATATTAAACGTTTTTTAAAGAATCAATAATTTGGGTGGATCCGGGCTCATAGTAAAGTGGTATTACGCCGCATTCGCATTGCGGAGGCGGGAGTTCGATTCTCCCTGGGTCCACCTAAATTATTGATAACTAGCCATTGCGGAGGCGGGAGTTCGATTCTCCCTAGGTCCATTTGGATACTATATTTTAAAAATAAAAACACCCGAATTGGGGTGTTTTTAAAATGTTTCACGTGAAACATTTTATTTAGGAAAAAGGGGATTTCTACTAAATTGTTTCACGTGAAACAATTTGAAAGCTATCTCTTTCTTAAATAGCAGAATTTACAAAATTTAGTTATTTTTAATAATTAAGAATATTTAATATATTAAGATTTTTTAATCTTTTATTAATGTTAAATTACTTATCATTAAAAATGTTGGTTGTTTTTAAGAAAAAATTAATGTTTGTGGATAACTTGTTAAAAATTTTTAATAACAAGCAGTGGGGAAGGGGATAGCTCTAAAAGGGGAGGCGGTTAGAAGCGGTTCCCTGTGGATATTTTTAGCTAAAAAAGTTAAGAATAATCTTAACATAAAGTATATATTAATATACACATAGGGAGTGCACTAAAAAGTTGTTCACAATTGCTAATTGACTTTTTTGAAAATTGATGGTATAATAATAATGTAATTATAGATATAAATTAAAGGAAGGAGTAAACGCTTTTTTCCTTTAAATAATTGCTCAAAATTTAATACTAAAGGTAGCTAGAGATTAAGGTTTCTTTCCCAATTAGTACCCAAGTACCCTTGTCTCCGCGCCAATTTGCGCGGAAAGAGTGCATTTGTGGCCTTACAAGGCGTTTAAAAGGCGCATATACTCTTGGAATAGGAACTTTAGTCTTATGGTTTAACCTTAAAATAGGTGATCTGCGCTGTTTATGAAAAGTTTTTTCATAAAAGTTATTATAATCACTTCTGTTTTTATTTCTCTTCTTGCCTTGTGGCGACCCGCAGTTAGCTTGGCCCTAATGAATTCGGAAAGTTATATTAATTGGATGGATTCGCTAAATTTCGGCGGTGAGGAAACCTCCACCTCAACTAATTATAAATTTAAAGATACTTTGGGGGAAATAGGAACGGGAAGAATTTCAAGTACAAATTATGCGGGGCTGATCGGGTTTCGCCAGTCAGAAGCAGATCCGAAAATGACTTTTGCTATTTCTGATACATTAATTAATTTTGGCACATTGTCTCCATCTGCAGTTTCTTCAGACAGTATCACAATTACCACCACTACGAATGCCGTGGACGGGTATGTTACGACAATTGAAGAAACGGAAAATTTAAAAACTTCAGGGGGAGCAGATATTAATGACGTGAGTGACGGCAGTGTAACTGCCGGCTCTGAAGAATACGGGATTAGAACTTCCGGCTCGGCCGGGCAAATGAACGGAGCGGATACGGCGATTATCACATCCTCACAGACAGTTGCCTCATATGGCAGTTGGATAAATGGAAGCGCAGTGACAATTACTTTTAAAGCGGCGATATCAACTACCACTGCTGCTGGTGTTTATACGCACAACGTCACTTTGATTTCAACGGGAAGATTTTAAAATAATATAATTTGAAAAATTATTTTTTCAAAAATATGAAAAAGAAAATTTTATTGAAGAAAGTTATTAAAATCACTCTCGCGAGTTTGATTTTATTGATGGTTTCTCCAATTATGCCAGCTCATGCCGCGGCGTTGACAGGCGTCAAGGACACAATGACTCGGTTAAAAGCCGCCACTCTTTCAGACCACACGATTGCTTTTACGACAGTCACAACTATTCCGGCGAGCGGCACAATCGTGGTTGATTTTCCGACAGGTTTTGCAATGGAGGCAGCTTTAGATTATACGGACATTGATCTTAAACTTGCGACCGTTGATATAGTTCTGGCTGCTACGCCTGGCACTGGCGCTGGAACTGCTTGGGGTGCGGTAAGAACTGACGCAGACACAATCACCCTTACCAATAATGATACGGACACTTTTACTGCCGGTGCAGTAGAAATCCAAGTTGGTCTTAACGCTACTTTTGGGGTAGCCGGAAATAAACAGACGACGAACCCGGGGGCAAGCAATAATTTGGTTATGACTATTACGACTTCGGCGGGCGATTCAGGCTCCTTGGCTGTTTCCATCATCTCCAATGATCAAGTGACAGTGTCCGCTACAGTTAATCCCACCTTCACTTTTACGATCTCATCAACCACTTGCGCCTTAGGAACTCTTTCAACGGCGAACGTTCAAACTTGCAGCGTGACTTTGACTACGAGTACGAACGCGGTTAGCGGTTATACCACAACTGTAGTTGGCACGGCCACTGGCGCTGAATTGGTTCACACCAACGCAACTGACAACATTAACAACGCCACGGGCGTTGAAGTAAACGCTGGCGTAGAAGAATTTGGTATTGGCACGAGTGATACGGGTGTTGATATAGTCACTGAATCAGATTGCGCCGGAGCTGACGGGTCTCCTGCGGCAGACGCAGAATCAATTGACAAGAACGGTGACAACGTTGCCGCTTCGGTTGCTTTAGCCGCCGGACCAGTTTCGTCTGACGCGACTACGGCTTGCTTTGCCGCTTCAATTGCCGCGACCACGATTGCCGGTTCATACACGTCCACAGTGACTTTCATTTCCACCGGCACTTTTTAATTTTTATATAAAAAACGATTCTATTTTTTAGCGTCTTTGTGGCGTATTTATAGGAGTTCACCCTTTAGGGTGTATTCTACGCGATACTGCATTGAATGAGGTGCGAAATACAGGCTAAAGCCTGAACTCCTACAACGCCAATTGACGCCAGAAAAAATAGACGTTTCTTTAATCACATAGGAGGATTATGAAAAATTTTTTTTTCGGAGTTTCGCTCGCCGCTTTAATTTTTGGTTTGGCGCCGATGTCTGTATCCGCGCTGACCGTTTCTCCGCCGGTTATAGAATTTGATGTAAGGCCGGGAGATTCAATTGTTGACGTGATCAAACTGTATAACGAGACGGAGGAGGAAAAAACTTTAACCGGCACGGTACAGAGTTTTAAGGCGCTTAATGAAACCGGCGCGCCATCGTTTCTTTCGGTTCTGGAATCAACCGATTTGGCGACGTGGTTAAAGCTGGATGAAACAACAATTACTCTGGCTCCCGACGAGAGGAAGGACGTTCTTTTTAATATTAATATTCCGGAAGACGCCGAACCTGGCGGTCATTTTGCCGGAATTCTTTGGTCAGAGGGGGGCACTCCGGAAACTGGCGGGACGGGAGTTGGAATCACCGTGAAAACCGGCACTTTAATTTTGGTGCGAGTTGCCGGAGAAATTAATGAAACTGGTCGGGTGGCGAGTTTCACGGCCGACAGACAGTCATACAATTATTTGCCCGTTAATTTTGCGGTTCGTTTTGAAAATTTTGGTAATGTTCACGTAAAGCCGACTGGCGTGGTAGAGATCAAAAATTTAATTGGGAGGAAAGTTGTTTCGCTTCCGGTGAACGGTGATTTATCAAATGTTTTGCCGGATTCTATTAGAAAATTTGATTTGGTTTGGCAGAAAACAGAGGTCCCCGCCGGCGCATCTGAATGGCAAAAGGAAAGAGAAAACTTTGCTTGGGGCAAATATACCGCTACTCTTATTTTAAATTATGGAGTGGACGGCCAAACTACAACTGCCTCGCTTGTGTTTTGGGTTTTTCCTTGGCGCGTCACACTTTTCTATCTGGCCATAGCTCTCCTGGTTATTCTTTTGGTTATTTTCGGTATCAAGGGTTACAACAAATGGCTTATCAAAAAATACAGCCAGCAATCCAGCCACGATGATAATCAAAAAGTCGCATAAATATTCAGCGGAAAAACAAAAATCGAAATCAAAAGGAGGCTCATGCAGAATTTAATTAAAAGAAAAAACGTTGTAGGTTTAATTGCGGTTTTTGTTTTAACCTGTCTTTTAACAATATATAATCAATCCAATGCCAGTGCGCTTTCCGCGGTAAGTGATACGATGAGTCGGCAGAAAGTCGGCGTGTCCGCAAATCACGAAATAACTTTCACTCTTGCCGCGTCGACGACCGTCACGGCAAGTGAAACAATTACGGTTATTTTTACTTCCGGTTTTGCTTCGGGATTAAATGGCATTGATTGCAGCGATGTTGATTTGTTGGACGACGGAGTGCAAGAAAATTTTAATAATGAAGCCGGCGGTTGCACGCCAACGGCGACGGAGTGGGGAGCGGCGGTCAGCGCGAGAACTCTGACGCTCGCGGCGCCGTCGGGAGCGGGAACATACATTGATGGAAGTTCGGTTGTTATTTTGAGAATTGGAACAAACGCGGCGGAAGAAGGTTCGGGCGATGAACAAATTGTTAATCCGGCAAGTTCCGGAAGTCATTTAATTTATCTTGGCGGAACATTCGGCGATTCAAGCACAATCGCGGTCGCAATTTTAACGGAGGACCAAGTTAATGTCGAGGGGTCAATCGCTTCGCCGCCGGGCGGAGGGACACCTGGCGGAGATACTACGCCGCCGATCATTTCAAATTTGAGAGTCGTTAATATTTTACAAACTTCGGCCACAGTTTTTTGGGACACGAATGAGCCGGCCACTTCAAGAGTAAATTATGGTTTAAGCAATAGTTACGGTTTGAGTACGATCGGCGACGGCGGATTGCTTGTGACGAGTCACCGAGTTGATTTGACGGGCCTCGCCGCTGATACAATTTATCATTTTGACGTCGTGACCGCGGATGCGTCCGGCCATACAACAACAACGGCCGACGATATTTTTCGAACACTCTCCGGTGCAGACGTCACACCGCCAACTATTTCCAATATTCGAGCCGTAAATATCACAGAAAATTCAGCGGACATTCTTTGGGACACGAACGAGCCGGCCACTTCAAAAGTTGAATATGGTCTTACCACGAGTTATGAGTTGGGCGCCGTCACTTTGACCGATTTAGTAACAAGTCACAGCGTGCCGATGCTCGGCCTTTTACCAAATACGATTTATCACTTCCGCGTTTCTTCAGCCGATTCCTCCGGTAACGAAGCGGCTTCAATTGACAATACTTTCACCACCGCGATCGCGGTTCCTCCGCCCGTTATTTCCAACATTCAGGTAATTGACATTACGTTAGATTCCGGAACGGTCACTTGGCAAACAGATCGGGCGGCGACTTCACGCGTGAGATATGGTTTAACAACGAGTTATGAGTTGGGAGATATTTCTTCAGTAGCATTAGTTACAGCTCATAGCATTCCTTTAACTTCCTTACTGCCAAATACTGTTTATCATTTTGAAGTTTCGTCAGCCGACGCTTCGGGTCGCACGGCAACTTCCACTGATCAGAATTTCACCACCTTGCCCGACATAACGCCGCCGACAAACGTCAGCGATTTTCTTGCTACGGTCACTCCGGAAAAACAAATTATGCTGACCTGGGTTAATCCGACTGACCCCGATTTTGCCGGAGTTTTGATTAGACGAAGTTTTACCGGTTATCCGGCAGATCCGACCGACGGCGATTTAGTTTTTAATGGTCTTGCTGATTCTTTTCTTGATACCAACATCACGCCGGCCGATTATAATCGTCCGATTTACTACACGGCTTTTGCTTATGACACGTCGGGAAATTACGCCGGCGGAGCAATAGCGCAAGCTACAATTGAAGTTGAAATAACTTTAGACGTGAAAGCTTGGCCGGAAAAAAGATGGCCGAGAACTGATCACTGGCAAACGCGGGCAGTTGTTGATTTGCGGGAAGTCGGAGCAAGCAGCACGGTTTTGGCCGACGGGACAGTAACAACTTCCAGTCTTGGAGAAGGTTCAGTTGTTTTTACTGATGCGGCGCCCCAGAGTTATGATGTCGGTTTTAAAGGTTTATCACATTTGAGAAAAATTTTGCGTAACGTGAGTCTTACAGCCGGGTACGTAACACTCGATTTTACTGATGACGGAGAATTTTATTTGAAAGCCGGCGATGTGCATCGTTCACGAGATAATTTGGTAAACGCTCTGGATCTTTCAACTTTGCTTGCCGTTTTAAGCGGAGCAAATGAAGTAAGCGACCTGAACCAAGATACGCGAGTCAATTCTTTGGATATAAATATTTTGTTGGCGAATTTGATTTTCCCCTCTTAAGATAAGAGGGGATTAAGGGGAGTTATGAATACGCCGCGTTTGTGTAATAATGTTGCCATAAAAATAAAACGGCGCAGTCTGCGCAAAAACCAAACTGACGCAGAAAGAAAATTGTGGAGTGTAATGCGAAATAAACAAATGGACAATCTAAAATTCTTTCGTCAGTACAGTGTTGGTCCTTACATTCTTGATTTCTACTGTCCCAAACATAAGTTGGCCATTGAACTTGACGGCGGACAACATGGGGAAGAAAAGCAAAGAGCACATGATGAGGAGCGTGCCAATTATCTTCGACAACAAAATATTTATACTATAAGATTTTGGGATAATGAAGTGTTAACCAATCTGGAGGGTGTTATAGAAAAAATAAAAGAAGAAATCAGTAACCGTTCATAACCCCTCCCAACCTCCCCTTATCTTAAGGGGAGGGGCTTGAAAAGAAAATTTAGTTTTGGGAGAAAATCTTCGGCGCTAAGGCGCCTCGCAATGACAAGTAAAGTATAGAAGATATTAGATATTAGGATTTGGAATTTTTATGAAGAAGTTTGTTTGTACAATTGGCATCGTAGGATTTATTGGCTTATCTTTTCTCC
This sequence comes from Candidatus Falkowiibacteriota bacterium, assembly GCA_016214745.1. Classification (GTDB taxonomy): domain Bacteria; phylum Patescibacteriota; class Patescibacteriia; order XYB2-FULL-38-15; family XYB2-FULL-38-15; genus JAHIRI01. Next base: position 2,734 of record JACRNW010000004.1, on the reverse strand, counting down.
TTGGCCACTTTGTTTCCGCCGCCCGTTTTGATTTATCTCCGGCGACGGCAGAATTTGTCACGGGCTGTGATTCGGCAGTAAACATAAATATCAATACCGAAGGCCGGGTCTCCGACGCCGCGAACATCCTTATACATTATAATCCCGCGTCAGTTGAAATCATTGACGCCAATCCGGGAGCGGCTGGAATACAAATCAGAAATGGCAATGCTTATGAAGCTTATGCCGACAATACTGTTTTACCGGCGGAAGGGTTGATACGCTTAACGGGATTTTCTTTTTTAGAACGTTTATCTGATCAAGGAGTTTTTGGCACAATTATTTTCCGCGGCCGGCCGGGCGCGACCAACGCAACTTTCACGATTGATTTTTTAGCCGGCAGTACGACTGACAGCAACATTGCAGAATATCTTACGAGCGATGATCTTTTAACTGGTGTGGCAAATGGCAGCTATACTTTCCGAGGCGGTTCTTGCGTGGCTGATGTAACTCCGCCATATGTTTCAAACCCCAGCCCGGTGCCGGACGCGACCGGCGTTCCGATTGACGCGAATGTTACTTTTAATATAAGTGATAGTCAATCAGGAGTTGATTTGGATAGCGTAACCGTTAATGTTGACGGCACGATTTATACGGAAGACGGAGAAGATAGATTTTCTTATCTTGGAAGTCCCGGAGAATATTCAGTGGCAGTTAATCCGGCTGCAGACTTTACGCCCGGCGCGCCAGTGCTTGTTGAAATCAACGCCGCGGATCTGAACGGTAACCGAATGACACCTTACCGATACGTATTTAATCAGCCGGCTGTTCCGCCCACGCCGCCGTCTTGCGCCGCATTAGGTTGCGCCGCGCCGACCACGTGCGCGACCGAACCAGTCCTCCCCGAAGAAATTATTGAAGAGCCGACTGTTCCCGAATCGCAAAAATTATTATTAAATGATTTTTCTTTTTACGGCGCGGGAGGATCAATCCAGCTTCTTCCGAACAGAAATGATGAAATAACAACACTGCTTAATACCCCCGTAATTGTTTCCGCCGCGGCCAGCAAATTCCCGCGCGAAGTGGGGAGGATCGTTATAACCGTAAATAGTTTTTCATATCTTTTGGGTTACAACCCAACGGCCGATGCGTACCAGACGACAATTCCAATGCCCGCGGCCGCCGCCCGTTTTCCTTTAATAATTTCAATTGACTACGCGGATGATGCTCATGATAGAATTGACGGCGCGTTTTTACTTCTTTCCAAAGGTTTTGTCTGGCAGGGGACTGCGGCGAACAAAGTGTCCGGCGCTAAAGTAACGCTTTACGAAGAGTCCGCCGGTTTCAGAGTTTGGAATGCCGCTCCTTATCACGAATCCAATCCGCAAACAACCGACGCTAATGGCCAACTTTCCTTTTTGGTTCCGCCCGGCCGGTATTATTTATTAGTTCAAAAAGATGGATTTAGAGATGAGCAAACTGTGGTTTTTGAAGTAGCCAATAATGTTGTTAATACGCAAATTGAAGTATTGGCGAAACCGCCGCCGCTTTCAGAAGTATGGGATCCGGCCGCGCCGATTACTGAGAATGTTCAGAATGTTGCCAAAAATCTTGGCGAAAAAACAATTTATGCCGGTGAAGTTGTCCAAAAAGAAGTTTTAGACAATCCCCAAGTAGAAAAAACCACTGAAAATGTTGCCGCTCCGGCCGTCGCGGCCGTCGCTATCGTAAGTTATGGCACGGCTATTTCGCTCGGTTCACTTTTGCCCTTTTTACAATTAATCTTTACTCAGCCGCTTTTACTGCTTTTTCCAAAAAGACGAAAAGGTTGGGGCATTGTTTATCATTCTTTATCAAAAATGCCGGTGGATCTCGCGATTGTCCGGCTCTACGAAAAAGTGACAAATCGTCTGGTCCAAACTCGCGTCACGGATAAAGAAGGACGTTTTGCTTTCTTTGTCCAGCCGGGTCAATATTTTATCAAAGTTGTTAAACCAAATTTTTCTTTCCCGTCCAATTTTGTAAAAGATATAAAAGAAGATGTTAAATATTTAGACATTTATCACGGCGAAGAAATTACAGTGACGGAAAAAAATACTCTTGTCACGCCGAACATTCCGATTGATCCGGTGGAAGCGGAACGCGCCGTGCCCGATAAAAGAATTGTTCTCGCATATTTTGGAAGAAAAGCGCAAAACGTTATCGCGCCGCTCGGCATTCTCGCTGCCGCCATTTCGGTTCTGATTTCACCGCAACTTTGGATGGTCGCGGTTTTGGCCGGTCACTGTCTCCTGTATGTCCTTTTCCGACGTTTGGCCAGAAGTAAAAAACCAAAGAGTTGGGGCATTGTTTATGAAAATAGAACCAAGGCGCCGGTCGGACTTACCGTGGCAAGAATTTTTGAAACGGAATATAACAAACTTCTTGAAACTCAAGTTACGGATGGTCGCGGGCGATATTCATTCCTTGTCGGCAACAACGCTTATTATGTGACATTCAGCAAACCCGGCTTTGCGCCCAAACGAACTGAGACAATTGATCTCCGCGGAAGAAAAGAGGGTGCGGCAGTGGGGTTGGATGTCGGACTTGACAGAGAGTAGAAGCCGACCAAAGATTTCCCCTCTTAAGATAAGAGGGGATTAAGGGGAGTTATGAATACGCCGCGTTTGTGTAATAATGTTGCCATAAAAATAAAACGGCGCAGTCTGCGCAAAAACCAAACTGACGCAGAAAGAAAATTGTGGAGTGTAATGCG
>JACRNW010000005.1 GCA_016214745.1 Candidatus Falkowiibacteriota bacterium | reverse complement strand
TCGCCAGTCGATCTGGTCGAGATCCTTCAGGCTATTGAGCATGACTCCTTTTTCCTTCCTTTCCATCTCGTCCTCCTCTGAGAGGGGACGGTAATCCCTATTTTTGATGACCGTCTGGCTGAAGAGAATTTTTTCCATCCAACCAGATGATCGTCATTTGTTTTTTAAAAAAAGTAGGGGCAGAGGAACGTGGTCCCTCCGCCCCCGAGTCGTTGTTGCAGCTATTCCTGCTGCTGCGCGCCCCGCGCCGCGGAACTGCGCCGATGCATCAGGGTCTCCTCCCTTGTCGTTGCGTTGATGCGGGTACCTGCCACCTCATCATGTGGTCCAGCACCCTGGTAGTGGCCTTGGCGGCTGCCAGTGGCGGTAGCGTGATTACGCCATCACCGTGGTCAGCACCTTGGCCGTTGGTCATGACACATCTGCCGGCTTCGTCGTTCCGGCACGCGCTTCTGGGGTTTCCCGCCTTACCCGTTGGTTTAGCGGTATTCCGGGTCCTTGGCCGGTTTTAGGCTGTAACTCGGACTCCCCACGTTCGGTGCCTTTACTTTGTCATATTTTGAGAATTTTGTCAAGACCCGTTGACAGAATTAGTGAAGGGGACGAGTAACGAGTAATTAGTAATGAGTAATAATAGAATAAATTGCTAATTACTCATTACCCGTTACTCATTACTTTTAGTGTTGTTTTTTAAAAGAATTTGTGGTATTATGAAGGAACATTCATTAATCTTAATTATTGAGTAAGTATTATTTTTATGTTAGAAAAAGAATTACAAAAATTGGGCCTGTCCGACAAAGAAGCCAAGGTATATTTATCATCAATGGAACTCGGCCCAACGCCCGTTCAGGAAATATCAAAAAAAGCCGGGGTGAATCGCGCCACGACTTATGTTATGATTGAATCTTTGATCAGCCGCGGTTTGATGAGCTCGTTTGAAAAAGGTAAAAAAAGATTTTTCACGGCCGAGTCGCCGTTGCGGCTTTTAGCTTTGCTCCGCAAAGAAGAAGCGGAAATCAAAGATAAAATGAGAAATCTGGAAGAAATAATTCCGCACATGAACACACTTTTGGCCAAAGTGGAGGAAAGGCCGAGGGTGCGTTTTTACGAAGGAAAAGAGGGTCTTAAGGCGGTACGGGAAGATTTTTTGCGGACCCATGATAAAAGAATAGAAACAATCTACTCAGCTGATTATATTCGCCAAGTTTTTACCGATGACGAAAGAAAGGAGTACGTGGATAAAAGAACGGAAAAGGGAATTAAAGTTAGGTCAATTTATACGTTTGAAAAGGGCACTTTAGCGGTAAAAGATAAAACAGCTACAAGATGCAAGATTCCCGTTTCAAAATTTCCACTTTTCTGCGATATTGTTATGTATAGTAATAACGTTGCGATAACGTCATTAAAAGGAAGATTATTTGGCATTATTGTTGAGAGCAAAGAATTCGCCGACACAATGCGTTCAATTTTTGAATTATCTTGGGAAGCGGCGGAAAAATATAAAGAAAAAGAGTAAAAAAAGCAGCCCGATTATTTTAGCGCGTGCCGATGTCCACTTCTGGATGGATTCGGCAATCGCCGCAACTCTCGGGCTGGATCGCCTGAGAAGAAACAGTCATGCTCTTCGCAAGCGGATTAGTGGTTCAGACGCTCGTGAGCGTCAATCTCTTAGCCTTCGTCACCCATGGGTTCTCCTCGTCGGAGAGGATCATCTAAAGCAGCAAGCCAAGGCCCAAAAGCCTCAAAGCTCAGCCGCGAAAAGGCGAAGTTTGGTCTCGATGACCTCTGTTTGCCCTCCTTTCTAGCGGCGTAAAGCTCATTGGCCAGTTCAGTAGTAAATCAAGTAGTTGTCAGGTTTTTGTGGGCCTAAAGTCACCGCTTCAGAAATCCTCGAGACTGGGGCAGGGGCATCCCGCCCCATTGATGACTTTAATTTAACACGGAGCGGCAGTTTTGTCAAGCGGTTTTGACAAATTATAAATATCAGCCAATGTTTTCTAATATTATCGGCCATAAAAATATTACGAGTTTTCTGGAAAAAAGTTTAAAAAACGGGGAAACTTCCCACGCTTATTTATTTTACGGCCCGGCTCATTTGGGGAAAAAGACTGTGGCCGAGAAATTTTCCGAAGCCGTGCTTGGCCAGCCGATTTTAAATCACCCGGATGTTTATTTGGTCGGCCGTGAGCGGAGTGAAAAGGAAAATAAAATAGCTAAAAATATCAGCATTGAACAAGTGAGGGAGCTTTTGCGCAAATTGTCTTTAAGCTCCTTTTTAAATTCATACAAAATTGGTATTATAGAAGAAGCGGAAACTTTGAGTTCCGAGGCGGCGAACGGTTTACTTAAAACCCTGGAAGAGCCGACGCCGAAAACCGTGATTATTTTACTTTCTACGAGCGTCTCGGCATTGCCCGCGACTATTGTTTCCCGCTGTCAGGCGTTAAAATTTTTGCCGGTGGCGAAAGAAAAAATTTACGATCAACTTATAAATTTGGGAGCCAGCCGCGATGAGGCCAGAGATTTGGCCGGAATTTCCTGGGGCAAGCCGGGCGTGGCGCTTGATTTTTGGCAAAATCGGAAAGAAGAGGGCCGGGAGCCGGCGATAGAGGAATATGAAGAGCGGGCGCGGGGCATTTTGGATTTGATGAGGGCGGAGACGATGCACGACAGAATGAAAATTTTTGATGAGGTTTTGGGAAAAGATTCGGGAACAGAAGATTTGTTTGGTTCTCTAAATCAGATTTTAGCTCTTTGGACTTCGGTTTTGCGCGATGCGGTTTTACTCCACCACGGATGTCCGGAACTTGTGGCCAACACGAAATAAAAAAAAAAAATAAAAAAAATTTCAGGTCGTTTTAATCCGGAATTTTTTCCGCGGCTCTATCGGGAAATACGGCGCACGGGAAAATATTTTGGAGAAAATTTAAATCCGCGTCTGGTTTTGGAAAATTTATTACTTTCTTTTTAAATAATTTTTTAAACTATGAAAAAAATTTATTTTGTTTTTTTTCTTTTGGCCGGATTAGTTTTGATTGGCGCGGGCTGCATAAGTTTTAGCGGCGGAGACCAAAGCGGCACTGACGGCGGCGTTTTTAAATCAGTGGACAAAGCGGAAAATTGGTTGCAAAAAACGGCGGTGGCGGCGGTTAAACCGGGAAGTTTGGCTAATGCGAACGTCGTGTCTTTGGTTTTTGATCCGAGTGATTCAAAAACAATTTATCTTGCCACAGCCGAGAACGGTCTTTTTTATACGACCGACAGCGGAGAATCATGGTTTGTCGCCGGGTCGCTTTCGGGAGGGAGAATTAATGCCGTGACGCCCGACGCGAAAGATAAATGCAATGTTTACGCCGCGGCCGGCAACAAAATTTTTAAAACATCGGATTGCACGAGAAGCTGGCAAAATATTTATGTTGACACGCGTGCCGACCAGGCCGTGACGGCGCTGGCGGCCGATTCTTACACGCCGAGCATTATTTACGCCGGACTTTCGGGCGGTGATATGATGAAGTCAACCGATTCGGGCGCGAGCTGGACGGTTGTTAAACGTTTTGAAAATCAAATCGCGAAAATTTTGGTGAATTTTTACGACACGAGAGTTTTGTATGTCGGCACGGCTGGCCGAGGCGTCTGGAAATCAACCGACGGCGGAGGAACCTGGACCGATCTAAGCGAAAAATTAAATCAGTTTGACGGAGCGCGCGATTTTAAGAATTTAATTTTTGATTTTTCAAAAAGAGATAATTTGATTTTGGCTTCCCGTTACGGATTGATTAGAACAACCGACGGCGGAGCGAACTGGCAGGCGATTCAACTTTTGACGCCGCCGGGCAGCGTTGATATTTATTCGCTGGCTTCAAATCCCCAAAATGGAAATGAAATTTATTACGGAACGAGTTCTACGCTTTACAAAACAGTGGACGGCGGAGCGCGCTGGGTGACAAAAAAATTGCCGACGACCCGCGCCGCGACATATCTTTTGGTTGATCCGGGAAATGGCAGTGTGGTCTACATGGGCACAACAAGATTTCAAAAGTAGAAATTGATAATTAAAATATTATGAATAATTTTTTAGAATCACACAAAGAAGATTTTACAAAAGCCGTGGAGCACTTGAAAGGTGAACTTTCGGCGCTTCGGACCGGGCGGGCGCATCCGTCGCTTGTGGAAAATATTTTGGTTGAAGCCTACGGAGTAAAAACTCCGATTCGCGGTTTGGCCAACATTACCATTCCCGATCCCAAAACTTTGGTTATTGAACCCTGGGATAAAAGCGTGATTAAAGATATGGAAAAGGCAATCCAGATGGCGAACACTGGAATCAATCCGGTAAATGAAGGAACAAAAATTCGCCTTTCTATGCCGCAGATGACCGAGGAAAACAGAAAAGATATGATTAAAATTTTGGGGCAAAAGTTGGAGCAGACGAGAATCAGTTTGCGAAACGTCCGCGAGGCGGTGAAAGATGAAATCGCAAAAGCCGAGAAAGATAAAAAAATCGGCGAGGATGAAAAATTTCGATTTCAGGAAGAGTTGGAAGAATTTGTTAAAGAAAAAAATGAGGAAGTAAAAGTTATCGGCGAGAAAAAGGAACAGGAATTAATGACGATTTAATTTTTATGGCAAAAAAAGAGAATAATAATGAGTTGATGGAAAAAATCGTTTCACTTTGCAAGCGGCGCGGTTTTATTTTTCCCGGTTCGGAAATTTATGGCGGCATGGCAAATTCCTGGGATTACGGGCCGCTTGGCGTGGAATTGAAAAATAATGTTAAACAGGCGTGGTGGAAAAAATTTGTTCATTCTCGGACAGATATGGTTGGGATTGACGCGGCGTTGATTATGAATCCGAAAGTTTGGGAAGCCTCGGGACATTTGAAAAATTTTACTGATCCATTGGTTGAATGTAAAAAATGCCATGAGCGCTTTAGGGCGGATAAAATCTCTGGCGACAAATGTCCGGCTTGCGGCGGAGAACTGACGACGGCAAAACAATTTAATTTGATGTTTAAAACTTTTATCGGACCGGCGGAAGAGTCGGCGAACATTGCGTATTTTCGTCCCGAAACGGCGCAGGCGATGTTTGTGGATTTTAAACAAGTCGCGGAAACTTCAAGAAAAAGAGTTCCCTTTGGAATTGCTCAAATTGGAAAAGCTTTCAGAAATGAAATCACGCCGGGAAATTTTATTTTCCGCACGCGCGAGTTTGAACAAATGGAAATAGAATATTTTATTCGCGAAAAAGATTGGAAAAAAACTTTTGAATATTGGCACGAGGAAATGTATGAATGGATGGGGGAACTTGGACTCGCGAAAAAACATTTGCATGATTTGGAAGTTCCGGAAAAAGAACGGGCGCATTATTCCAAACGGACGATTGATATTGAATATGATTTTCCTTTTGGCACGGATGAACTTTATGGTTTGGCTTACCGCACGGATTTTGATTTAGCAAATCACGCAAAAGCAAGCGGCCAAAGTTTGGAATATTTGGATCCGGAAACACAGGAAAAATTTATTCCGCACGTGATTGAGCCAACTTTTGGCGTTGATCGATCAGTGCTTGCCGTGCTTTGCGAGTCGTACGCGGAAGAAGAGGCGCCGACGGCGGAAAAAGGTGAAACTGAAAAGCGCGTGGTCTTAAAATTTTCCAAATGGCTCGCGCCGATTAAAGTCGCGATTCTGCCATTATCCAAAAAAGAGGAATTAGCAAAAGTCGCGCGGCCGATTTACGAAGATTTGGTTAAAAATTTCGCCTGTGAATACGACGAAACGCAATCAATCGGCAAGCGCTACCGCCGCCAGGATGAAATTGGCACGCCGTATTGTGTGACAGTTGATTTCGAAACCTTGGAAGACAAAGCCGTGACGGTTCGCGACCGCGACACAATGAAGCAGGAACGCATCGCCGTAAGTGATTTAATTAATTATTTAAAAAAGAAATTGGAGGAGTAAAATTATGTCAATTAATAATCCTGCCGAAGAACAGCATAGGGAACAACTAAAAATGCATGTTGAGGAATTGCAGCGAGAGGAGGCTATGATAGTTTCCGAACTGGTCAGAATATTTGGTCAGGAAAATTTTTTCATAGACAGAGAGGGCAATGTTTCGTGTTCAAAAAGTGACCTGGAGTTGGGAGAGGAAAAGGCGGGGGTAAGAAGTGGAATGGAAGAAAGATTAAAGAGAATTTATGCTCAGAGAGAATCTATTAAAAAAAGTGATCCAGATGCCTGGAAAGAAACAATCCATTAATTAAAAGATATGGTCATCAAAATCGTGGAACTCATCGGAGTTTCAAAAAAAAGTTTTGACGACGCTTTCCAAGAAGGAGTGAAGCGGGCGGTGAAAACTCTGCGCAACGTGACGGGCGTTGATGTCATCGGGAAAAACGCCGCGATAGTCAACGGCAAAATCGCAGAGTACAAAGTTAATCTGAAAGTGGCGTTCGTCGTGGAGTAGAATTCTGGACTGAGTCGGTCGTAAACTAAAACTCATTTTGTTTTTATGTTTCAAAAAAAAGTATTAAAAAACGGGTTGCGTTTCTTAACCTCGCCAATTCCCGGGACGGAAGCGGCGACGATTTTAGTTTTATGCAAAGTCGGTTCGCGCTATGAAGCCCGGGAGTCAAACGGCGTTTCGCATTTTATTGAGCACATGATGTTTAAGGGAACGGAAAAACGTCCGGAGACGATTGATATTTCCCGCGACCTGGACAGCGTCGGCGCCGAATACAACGCTTTTACTTCGCGCGACAACACAGGTTATTTTATAAAAATTGAACAGGATAAAATTGAATTGGCGCTGGACATGATGTCCGACATGCTCCGGAATTCTAAGTTTGATGAAAAGGAAATAAAACGCGAGTCGGGAGTAATTTCCGAGGAAATAAGAATGTATGAAGACAATCCGATGATGTTTATTGAGGATCTTTTGGAAGAGACAATGTTCGGCGACCATCCGCTCGGCTGGAAAATCAGCGGCGATGTGGCGACCGTGAAAAGTTTTAATCGAAAAATGATGCTGGAATACCGCGATAAATTTTATCAGCCAAATAATACTGTTCTGGCGCTGGCCGGAAAATTTGACGATAAGGCCGTGGCGCTCGCGGAAAAATATTTTGGCGAGACGGGCGTGAAGGTTAAACCGGTTTTTAAAAAATTTAGTTTTTCTTCGGGGGAATCAAAGCCAAAATTAAAAATTCAATTTAAAGAAACCGAGCAAGCGCAATTAGCCATTGGTTTTCCGGGCTATTCCCATTTTAATCCGGAACACTATGCTCTTCAGATTTTGAGTATAATTTTGGGCGGCTATATGAGTTCGCGTCTTTTTATTTCCATTCGCGAAAAGCGGGGACTTTGCTATTTTATCAGATCTTATGCGAACGTTTATGAAGATACTGGAAATCTTGTGATCCAGTCCGGTTTGGACAAAACAAGAATCGCCTCGGCGATTGGCGCGATTTTTGAAGAATTAGATAAAGTTATCCGGAACGGCGTGACCGAAGAAGAATTGAAACGGGCCAAGGAATGTGTTAAGGGGCGCCTTGTTTTGGCGCTTGAAGATTCAAGTCAGGTGGCCGACTGGTACGCCAAACAAGAACTTTTGATCGGAGAAATTTTGACACCGGAAGAAAAATTAAAAAAAGTTTTTGCCGTTACGGCCGGCGACATCAAAAAAGTCGCCAAAGAAGTAATGCAAAAAAATAAAATGAGCATTGCTTTAATCGGACCGTTCAAGGATGAAACACCTTTCGCGAAATTTTTAAAGTTGTAGCTACTACAAATTACAAATCATTTACAAATATACAAATAGTGGTGGAGTGTGTTTCTATTAAATTAACGTGTTAGCTGGAATTTGTATATTTGTACCAAATTTGTAATTTGTAGAATATTATGAAAAAAAATATTTTCGTGGCCAATTGGAAAATGAATCTGACCGTCGCTGAAACAAAGAATTTGGCGGAAAAACTCGGCCAGTCTTTAAGGAGTTTTAAAAATGACAAAACGGAAATAATTCTTTGTCCGGCCTTTACCGCCCTGGATGATCTTTGCACCGTGCTTCGCAAAGAAAATCCGGCCGATTTAAAAATCGGCGCGCAGGATGTTTTTTGGGAAGAAAAAGGCGCTTTTACCGGGGAAATTTCCGCGAAAATGCTGAAAGAAGTTGATTGCCGTTACGTTATTGTCGGCCATTCTGAGCGCCGGAAAAATTTGGGAGAGACGGACGAAATGGTTAATAAAAAAGTAAAAATTTTATTGGAAAACGATCTCGTGCCAATTGTTTGCGTCGGCGAAACTTTTCTGGAAAGACAGAAGGGTCTCCGCGACGTTATCGTCGCGCGACAAACTGAAGCCGCGCTCCGGGACGTGAAACTTTTTGGCAATAAAAAAATTATTATCGCGTATGAGCCGGTCTGGGTAATCGGAACCGGCCAGGCGGTGGAACCGGAAGACGCGGAACATTCACACCGGATGATTCGCGAGGCCTTGATGGAAAATTTTCCGGCGGATGTCCTTGAAAAACATTTTCAAATCATTTACGGCGGCAGCGTTGACAGTAAAAATATCAAAGATTTTGTGGATCGGGAAAATATTGACGGAGTTTTAGTCGGGGGCGCTTCGCTAAAAGTTGAAGAATTTGTTAAAATGATAAAGCAGTTAGCATAGGGCATGGTTCGCCGCCGAAAAGACGCAGTCAATCCGCCCAGCGCGCGGATTGCTGCTCGCGGCTCGCCCTCGCTCATTTTGTTTCACAAAATACCGTGCCCGCTCGGGCTCCGTAGCGCTTTTCCGGCGGCGCAACCTCGCCCAACAATTTTGGTTTTAATTTTTCAATTTAAAACATGCCACTTGTCCACATCAAAAATTTATTGAAAGACGCGAACCGCGAGGAATACGCTCTCGGCGCTTTTAATACTCAAAATTTGGAAACTACTTTGGCAATAATGCGCGCGGCCGAAGAAAATCGGGCGCCGCTTGTGATTCAGGTCAGCGAAGCGACAATTGATTACGCAGGTCTCGCATCAATCGCGGAAATTGTTAAAACTGCGGCAAAAGATATTTTATCGCACGCGCCGGTGGCTCTGCATCTTGATCATGGAAAAAAATTTCAATCAATTATTGGTTGCATCAAAGCTGGATTTTCTTCAATTATGATGGACGCCTCGCATCTGCCTTTCAAAGAAAATATCGCGGCGACAAAGAAGGCGGCCGAGTATGCGCACAAATATGGAGTTTTCGCGCAAGGAGAGTTAGGACGCCTCGCGGGAGTTGAAGACGTGGTTCGGGTCGCTGGCCACGAAGCTTTTATGACGCATCCGGATGAAGCGGCGGAGTTTGTCAGAAAAACAGGAATTGACACGCTCGCGGTTTCTATCGGCAACGTCCACGGAATTGTGAAAATGAGAGAGGGCGTGCCGAAGCTTGACCTTGGGCGGTTGAAAGAAATTCAAAAAAAGATTAAAGTTCCATTAGTTCTGCACGGCGCTTCGGGCATTCCGGAAAAAGAAATCAAGAAGGCGATTGGGCTTGGCGTCCGCATTATTAACATTGATACGGAAATAAGAATGGCTTTTACTGATTCGCTTCGCGCGACGCTTGGCAAAGATAAAAATATTTTTGATCCGAGAAAAGTTTTGACGCCGGTGATGGAAGCGGTGGAAAAAGTGGTGGCCGAGAAAACTAAAATCTTCGGTAGCGCGAGGAAAGCGTAAGTTTTAAGTTTCAAGTTTTAAGTTTCAAGTTTTTATGTCTTCTTACGATATTATTCCATTAGTAATAATCGTTATTTCACTTGCCGGAATTATTTTTGTCATCGTGAAAAAATTTCCCGTTTTGGCGGCCATTAATGTTGCATCAATAAAAAGCGAACAAGAGGCGGTCAAAAAAGAAAAAATCGTGGCCTTGCGTTTTCGGCGAAAAATAACCGGAGTGGGAAAATTTTTACGCGCGCTTTTTGCTCCGATTGGCCGCGGCGCGAAAGGATTATTTGTAAATATTCACACCAAAGTTTTAAATTTAGAAAAAAAATACGCGAAGAAAAAAGAAAAGCCGGCGCCAACCGCTCTTGATGCGAACCAGCAGATAAAAACACTTTTCTTTGAGGCGGAAGAATGCCTGAAGACGGGAAATTTGGAAGGAGCGGAGCAAAAGTGCATCGGCATTATTGCCCTTGACCACAAAAATATAGACGCTTACAAAAAATTGGGCCAAGTATATTTGGAACAAAAAAATTATGAGAATGCCTACCAAACCTTCAGTCATATTTTAAAACTGGAACCCAATGACGTGGAAACTTTGATTGATCTTGGTTCGCTTCATAAACAAAGAGGGGAAAATGAGGAAGCGCTCGCTAATTTCCGGCGAGCGGCGGAAATTGAGCCGACCAGCCCTAAAAACCTTGATTTTTTAATTGATATAAGTATAATAGTAAAGAACAAAGATTTGGCGGAAGAGACGCTTAAAAAATTAAGAGAGGCAAACCCCGAAAATCAGAAGTTGGCGGAATTTGAAGAGCGGATTAAGGCAATTTAGAAAAGTTCTAAAATTGAAGATCGCGCGGAAATATTTTTTGTTTTTGCCTAAGTTACGCCGTTGTAGCTCAGTCGGTAGAGCAACTCCATGGTAAGGAGTAGGTCGCCAGTTCAATTCTGGCCAACGGCTCCATTTCATTTACAAGCGAGTAGCGCGTAGGGAGTCGAAAAACGTAGGGGGCAGGCCCCCACACCAATTATGTTTTATGTTTACGTTTTAAAGAGTATCAAAGATAGCCAATTATATATTGGTTCAACGAAGGATTTGCAAAAACGTTTCACGGAACATAACAATGGTTTAGTGGGGTCGACTAGAATGCGGCGGCCTTTCAAATTAATCTATTATGAATCTTATGCTGCGGAACGGGATGCGCGCTTAAGAGAATCAAGATTAAAGCTGAGAAGTCGTGCATTTGCGCAATTAAAAAGTAGAATTATGTACAGTTTAAAAACATAATTGGTGTTGGGGGCAGGTACCGAAGTAGTCAAACGGGGCAGACTGTAAATCTGCTGGCTCACGCCTTCCAAGGTGCAAATCCTTGCCTGCCCATTTGCCAGCGTAGCTCAGTTGGCAGAGCAACGGTTTTGTAAACCGTAGGTCGTCGGTTCAAATCCGACCGCTGGCTCTGAAACAAGTTTTAAGTTTTAAATTTTAAGTTCCAAGTTTTATGTCACAGGAAAATTTAATCAAAATGGAGTGTTCAGTCTGTAAGCACGTCAATTATTTTTCCCATAAAAATAAAAAGACACTGAAGAACAGACTGGAAATGAAAAAACACTGCAAGTGGTGCAAAAAACACACGATGCACAAAGAAACTAAGTAACGCGTAACGAGTAACGCGTAACGCGTAATTTTTATATTAGTTACGTGTTAAAAGTTACGTTAGCGTATGCCCAAAGAGCAAACGCGAGAAGTTTTAAAATTCCCCAGCCTCATTGCTTTCGTGAGCAGTTTTTGTTTGATGGTTTTGGAACTCGTGGCCGGGAGACTTATGGCGCCGTATCTCGGCGTCTCTCTTTATACGTGGACAAGCATTATCGGCATAATTTTAGCCGGCATCAGTTTGGGAAATTATCTGGGCGGCCGTCTCGCCGACCAAAAACTTTCTCGGCAGATTTTGGGATCAGCATTTTTTCTGGCGGGAATTTCTTCCGCCGCCGTGCTTTATCTTGTTCCGGCTCTCGGGACAATTTTAGGAAAAATGAATTTGCCGCTTGCTCTTTCAACTTTTCTTTTTTCGCTCGTCATCTTTTTTCCGGCGAGTTTATTTTTGGGATGTATCTCGCCGATGGTTATTAAATTTGATTTAAAAAATTTGGAAAAAACCGGGCGAACGGTCGGCAAAATTTACGCCATGGGCACGCTCGGAAGTATTTTGGGAACTTTTGCCACGGGATTTTTCTTAATCGCGCTTTTTTCCACAAAGTTCGTGGTCATCGGCATTTCGGCGGTTTTAATAATTTTAGGAATTATAGTTTTTGGCCAAGGCCAAGGAAAAGGATTATTGAAAGACAAAGCCAATATAATTTTCAGTTTGATTTTTGTCGGGAGTTTCTTTCTGCCGCAAACCTGCGACAAAGAAACAAATTATTATTGCATCAAGGCCTCCGCGCATACTGCCGAGGAAGGAACAGCCGGGTACTCTTTAAAACTTGATCACTTGATTCACAGTTTTGTTTATCCGGGCCGCGAGGAAATTTTGACTTACGAATACGAAAAACTTTATAAATTTCTGACGGACTATTGGATAAACGATAACGGCAAATCAGATTTCTCAGCGCTTTTTTTGGGCGGCGGGGGATATACCTTGCCGCGGTATTTTGAAAAAAATTATTTAGGGAGCAATTTGGAAGTCGCGGAGATCGATCCGGGCGTGACGAATTTCAATTATCAAAAATTAAGTTTAAATCCGGAAACGAAAATAAAGACGATAAACCAGGATGCGAGAATATATCTCCAACGGTTGCCGGCCGACCAAAAATATGATTTAATTTTCGGGGACGCCTTCAACGATTTTTCCGTTCCATACCACCTCACAACTCTGGAATTTGGGAAAGTAGTGAAGGAGCATTTGGCGCCCGGCGGCTTTTACGCCGTGAATGTGATTGATGATTATCAGTACGGAAAATTTGTCAGTTCATTTGTAAAAACCCTGGAAGAAATTTTTCCGCACGTTTATCTCGCGCCGCTCGCCACTGATTGGCAAAAAGACCGCCGCAACACTTTTGTGGTTCTGGCCGGCGAGGAGCCGATAAATGAAGATCAATGGGCCGCGGTGCTCAAAGTATTGGAGCAAGGCGGGCAATATAGTAATATGGATAAAGCGAGTTATCTTGTGAGCAAAGATGAGACGCAGAAATTTTTGGAAGAAAAGGGAGCGATTGTTTTGACCGATGATTATGTTCCGACCGACAACCTCTTAGCGCCGGTTTTCAATTACGCGTATTAAAAAATATCAGCATTTTCCTTGGGAGCTTAGGTAAGTGGTATACCGGCGGTCTCCAAAACCGCATTCGGGGGTTCGATTCCCTCAGCTCCCGTGGAAAGTCTTGATTTGAAAACCAGGGATGTGGGTTTAAAAAACCCACACACCGCAAGTCCTTTGCGGCTCCGAGGATGGCACCGAGGAGCCTCCGATTCCTTCCGCCCCGCCAATAAACGAGACAAATTTACTTGTTGTAATTTTTTATGAAACTTCTTCTAACTTCAGTTGGTTGGCGGAAAAATCCTCAAATAGGAAAAGAATTTTTAAAACTCGTCGGGAAGAAACCGTCTGAAATAAGAATATTTTTAGTCGTGACTCCGAGAAAGTATCTTAAACGAAATAAGTACATATTAAGATTGTTCAAGCAGTTGAAGGGGATAAAAGTTCCAGAAAAAAATATTATATTTTTTAAACTCGACAGAAAAGCCAGAAAAGAAGATTTAAAAAATATTGACGTTATTTTCGTTTTTGGAGGGAACACTTTTGAGTATTTATACAGAATTAAAAAAACCGGTCTTGATAAATTGATAAAAAGTTTTGTTAAAAGAGGCGGAGTTTATGTTGGATTGAGCGCCGGCAGTTATGTTGCTTGTCCAACGATTGAAGCCGCTACCTGGAAGTACGCGGATACAAATTTCGTGAAGTTAAAAAATTTAAATGGCTTGAACCTGGTTCCGTTTTTAATAACAGCACACTTCAGTGAAAGGTTTCGTCCCATCATCGAAAAATCGGCTAAAAACACCAAATATGAAGTTATTGCTTTGACTGATAAACAAGCAGTATTAATTAAGGGAAAGAGCAAAAAAATTATTGGAAGGGGTAAAATAATATTTTCCAAATGAACAAAAAAATCTTAATCACTTTTGCCGGCGCTATCGGCAGTTCTAAAACCCCGATTGCTAATTATTTGAGTTGTAAACTTAATTTTCCTGTTTTGAATAATGACGCGATACGGACTGAAGTTCTCGAGGATTTAAGTTTTTTTAATGAGGAGGAATACATAAAAAGGCGAGACGAACGAATTCATGCGGTTTTAGAAAATAATCCCGCGATTATTTACGACGCCAGCGTCGACAGAGAGTGGAAAAATTGGGAAGACAAAATTGTAAAAGCCGGTTATAAAATTTTTATTATTAGTTTAGATTTGAGTAAAGATTTTTTGGTTGAATTATATAAAATCAAAGGATATCACGAGTCAGCGCAAAGAATTGATCAATTCTTTTCCGACCACGAAGAGTTTGTAAAAAATTACGGCCATCTCGTCAATTTGAGAATAACAGATGAAAATTTTAAAAATCGTTTGGAGTTTGCGTATTTGGCGGTTAGTGAATGGTTGAAGGAATAAATCTATGCCCATCATTGAAATAAAAAATTTAACAAAACAATACAACGGCTTGACGGCCGTTGATAGTTTGAATTTGGAAGTCCAAGAAGGCGAAATTTTTTGCCTCCTCGGTCCAAACGGCGCGGGGAAGACGACAACCTTGATGATGCTCACCACGCTCGTAAAACCGACTTCGGGAACGGCAACGGTGGGCGGTTTTGATATTGTAAAAAATCAGGGAGACGTCCGGCGGTCAATCGGCATTGTTTTTCAGGATCCGAGCTCTGACGAAATTTTAACCGGTTATGAAAATTTAAAACTTCACGGCATGCTTTACGGAATGTCGCCAAAATTGCGCGAGGAAAGAATCAAGGAAGTTTTGGAACTCGTGGAATTGACCGAAAGAAAAGATGATTTGGTAAAAAAATATTCCGGCGGAATGAGGCGGCGACTGGAGATGGCGCGCGGCCTGATGCATCATCCCAAAATTTTATTTTTAGACGAGCCAACGCTTGGTCTTGATCCGCAATCGCGCGAACACATTTGGAAATATGTAAATAATCTTGTCCGAAAAGAAAAAATCAGCGTCATCATCACAACGCATTATATGGACGAGGCAGATATGCTCTGCGACCGGCTCGCGATTATTGATCACGGAAAAATTGCCGCCATGGATTCTCCGGCAAAATTGAAGATGATTGTGGGCGGCGATGTTGTGGTAATGAAAACCGCCAATCCGAATTTAGAAGGAATTAAAAAATTAGAATTCGTGAAAAAAATTCAGGCAAAAGACGGCATAGTCTCTCTTACCGTAGAAAACGCGAGCGAACACTTGCCGCAGATTTTAGAAACTATCGGCAAAGTGGAATCCGTGGAAGTTCATTTGCCGACTCTTGACGACGTTTTCTTGCACTACACCGGAAAGGCAATCAGGGAAACATCAGCCGAGGGCGGCTGGGCCGAAAAACTCATGGCCTTCAGAGCGAAGAAATAGAAATTGAAAGACGGAAGTAAAAAATTTCCCCTCTTAAGGTAAGAGGGGATTAAGGGGAGTTATGAGAGATTAAAATTTATTTCCACGATTCATAACCCCTCCCAACCTCCCCTTATCTTAAGGGGAGGGGAAAATATATGAATATAAAAAATGAATTAGTCGGAATTTTGGCCGTGTGGTACCGGGAGTTTAAAGTTTTCTTGCGGGAAAAATCCAGAATCGTGGGATCAATCGTCACGCCGGTTCTCTGGCTTTTGATTTTCGGCGGGGGATTGGGCAGCAGCGTTTCCATTTCAGGCATAAATTATCAGGCTTTTATTTTCCCCGGGATACTCACCCAGTCGGTTCTTTTTTCTTCGGTTTTTTTCGGAGTTTATATTGTTTGGGACAGAAAGATAGATTTTTTGAAAGAAGTTTTGGTGGCGCCGATTTCCCGCACTTCAATCTTTCTTGGAAAAGTTGTCGGCGGCGCGACTGACGCTCTTCTCCAGTCTTTAATACTGCTCGTAATCGGCTGGCTCTTCGGGCAGTTCGGAATAATTCCCGGACTTCACATCACACTCGTTTCTTTTTTGCTTGCGCTTTTGGTTTTATTTTTTACGACGACCGCGCTCGTGAGCGTTGGTTTAATCGTCGGCTCGCAGATGGAGAGTCCAGAAGGATTTCAGTTGATTTCAAGTTTTCTTATTTTCCCTCTTTTCTTCCTTTCCGGCGCGCTTTTTCCCATAAACAATCTGCCGAGCTGGCTCGCGCCTTTCACTTTTTTAAACCCAATAACTTATTGCGTTGACGCGCTCCGAAACGTTATTCTCGGCTCCGCGCAATTTTCTTTGATTTATGATTTGGGAATTATGGCGATCTTTACCATTGTAGTCATTGCCGTCGGCACTTACGCGTTTAAAAAAATGAAGGTTTAAAGTGCAGAATTCCAGCGTTCGCCGTGACGTTCTAAATCGGCCAAAAGCCGATTCTTTAGTTCCTCGCCTTGACATTGTTTCTTTTCCGTGTTATACTAAGGAATCTTAACTAATGTCGCGACCGATTTTGGTCCCGACAAGACTCGAACCTCTTTTGTGTCATGCATTAAATTATGTGGCCCCTACTAGAGAAATCGGGTCACTAATTTTTTTATGACAACAAAAACACAAACGGCCGTTCGCTTTAGCGATCTCGGCCTCTCACAGAAAATGCTTTCCATTTTGGAACGGCAGAATTTTTCAGTTCCCACTCCCATCCAACATAAATGTATTCCGTTGGCCCTGGAAGGTCGGGATATTGTTGGTATTGCTCAGACCGGCACGGGCAAGACCCTGGCTTTTGGTTTACCGATGATTGAACGATTGGCGCGGCACCGTGGCCAGGCTTTGATTTTAATGCCGACAAGAGAACTTGCTCTTCAAGTTGACGAAGTTTTACAAAAAATTGGACGTCAAATCGGCCTTAAAACCGCGGTTGTAATCGGCGGCGCGTCTTCGCATCAGCAATTGCAGATGTTACGCCGCAATCCGCACGTTGTGGTTTCAACGCCAGGCCGTTTAATTGATCATCTTCAGCAAAAAAATTATTCGTTGCGGAACGTAAATATTATTATTTTGGATGAAGCCGACCGAATGTTGGATATTGGTTTTGCGCCGCAGTTAAAACAAATTTTGTCCGTGGCGCCGACCGAACGGCAAACCATGCTTTTTTCCGCGACAATGCCGGGAGCGATTGCCCAGATTGCCGCGGGACACATGAAAACGCCTATGCGAATTGAAGTGGCTCCGTCCGGCACGCCGGCTGAAAATATTGATCAGAAAATATTTATCACGAGCAAAGAGCAAAAAATGCAGTTGCTGGACAAAATGTTGACCGATAATTCCGGGACAGCGTTGATTTTCGCGCGCACTAAATTCGGCGCTAAAAAAATTGCAGCGAATTTAAATGCCATGAAATATCGCGCAGCGGAAATTCATTCCAACCGCTCGCTCGCTCAGCGCAAAGAAGCGCTCGGCGGATTTAAGTCCGGAAAATATCGCGTGCTTGTCGCTACGGATATTGCCGCCAGGGGTATTGACGTCAATGACATTGCTATGGTTATAAATTTTGACTTGCCCGATAATCCGGAAGATTATGTTCATCGCATCGGACGTACCGGCCGAGCCGGAAATTCCGGCCAGGCGATATCGTTTGCCACTCCGGCGGAAAAATTTGATATTCGGCAAATTGAGCGGCTGATTAGACGGCCAATCCCCGTCATTGGTTTGCCGGTTTTGCCCGAGCGTCGCGTTAGCTTTCAGGAAACCGACCGAGGCCAGAGCCGCGGAAACGGCGGTTATGCCCGGGGCGGAAATCATAATTTTGGCGGACGAAGCAACGGTTTTAAACGCAGAAGCGCTTCAAAACGGCGACACGGCGGCCACCAATTTAGTCCGTTTATGCGCCGGGAAAGTTACGATCATTCTTAAGTAATATCTATGCGCGTGGCAATTATTGGCGGCGGAGCAGCCGGCATGATGGCAGCCGCGACAATTAATGAAAATAATCCGGAGATTGAAGTTTTTTTAATTGAAAAAAATGAATCGCTCGGAAAAAAAGTTTTAATTTCCGGCGGCGGCCGTTGCAACATCACGACCGGAATAACGGATATAAAAACCGTGCTTAAAAATTATCCGCGGGGAGAAAAATTTTTGACTCCCGCCATGCATTGTTTTTCGCCTTCGGATGTCCGCGATTGGTTTTTGGCGCACGGCGTATTGCAACAGTGCGGCGAAGATCTGCGCGTTTTTCCGAAATCCAACGACGGCCGAGATGTGGTCGGCGTTTTTGAAAGAATTTTTTCCCGCCGTCGGACCAAAATACTTTTTGGGCACGCGGTTAAAAACATTGAAAAAAATAAAAACGGATTTATTATTTATTTTAAAGAACAGCCGCCGCTTCTGGCCAATCGCGTAGTTTTGGCTCTTGGCGGCGAGGCGTACCGCCACACGGGATCTGCCGGAGACGGTTACGCGTTCGCCGAATCTTTGGGGCATCGTGTAAGCCCGCTTGCGGCCAGTTTGTATTCTTTTGTCACGAAAGAAAAATGGCCGAAAGAAATTTCCGGTCTTACCATTCCGAAAGCGGCGGTCATGGCTAAACGAGAAAAGCGTTACCGGACAGTCGGTTCGGTTTTGTTCACTCATTGGGGCGTTTCCGGTCCGGCAATTTTTGCCATGTCGTCTCTTACTGCTTTCATAGATTTTAGTCCGGCTCTGCCGCTTGAGATTTTTATTGATTTAGTTCCCGGCGCGTCGGCGGAAAAAATTATCGCTGATATGAAAAATTTCGCGCGGGAAAATCCAAAAAAGAGTTTTAAAAACACTCTGCATAATTTTGTTCCGAAAACGCTCGCTGAAATAATTTCACGGGAGACAGGGATTTCTTCTTTAAAAAATAATGCCGAAGTCAGCAAGCCGGAAATGGAAAAAGCGGCGCAGTGGCTTAAGTTTTTGCCGTTACATGCCGTTTCGCCCGGAGCGGGAGAAGAACTGGTCACGGCCGGAGGAGTGGAATTGTCTGAAGTTAATCCGCACACCATGGAATCAAAAATTTATCCCGGACTTTATTTCGCCGGAGAGATTTTAAATATTGACGGTTTCACCGGCGGATTTAATCTTCAAGCAGCCTGGGCCACGGGGCGCGCGGCGGGGAAATCTTTAGCGCGAAATAGAAAGTAACCGGCTTGATTTGACTTTTTTCTTGGTTTAAGGCATACTTATATTATTAAATAATTAGTAGAAATATCGTCGAATTTCTACAAAAGATTTTTATTAACTTTGCATATTGTCATCTTATGAATGGAACGATTAAAAGCTTAATTGTGGAAAAGAACTTTGGTTTTATCACCCCAGAAGACGGGTCCAAAGACGTTTTTTTCCATGCCACAAGCCTTCAGGGCGTTGAATTTGGACAATTGAAATCTGGCGATGCTGTGACTTTTGAAGTTGAGCAGTCAGAAAAAGGTCCAAGAGCAGTGAATGTTTCAAAAGCGTAAAATTTTTTGAAATAAAGAAAGCCGTTAAGTCGGCTTTTTTTATTTGTCCGCCTCCCAGAATTTCCTTGATATTTTAAGCGATTTTTGCTATGATAAGAGAATAAAATTTATTAATTATAAAAGGAAATTTTTAAAATTAATCAAAACGATCTCTATGAAAAAATCGTGGATAGTTGCCGCGGTTGTTGCCTCGCTTTTGTTCCAAGTCGGAGCGGCAAGCGCGATAACGAGCGGAGAGGCAAAACAGGAATGGCGGAGTGCCCAGAGCGCCCGCATTGAAGCTGATGCGGCTTACAAACAAGCCCAGCTCGATTATGCGGCCGACAAAACTCCGGAGAATGATAAAAAAGTTATTGACACGGCTAAGACGGTTTTGGACGCGGCGTTAAATGAGGCCGAAGCGTGGCTCAACTGGAAAAATTTAGAAGCCAAAGAAAGCGGCGTGCCGGCGGATATTAAGGCCAACATTGAAACTGACGTCAATAAAAATTTGGCGAAGATCGCGACTTTGAGGCAAGACGTTCTAAATATCAAAACAAGAGCTGAAGTGGGCGTGGTCTTTTTGAAAATGATCGGATCTTACGTTGAACTTTTAGCTGATGTGGCGAGAAATACCGGGGCGATGTGGGTTTATCTTGGAAACGAAATCGCCGATAAGACGGCGGGTTATGAAGTGAAATTACGCGCCGCGGCGGAAAAGATGTCTGACAACGCGGAAATTATGGCGAAACTGGACGTTGCCAAATCAGAAATTGACGTCGCGAAAAATAAAATTAAAACAGCCGAGGGCGTTTATAAAAAAGTTGTTTTGCCCGGAACGCCCTTGATTATGTTTGCCGAGGGTAATGAATATTTGAGGCAGGCGAGATTGAATTTAATTAATGCGCACATTCAATTGGAGAACGCGTTTAATCTGATTACTTCGAAATAATATGAAAAAGCAAATAATTTTTAGCTTAATTTTGGTTGGTGGGTTGATTTTACTTGGAGCCGGATGCGCTGCGCCGCGCGAGACCAAAACTAACACGAACGCAAATGTAAATGAAATCACAAACGAAGCGGCCAAACCGGCCGGCGTGGAACCGGGCGTAACCGAAGAAGAGCTGAATAAGTTGAAAGCGGACATCAATGAAATGAATTATGAAGATTTGAATGCGTTAACTAAATAATAAATAACATTTACAATTTACAATTCACAATTAACAAACGCTCTATGTCTAAAAAATTATTGTTTGCGCTTTTGGCCGGGGCTTTGGTTTTAGCAGGCGCGGGTTGCGGCGAAAAAAAAGAAACGCCGGCGGCGGAAAACGAAAATAAAAATGTAAATCAGGTTATCACGGCGAATGTTAACGGTTCAGTCGTAGAATTAGTTGAGCCGTCAGGGGAAGAGGAAGTAGTTGGAGAGAAGGAAGCAGGCGGAGTGGAATTTGTTGAATATGTCAATAAATCAGTCGGTTACAAAATTGTCCGGCCGGACGGATGGTATTGGCAGCATTTTATAGAGAGAGAAATCAGCGAGGCCATGCCCGGAGTTTTTGATTTATTTGTAACTGATCCAAATCCATTGCCTGGTTTTGGCACGGGATATCTCGGCCGAATTGTAATTGAGGTTTCCGAGAGAAGCATGGACGAGTTGGCCAGGAATGTTTCCGATTTAACTTCTTCCGCGGTCACGGTCGGCGGAATTTCCGCGACAAAGTATGAAGGTGTGCGCACGAATGAAATGGTGGAAAATCAGAAAGTAATTGCTTATCATTTTCAAAAGGACGGAAAAACTTACAGAATTGTTTACACAAAAATTAATAGCACGTCCGAAGAAGAAGCAGTTTTCCAAAGAGTGGTTGATAGTTTAACTTTTTAAGAAATAAAATCCCGTCCCGCGAGGCGGGTTTTAGATTAATCAGTCGTCCGAGAAGACCAGAGAAGGTTTTTATGTTTAATGTTGTTATTTTAGCTGTAGGAAAAATCAAAGAGAAACACTGGCGCGCTGCCGCCGGGGAATATTTGGCGCGGTTAAAACCTTACGCCAAGATTATAGTTGAAGAGGTAACCGCGGAACCGTTTCGGCGGGAATCGGATAAAGAAAAAGCAAAACAAAAAGAAGGGGAGCGGTTGCTCGGAGCCATGGCTAAATATTCCGACAGTGAACTCATTATTCTTGATGAAGGGGGCAAACAGTTCACCTCGCCGGAATTTTCCGATTTTTTCAGCCGGGAAGCGCGACGAGTGGTTTTTGTCATCGGCGGAGCGCTGGGTTTTGATGATAATTTTGCGAAAAGAAGTTTTACCAAAATTTCCCTTTCCAAAATGACTTTGCCGCATGAATTGGCCCGGGTGGTGCTTTTGGAACAAATCTACCGAGCCGCGGCAATCGCGCAGGGTAAAAGTTACCATTATTAAAGTATGAATTTTTTCCACGCGATAATTTTGGGAATAGTGGAGGGCGTTACCGAGTTTCTGCCGATTTCCTCCACCGGCCACCTGATTTTGGTTTCAAAAGTTTTACGTCTCGCTTCAACGGATTTTTTGAAAAGTTTTGAAATTGGAATCCAGCTCGGAGCGATTTTAGCCGTGGTCGTTCAATATTTCCGATCTTTTTTTGTAAAGTTTGAAATTCTAAAAAAGGTAATCGTCGCCTTTTTGCCGACGGCAATACTCGGATTAATTTTTTACAAAGTTATTAAACAATTTTTGCTCGGAAGTGAGCAGGTGGTTTTGTGGGCACTGTTTTTGGGCGGCGTTTTTTTGATTATTTTTGAAATATTTTATCGCGAAAAACAGGGCGCGGCGGAAGAGATAGAAAAAATATCATGGCGCCAAGCCGTGGTCATCGGCCTTTTTCAGTCAGTGGCTATGATTCCCGGAGTTTCACGGGCGGCGGCGACGATTATCGGCGGCTTAATTCTTGGTCTTAAAAGAAAAACTATTGTTGAGTTTTCTTTTTTGCTCGCCGTGCCGACCATGGCCGCGGCTACGGGACTTGATCTTATCTCAAGCGGCGGCAGGTTTTCTTCGGGCGAATTTTGGCTTCTTGCCGTCGGTTTTATTTTTTCTTTTGTTACGGCCCTATTTGCGATTAGATTTTTCTTAAAGTTTATCAAAAATCACTCGTTTATTATTTTCGGAGTTTACCGTATTATTTTGGCCGGCGCGGGATTGATATTTTTCTCATTTCTCTTGTAGATTTAAAATGCTATAATTAGATATGAAGGTTTGCTTATACCTTGAATTCTCCAAATTTTTAAACGGCTATTTTTATAAGAACGCGGGAACAGGTTTTTTATCATCTTTTAAAAATTTTCTGAAAGCTTTGCGATTAAACGGGGTTCTTGTCACGGAAAATTTGAAAGAAGATTATGATATTTTGCACATTAACATACCGTTTTTAAAATCACTTTTGGCCGCGAGGAGCGCGAGGCGAAGGGGCGTTAAAATTGTTATGTCAGCTCATGCCACGGCCGAAGATTTTACGGGCGTTTGGCGGATTAGTAATTTTTTGATGCCGCTGGCGCGGCGTTATTACCGTTTTGCGTACAACAAGGCAGATATTGTTATCGCGCCGACCGAATACACAAAAAATTTATTGCTTGGTTACCCCCTGAAAAAAAGAATTGAAGTTGTTTCTTGCGGCGTTGATTTTTTAAAATTCAAAGAAACAGAAAAGAGAAATTATCATAAATCCAGGGAAGAATTAATAGTTTTCAATGTTGGGAACGCGATTCCGAGAAAGGGCATAAAAAGTTTTATCGGTTTGGCCGAAAAATTTCCGAACAATAGATTTTTTTGGTGCGGAAAAATTTTTAAATCATTTTTGTACAAACGGCTGCCAAAAAATTTACCTTCAAATTTGGAATTTAAGGGTTTTGTGCCGGACATATTGGAAATTTACCGGAACGGAGATATTTTTGTTTTTCCGTCGTACGAAGAAAATCAAGGAATGGTTATTTTGGAAGCCGCTTCAGCCGGGTTGCCGATTTTAGTGAGAGATTTACCGGCCTACAGAGGATGGCTTTTTGACGGAGAGAATTGTTTGATAGCTAAAAGTGACGAAGAGTTTGCCCGTAAACTGGAGCAACTTATGGAAGACGTCGGACTGCGGGAAAGATTAGGCGCGGCGGCGGAAAAAATGGCTGAATCGCATGATTTAAAAAATATTGGAAAAAAATTACGCGAAATATATCAAAATTTATTATAAAAATCCGCATGATATGAAAATATCAATTATCATTCCCGCTTACAACGAAGAAAAGTTATTGCCGCGATGTTTAAAATCAATTTTTTCCGCCAAACTTCCGGAAAGTTATGAAGTTATTGTCGTGAACAACGCCTCAACCGACCGAACGGAAGAAATTGCCAGAAGTTTTACGGGCGTGAAAGTCGTGAACGAATCAAAAAAGGGGATTACAAAAGCCAGGCAGGCAGGATTTCTATCCGCGACGGGCGACATTTTAGTTTTTTTTGACGCGGACACGCTTATTCCGGAGGATTGGTTTAAAATTGCCGTTTCTAAATTTAAATCAAATCCAAAACTAGTCGGCGTTTCCGGGCCATATCACTTTGAAGCGATTTCTTGGTGGGCGCGCGGCCTTGAGTGGTTTTATAATTATATTATTATGCCGACCGGTGAATTTATTTGGAAATATATTTTGCGCCAAGGCGGTATAATGCTTTTAGGAGGAAATTTTGCCGTAAGAAAAGAGGCTCTCGTGGCTGTGAACGGCTTTAACACGGAAATAGATTTTTTTGGCGAAGACACAAATCTTACTCGGCGGATAGCAAAAATCGGGAAAATAGATTTTACCAACAGTCTGTTTGTTTATTCTTCGCCGCGCCGTTTTCGGGGCGAGGGAGGAGTGCGGTTGGCGGTCAAATATATTATAAATTTTTTCGGTGAATGGATTTTTAAAAAACCAGTGAATAAATCGTACGAAGATTTTAGATAATAATTGCCGAAAGATGACTAATAAAAATTATATTCAGCATAACCATAACAACCACAACCACGGTTACCCAAAGGCCTGGGTTGTTTCCGTGGATATGGGGTACGGACATCAGCGGGCCGCTTTTCCTTTGAAAAAAATTGCTTACGGCGGAAAAATAATTAACGCTTCAAATTACGCCGGCATGCCGCGTTCGGACAGAAAGACTTGGCGGGAAAGCAAAAAGTTTTATGAATTTATGTCGCGTTTCAAGCGTATTCCCGTGGTTGGTGAAGCGGCTTTTAATATTTACGATAAACTACAGGAGATTCCTTCTTTTTATCCCAAGCGTGATCTTTCCGATCCGAGCGTGCAGATTGAACAAACGTCGGCTTTAATTAAAAAAAGAGAATGGGGCAAACAATTGATTCATACTTTAAACA
The DNA here is from genome assembly GCA_016214745.1 of Candidatus Falkowiibacteriota bacterium. Taxonomy (GTDB): domain Bacteria; phylum Patescibacteriota; class Patescibacteriia; order XYB2-FULL-38-15; family XYB2-FULL-38-15; genus JAHIRI01. The sequence continues at coordinate 920 of JACRNW010000005.1, read as the reverse complement.
AGAAAAAAATTCCACGCAGAGCAAAATAAAATATTTTGCCCCCAATTACCGGGTAGTTGAAAGATTGAAATGCTATGGCGTCCGAGCGGAAAATATTTTTTTAACGGGTTTTCCTTTGCCCGAAGAAAATACCGGCGGCAGATATCTTGGAAATTTACGTCATGATTTAGGAATACGGCTTACGCATCTTGATCCAAAAAAGATTTATACTTCAAAATACGCGCTGACGATTGACGAGCATCTGGGAACAAAATGGCCGCCGCCAAAAACAAACGGGCCGCCGATTTTAATGTTCGCGGTCGGCGGAGCCGGAGCGCAGCGGGAACTGGGCGTGGAAATAGTGAAAAATTTGGCGCAGAAAATCGCGGAGTTTGCCACCGAGGCGGTGATTGTCGCTTTTAACCCCAACAATCTTTATTTTACCGGCCTGTCCAATTTATTTGCCAAGCCGGAATTTGTTGATCGGGTGTCCGTCACTTCGGTTTCGCAGATTTTGGATAAATCAGAACAAGTGTTGCCACAGATTATTGATTTGGTCAGCCGCCAAGAACATATTTTAATTGGCAGCAATAATCCTTTTGGCAACCAATGCAGTTTTGTGGCCACGCCGTTTGGCTCGGATGGTTTTTTCGGCATCCTCGGCCCGATGAGAATGGATTATGAAAAAAATTTAAGCGTCATTAATTTTGTAAAAGAATTGGTTAGATAACTATAACACAGATACGCAGATTATACGCAAATGACGCAAATCACGCGGATAGAAATATCGCATCAGCGTGATCCGCGACATCCGCATAATAATCCGCGTCATCCGTGTGATATATAATTATGACTGACGAACAGCAAAACCAAAAAGATGAAGAAGCAAAAACAGCCCCGCCGCAAGCTTCGCAAGCAGGCGGGCAGGCTGCGTCGCCTGA
>JACRNW010000002.1 GCA_016214745.1 Candidatus Falkowiibacteriota bacterium | reverse complement strand
TTTCAAACTACCGTCGCCGTTTATAGAACCGGCAATTACCTCATCTCCTGAAATTTTGGCGACCGGCCTTGACTCGCCGGTGATAAGCGCTTCGTCAACATCCGACCTACCTTCCACAATATTTCCATCCGCCGGAATTTTGCCGCCCGGTTTTACTAAAACAATATTTCCAATTTTCAACTCCATCAAAGAAATGATTTCCGTTTTTTCTCCCCTTACGACTTCTGCCGTATCGGGTAGAAGTTTTGCCAGCGCCTTCAGGGCTCCCGACGCTCCCGCTACCGCCCGCATTTCGAGCCAATGGCCAAGAAGCATGATGGTAATTAAAGTAGCAAGTTCCCAAAAAAGAGTATGACCCTCTGTGAATGTTGTGAAAACGCTGTATAAATAAGCGGCGGAAATAGCCAAGGAGATGAGAGCCATCATGCCCGGAATCTTTTCTTCAATTTCCTGCCGCGCTCCTTTTATAAAAATCCATCCACCGTAGAAAAATATAACCGAACTTAAAATAAGCGGCACGTACGACGAACCAAAAAACGCCGGGGCTTGCCAGTTAAAAAAAATTTGGGGCAATTCTGAATAAAGGAGAATCGGAATAGTTAAAATTAAACTAACCCAAAATTTATTCGCGAACATTTTTAAACTGTGGCCCGCATGCTTTTCATGCCCCTCATGTTCTTTCGGCATATTTTTGTGGGACATCCCGTGAGACATCTTTTCATGGCCGTGCCCTGCCTCGTGTTCTCCGGCACGGTGTTCGTGATTCGCGGCATCGGCCTGAAAAATTTTCTGCTTCATAATAATAAATAATCAAAAACTAAAAATTTTTGTATTTGTCATACATTAATATTTGGCGAACCGACAAATCCCAAATCCCCCTTTTTCTTCGGCCCTAAATTATATTTTGATTTCAGCTACTTTGCCTGCTCCTTGATACTTGCATTATGCATCCAAGCAATATAGGCGCCACCCAACCCGGACCAAACTGCGATAGTCAGCGCGCCGGCCAGGAAACTCCCGATGCCGAGCCAGGTGAACCCCGGAAGGAGTTCAAAGATGGCGTGATGAAGTTCGGCCACCTTGCCCGTGAGCATGGTGCCGTAAAAAAGACACGCCGTATACGCGATCTCTCCGCCCAAGACGCAGAGACCAGCATATTTGCCGATCGATAATTTGCCCATATGATTGTGGGTTAATTATAAATTACATTAATTGATATTCAAACGAGCTGCCTTTTTAGTAAAAAGATGCCGCCAAATTATCACGCCGCCTATTACTAATAGTATACTCCCAAATTGAGCCAGCGTTAAGCCAATGAAACGGACGTCGGGATTTGGGATATCAGTTGCGCGGCCAAAATCAATAAAAAAACGCGCAATACCATAAATAACCATTGTTATCGGAAGATACGCATTCTTCTGCGGCCTCTTGCGTTCTAAAAATACATAGACCGCAAATAAGGCAAAACCGAAAAGTGATTCAACCAAACCCATGTCAAGCCTGGGACCGTCCGGGAAAGCGACTGCCAAAAATGAAGATGAGCGAATGCCAACATGCAGATGATTTATGAAACACCCAAGGCGACCAATGCCAAGTCCCAAAGGAAAGCCGTACATAACAACGTCGGCATATTGCCAAAAATTTATTTTTTTAACACGCGCATAAATTAAAGACGCAACGGCCGCGCCTAAAAATCCGCCGAAGGACGACAATCCGCCTTGCCAAATTTTAAAGATGGCGATCGGATGTTCCGCAAAAGAAGGCCAGTCATACAAAAAAACGTGCGCTATCCGCGCACTAATAAAGGCCGCGACAATTGCCCAGACGCTCCAATCAATGAGCCTGCTTGTGCTGAGTCCAAACCGTCGCGCCCTGGCATACGCTATCCACAAAACACAAACAATACCAAGCCCGACAAAAAATCCCCACGTATGCAAGCGCATGGGGCCTACCGCGACAATAAAAAAATTAAAATACGGAATCACAAAAATTATCTGTCAACAATGTAATTTATTCTTTACAACAATCAAGTAATTTATTTAAAATTTCCTCTTTGGTCCATGGTTTATCTAAATCAATTTTTTGAACATCTTCTTTTTTAATTTCCGGCAACCGTATAAGATTAAGCCTCAAAGAAAAAAACAATTTAAAAAGTTCGTAAGATTTATGAAACATATTTTTAGACAAATCCGGTTGCCCGTGAGATTGCATTTTAGTTCCCACCTCCATTAATCTCATGGAAGCGGCCAGCAAATGCTTTGATATGCACCAAACCTCTCCTTCATATTGTTTTATCATCATGCCTAAAAATTCTTTTCTCATTTCTCTAATCGTCTCCAAAAATTTATAGTATTCTTCCTTGCCGGTTTTTTCTGCGGTAAAGAAAAAATGTTCTTCCAGGCTGACTAAATTCATTATCGCAATACTTAAATCCTCATCAACAGATAAATCAATCTTTCCTTCTTTTTTTATATCGTTTATTTTTTTCATTAAATCTTGGTAGTCTTTGACTTCAGCCATAAATTTTTACATTAAAAAAATTAGCACGCCCAAGACAATCATAATTAGACCGCCAACCAGACGTGTTTTGTTTAAATTATTTTTTTTCCATTCCTGCAATTTTTCCAAAACTGATCTATCACTCGCGACGAAGAGCACTGCGGCGAGCGGAAGGATAAATAAAAGGTTATACCAAATTAAGTAGAATAATCCTTTCACATAAGTCGCGCCATCTCGTAATAATCCCAAAACCATAAGATAAGGGCCGCCCGTGCAAGGAAATTCGCATAATCCAACCAGCATTCCCAAAAAAAATACAGTCGGAAGCGAGCTCTTTTTCATTAAATCGGCCATCTTACCATGCGCGAAGCGGGGAATTTGTAATTTGATGGGAAATTTGGGTATAAATTCATTGAGTAAATTTATCACGCCCATCGCAATCAAAATAAACGCCCCCAATTTTCCCATAAAATGCGGCGTGTTAAAAATATGTAATGTACCCAATATCCCCAAACCAATCAATAAATATGCCAAAAAAATACCAAAGATATAAGCCGCGCCGATTTTAATTATTCCTGCCCTCATCGCGCCGAGACTAAACAAAAACGCAATCGTTAAAAGCAGGATGGAAAAAGCGCAAGGATTTATGCTGTCTATCAGGGCCGATACGGAAACCAAAGGAAATAATATTGTCCCGCCCCCAGAGATATCCCAAATTATTTTCGCGGAACCGGTACTGGATTTTAAAAACAGCAAAGAGCCAATCGCCGCGACAAGTATTCCCAAAATTATATATAGTCTTTTATTTTTCATAAACAAATCGCAAATAAAATAACTCTCAAGGCGTAACCTGAGCCTTAAATTTAAATACCAGCTGGCCGTCGCTTGTTTCCAGTGTAGCTTGGCGCTCAATCGGACCAACGCCAGCCGGCCCATGAGCCGCCGGGTCAAATACCACTTCAATCTGCGCTTCTTGTCCGGCATCTATATTTTCATTTATTTCTGGAATGAAACCGTGCGCGGGCATGCTGAAAGGACCAAAACTTTGGCCATTTTTTATAAACGAGGCCTCGGTGCACATGCAAGAGGTATACAATTTCTCGGCTACAATAGTTTGAGCCGTGTTATTTTTAAAAGTAAAAACTTTTCTTACTTTGCCGTTAGCCATGGAAATCGTGCCAAAATCATAATTTTCCTCCGAAACCTGCAGCTGGCTTGGTTCTGACACGCCACTGCTCTGTTGTTTATTTTTAGATAAACCAACTATAACCAGCGCGGTTAAAATAACCGTAATGCCAATTATCCATAAAGTGGAATTATCCCGTTTTTTGTCATGTCGCATAAAATTTTTATTATCAAGCGAGTGAGGGAAGAGCAAATCCTTTTGTTTTTCCGAGCGAGTGAAGATAACACGAAGTATTATCAAACGAGTGAGACCCCGCCAAGGCGGAGTGAGGCGAGCGCAGATATCGGGGGGGGTTTTACGCCCTTTATTTCATATCCTCCACGACGGCCATACCAGAGCTGATTTTACCGAATTCAATAAACACCAAAGCAAACAATATAGCCAAAATAAATGGGGCAATCATGGAAATATAATTTCTTTTTTGTGGATTAAAATATTTGAGCAACAGAGAATTAGATACTACGGAAATGGAACTGAAAGCCATGGCAAGTCCCGCCAATTCGGGTTTTAAAACAAGACCCAGGCCGGCAAATACCCTCGCTGCAATTGGAATACCAATGACATTGTAAAATAAGGCGAAAAACATATTTTGTTTTATTTTCCCCATGGAATCTCGGCTAAGTTTGATGGCGGTTAAGACATCTCTTAAGTCATTTTTAATAATTACAATTCCGCCCGTTTCCATAGCCACATCAGTGCCGCCACCCATGGCAATTCCTAAATCAGCTTGAGCCAAGGCCGGAGCGTCGTTAATTCCGTCTCCGACCATAGCCACCTTGGCGCCGGCGCCCTGAAGTTTTCTCACCTCGTTGGCCTTATCTTCCGGCAAAACTTCAGCCAGCACATTGGTAATGCCTACTTGCTTAGCAATTGCTTCGGCTGTTCTTTGATTATCACCGGTAATCATAAACACCCGAATACCTTTTTTTTGCAATTTACTCACGGCTTCAACAGTATTTTCTTTAATAGTATCCGCTACGGCCACCAATCCTAAAATTTCTTTTTCTGAAGATAAAATCATTGCCGTCTTCCCGCCTTCTTCAAGCCTGCGAAGTTTTTTTTCAATAAGATCCATTCCCAGGCCAAGAACGTCGGCAACCAATTTACGATTACCAAAATAATATTTTTGACCGGCTATTTCCCCTTCCACCCCATGCCCAGGAATCGCTTTAAATTCCGCAGCTTCGGAAAGCTGTATCTTTTCTTCTTCGGCATACTTAACAATTGCTTCAGCCAAAGGATGCTCGGATAATTTTTCCAAGCTGGCGGTGATTCTAATAATTTCATCTTCATCGCTTAATCCGGCGCCAATAATATCGGTCACCTCCGGCTGGCCTTTGGTCAGAGTACCGGTTTTATCAAAAACAATCGTATCAATTTTATTTGCCGCCTCAAGCGGCTCGCCCCCTTTAATCAAAACTCCATACTCTGCTCCCTTACCGGTGCCAACCATAATGGCGGTGGGCGTCGCAAGACCCAGGGCGCATGGACAAGCGATTACTATCACTGATGTAAAGGCCATCAAGGCAAAGGAAAGGCTGGCGCCCATTAATAAAAACCAAACTACAAAAGTCGCGGCGGCCAACACTAAAACTGTCGGCACAAACCAAGCGGAAATTTTATCCGCCATGGCTTGAATCGGCGCCTTTGACCCCTGGGCTTCTTCAATCAAACGGATGATTTGCGCCAAGGCTGTTTCATCACCAACCTTTGTCGCTTCAAATTCAAAACTACCGTGTTTATTAATTGTTGCGCCAATAATTTTATCACCAATATTTTTTTCAACCGGAATGCTTTCTCCGGTAATCATGGACTCATCTACTGCTGACTTTCCTTTTGTTAAAACTCCATCAACCGGAATTTTTTCTCCCGGACGCACGAGCACGATGTCACCCTTTTTAACTTGTTCAATAGGAATATCGATTGCCTCGCCACCTTTTAATACTCGGGCAGTTTTGGGTTGTAAACCCATTAATTTTTTAATCGCTTCCGAGGTGCGGCCCTTAGCTTTGGTTTCCAACCATTTGCCCAAAATGACGAAAGTGATTAGAAAGGCGGCGGTTTCAAAATATAATTCAGGAATTTTGGCGCCGTTCAATCCAACAACTGATCCATTTCTAATTGCATAACTTAAAAATTGCGCCAGACTGTAAAAAAACGCCGTGCTTGTGCCAATCGCAATCAAACTGTCCATGTTGAATGTTTTCATTTTCAAACTGCTCCACATGCCTTTATAAAAACCTGCGCCGATTATAAATTGCACCGGCAGAGTCAGCACCAAAGAGATTATACCGACATAAGCCAATAACGCCGCTCTGAACGGCATAAATCCAAAAAAATCAAAAAGCATAAAATACAGCATCGGCAAACTCAACGCAAGCGAAACTAAAAATTTTACCCGGTAACTTTTAATTTCCATTTCTTTTCTTTTTCTTTCTGCTTCGAGGTCGGAGTTATCAACGGGCACAGCTTTATAACCGGCCGATTTAACGGCGGTAATCAAATCATTCAAAGTTGCTTTTGAAGAATCAAATATTACTCTGGCCTTTTCGGCGGTAAAATTAACATTAACTTCTTTTACGCCGGAAACCTTGCGTAAACTTCTCTCAATTACTTTTGCGCAAGACACACAATGCATGCCGCCCACTGCAAAATTAGCCCGCCCATCACTCAACTCTATTTTTTTCTGGCTATTTTCCATGTTCTCTATATTATTTTTCTCAAAAACAATATCATGATCTTTTTTTTCATGGATTAAACTACCGCCGTCCGCGCCGATATTTACATTACCAATTATATTTACGCTATAGCCGGCCTTCTCTACGGCTTTAATAATCTGCTCATCGCTCACTTCTTCGCTGACAATCACTTCCCCTTCTCCGGATTGAAAATTTATTTTAGCCGACTTCAACCCGGGAATATCTCGGAGCTCCATTTCAATAATTTTTTCGCAAGAACCGCAATGCATCCCGATGATTTTCAACTTTATTTTTCTATCCATATATTATCTTTAATTATTATTTAAAATTTGATCAATTACATTTTTAAACGATTCGTAAGGCACGGCACCGGAAACCAATTGCCCGTTAACAAAAGTCGCCGGCGTTCCCCCTACGCCCCTATTTTGGCCGTCCGCTAAGTCGGCCTGCACTTTACTCGCAAACTTGCCGGAATCCAAACAATCATTAAATTTAGAAGTATCCAAATTTAAATCGTTTGCCCATTGTTTGAAATTGGCAATACTGTAGCCGCCAGACTGATTTTCAAATAATTTATCATGATATTCCCAAAACTTCCCTTGCTCGCTCGCGCATTCGGATGCTTCGGCCGCCTTCTCGGAATTTTGATGGAAACTCAAAGGAAAATGTTTATACACGAGACGAACTTGTCCCTTATAGTCGTTCAAAATTTTGTTTAAAGTCGGAAAATGTTTCCCGCAGTATGGACATTCAAAGTCAGAATATTCCACCAGGGTGATGGGTGCGTCGAAATTTCCGCGTACGTGATCATTTTTAGTGATGCTAAAATCTTGGATTTGACCGACTGCCGGAGCTTCCGGACCGGGAGAAGGAGCTTGTGGCGCGGGCGCGGGATTATTTTGAACTAAATTCCCCGGTCCCGAAGCTTGAACCTCCCTAGATTTAAACCAAATAAATCCGAATAAAATATTCGCGATCAAAGACATTATAAAAATACTGACCAATAACCCGAGGACAAAAAATGCCTTTGAGGGATTTTTCGACAAAAAATTTTCAAACCAGCCGGGAGATCCAGTCGGCAACGAAATATCCATTTTTTGCGCCTCCGCGTTTATCTTTGATTTTATTCCCTCTTGCTCTACTATTCTCAAATCTCCACTAATTTTTATAATATCAAAAACCTGATCTTTTGTAATTTTGGCGGCATCAATTTCCATTTTAATTTCAGTATGCCCTTTGGCCGGGAAAAGTTTTACCGCTCTTATCCCCTCCTGGGATTTTAAATTATCTTCAATTAAATCCAGATCGCCGGAATTAGCCGCTCCATAAATTTTAAAATTTAATTTTGAGTACATAAAAAATTATTAATTAAATTAAAAACGCATTTTTATCAATTTTAGCTAAAGTATTTTTTATTTCTTCCCAGGAAAGATTGTCGCCGGGTTCAATTGTTGCTAATCCGGTATTGTCAATCTCTACCTTTTTCACGCTGGGCAAATTTTTTAAAACATCTTTACTTAATTTTATGCAGGCATCGCAAGTTATGTTTGTAATTTGAAATTTAGTTATCATAAAATTATTTATTTTTATTAATTAGTAACCGTGATAACACCCCTCGGCACCCCCATGGCGCAGGTGATGTCATAATCGCCTTCCCTATCCGGCGTGAAAGCCATAACTATTTTTGTTCCTCCTTGCAAATATTGCGGATTATTATACAAATCCGGAACCATGATCGAACTCATGCAACCCTGCCCGTTTTCCTTTACATCAATTTCGAATCGGACCGGAACTCCCCTTCTAACGACAAATCGATTGGGTACAATATCTTCGGATAAGGTGTATTGAGTTTTAATTACCTGCTCGCTGTTTGAATCTATTGCTGCGGTTGGAGACGAATCTAAACTTTTTTTCGGCGCTCCTCCCCCGCATCCGCAACCTCCCCCGCCAGCACCGCATCCTCCGCCGCTCGGCAGGGCCGCCACATTTTGTTTGGCGGCGGAATTCACCGAGGAACTGCCGGATTCAACAACATTAAACACACCCCGATACATTCCCATTGAACAAGAAAAAGGAATTTGTCCGACTTCGGTCGGCGTAAACTCAATTATATTTTCACCCTTTTTGAGATATTCATTTATTCCATACTTCGGCATTACAAGCGAACTGGCGCAACTGAATTGGTTGGTAGAGTTTATAATCCATTTAACTTTTTTCCCTTTTTCAATTGTAAATTCATTGGGTGAATATCCGGATCCCCCTTGAGTCATCCTTACTTCCTGAACTCCTGACAAATCGGCTCCGGAAGAGGTAGCGCCGTTTGCCTTTCCCCCAAAAACGAGCTGGCTGCCATTTGCAATATTAAACCAACCAAGCAAAATTACTGCCAGACCGGTTGCCGCGAAAAATATTTTGGCTTTCTTGCCTTTAAATACCGATGCCAGCCCGCCGATTCCCAAAAGTCCCGGCGCCGTTCCCAAGGCGAATAAACTCATCACTAAAAAACCCCGCGAAAAACTTCCGGTAGAGACTGCGTACAATTGCATAGCCTGAGTAAAACCGCACGGCAGAAAAAAAGTTAGCACGCCCGTTATAAAAGAACCCTTATGGCTGTATTCCTTTTGCTCTTTATTTAATCCAAAAAAATTAGCGATGCTCTTGGGTAAAGAAATTGTTTTATCTTTTAGGGCGGGAAATATTTCAACCAACTTCAATCCCAAAAATATCATCACTCCGCCGACGGCTATTGTCATAAACCCCAAAGTGCCAATCGATGGTCTCACCACTGACCCAAGCATTCCGATTACGCCGCCCAATATGCCGAAGCCGATTATTCTTCCCAAATTAAAATATAAATGCGGCACAAATTTTTGCTTAGCGGATATTTCGGGATGTTTCTCTGCGTGCCTGGCGGATAAACTTAAAACCAAACCTCCAACCAAAGCCATGCAGGTAGAAATCCCCGCCACCAAACCGACAACCAAAACTATTAAGATATTTGTGCTATCCGTATCTATTCCGAAACTAAACAGCCCCAGCCATTTAGCGATAGAATACACAAGAAATAATATTCCCGCCCCTTTTAACAAATTTATATAATCACTTTTATCTTTTGAAAACCAAGACGCTTTTTCTTTATACCCAACATCATATCCGGCGTCTTTTATGGCTTTCTTAATAGATTCACCCGCGGGTAAACTATTATTATAAAAAATATCCGCCTTTCCCGCCTTATAATTTACCTCCGCCCTATTAATACCGCGAATGTTTTTTAAATTTTTTTCCACCAATATTTCACATGACCGGCAATGCATTCCTTTAATAGGAATCGTTATTTTATTCATAATTTAACTAATTTAATTATTATAAAAATGCCAATTCAAAAACCTACTATATATTGTAGTAGGTTCTCTTTAATCTGTCAAATATTAGTTATCCACAACCCCTTAATTCACCTCGCACCCACTCGCCTCTTTGTGGGCATGGCTACCTTCGGCACAGACCTGCTCACCTTCATCTAAATTGCAAGCTAAACTTTCGCCTTGATTTTGCTTTACTCCGGAAACACAACTGCCGTTGTTGTGCATTGCAAATGCCTTAGAGCTGTCCGACAAAAAAACGAACATCGTTAAAAGCGCTAAGGTCACGGAACATAATCCCAAAATAAATCTCTTCCTCCATAATTTAAACTTCGGCATATAAGAATCGTCCGACAATCTGTTTACTCTTTCCGAAATTACAGAACTGAAAAATGATAATGATAAACTCTCCCGGAATAATTGCTTTTCCTCTCTTTCCGATATTTTAAAAATCGCCCTGGATAATTTTGATCTGCTTTTAAAATTGTCTGTTGCCAACTCGTCAGCGGCTAACTCGGAAAAAGTAAAATACTTTTTTATAAGTGTTTTAAATCCCGGCAGGAAAAATAAAATATTTTGGGAATATTTTATTATAAATAATTTCATCGGCTCCCGTGAAATTGCGTGATGATGTTCATGCAGCAATACCGCCTCCAATTCATCCTTGCGCAAAATTTTTACCAAGCCGCTGGAAATGCACGTCTTTGGTCTCCATAAACCAAAACAAAATACCACCAGCCTCGATCCCCTAATTTCCACTATTCTGCCCTTATCCAGATTAAGATTTAAAATGGCCCTTTCTACCTTTGAGGAATGCTTTGATTTTTTGTTAATAAGATACTTGGCTGAAAATTTTCTAGTCTGGATTATAGATCTCACTAATTTATAAACGGAATAAATCAAGAAGGCAAAGACAGCCAAACTTAAAATTGCGAGCGCGCCGAAAATCCATGGGTGCATCGCGATTAATTGAGACATCTCCGTACACCCGCAAGCCGTCTTTATTTTATGAATTAAAACGCCGGCATAGAGATACGCCTTTTGATAAATTTCAAAAAACAAAAAAAACAACGCACCCGACGCGGCAATGATCAGGAAAATAATTTGTTTAAAAACAATATTGGATTTTTCCGAGAAAATTCGCTCCATGTTATTTTACGAGATCTCTTAATTTATTTTTCCATTCATCTGACTGCTTGGTGTCCGACGTTTCAATAATATCCACAAATTGCGCCACGGCGACATCTCCGTATTCCCTAAAAAAATTTTTGAGAATTTTTTCGGAAGCCTGCGCGAGAAAAGATTTTTTATCCTTAACCGGCAAATATAAAAACGCCCCGCTCTTGTCCATTTTTCTTTTTAAAACCCCCTTATCATGCAATCTGGACATGACCGTCATCACAGTCGTGTAGGCGATTTTTCTTTTTTTTTCGAGCTCTGTTAAGACATCGCGAACCGAAGCCTGGCCAATTTTCCAGACCGTCTCCATTATTTCCGCCTCCAGATCGCCTAAAATTTTTATGTTGTTATTTTTTGCCATAATGTTTACTACAATAGATAGTATATACCACGCCGTATTATTTTGCAAGATGAAAAATTATCCACACCCCTTACCCAAAAAATAAAAGCGACCCGCCGATGTGGCAGGCCGCTTGGAGTAAACTCATCTTATATTAAATTATCTTCGTTTTCTAACAGCCAATTCTTCCCAAACAACCAGCGCAGGACTCGCGATAAAAATTGACGAATACGCTCCGAGGCCGATGCCGACAATCAAAGCCAGGGCAAAATATTTCACCGACTCCCCTCCCCAGAAAAACACGGCGACGAGCGCGAGCAAAGTAGTGAAGGTCGTATTGATTGAACGAGCAAATGTTTGATTAACGCTTTCATTCACAATCTTGTCAAAATTTTCATAATCACCGCCGGCATGAATAAGATTTTCTCTGGTACGATCAAAAACGACTATTGTGTCATTTACCGAATAACCGAGAATGGTCAAAATTGCCGCCACAAAAGCGCTGTTCGCTTCCACTCCGGCAAAATGGCCAAGGACGGCAAAAAGACCAATCGGAATGCCGACATCATGAAGAAGAGCCAGCACGGCGATTACGCCGTATTTCCATGAAGCGACCGGTTTGGATACTTTTCTGAAAGCCCAGGCGATGTAGATAATAATACAGATTAAAACAATCGCCACGGAATAAATCGCTTTAGTCCGCAATTCCTTGCCAATCGTCGGACCGACCGATTCAAAACGTTGCTCCTGCACTTTACCGAACTTTTCTTCAAGATGTTTTAAAATTTCCTGATGTTTTGCTTCGTCAACCGATTTAAAACGCAAGAGCATGCCCTGATCGCCCACTGGCTGGATACTCACATTCTCCGCGCCGAAATTTGCGAGGTCAGAAGCCAAGTCGGAAGTAGCCGGCCGATTTTCAAAAGACAATTCCAGGAGCGATCCTCCGGTAAAATCAATGCCAAACTTTAATCCCCACAAGGAAACTGCCACAATAGACGCGACAACCAAAGAGCCGGCGATTATTAACCAAAGTTTTCTGTGTCCAATAATGTTAACCATATTTATTTAATTTATCATTATTCTCAAATTACTTAGTTACCTAGTTACCCAATTACCTCAAACCAACACGTTGTAACTAAGTAACTAGTAGTAATTAAGTAACTAATCGTTTATTATTTATTTTTACTTTTCACGCCGAAAAGCCAGGTGCTCTTATTCTGAAACCACGGCGAAATGAGACGTAAAAATGACTTCGTGATAAAAAGAGCTGAAAGCATGCTCAAAATAACACCGACGGAAAGTGTCAGAGCAAAACCTTTAATCATACTTGTGGAAAACCAGAACAAAACCAGACAAGAAATTAAAGTGGTAAGATTTCCGTCGCGGATTGAAGGCCACGCTCGTCTGAACGCTTCGTCAATCGCTGAACCCAGTGGTTTTCCCCAGCGCAATTCTTCTTTTAACCTTTCAAAAATCAAAACATTTGCATCCACCGCCATACCGACCGACAAAACAAAACCGGCGATACCAGCCAAGGTCAGTGTCACGGGAATTAATTTGAAAAGCGCGAGAACTAAGACGGCGTAAAAAACCAAAGCCAGAGCAGAAAGCAAACCGGGCAAGCGATAATACAAAATCATAAAGACAACTACGGCTAAAAATCCGATTAAACCGGCCATTAAACTTTTAGTCACCGATTCTTGGCCAAGCGCCGCGCCAATTGTTTCCTGACTGACTAAATTAATCGGCACAGGAAGAGCGCCGGCGTTCAGCCGTTGCGCCAAAAGTTTTGCTTCCGGAATTGTGAAATTTCCGCTGATGACCGCTTTGCCTTCCTTGATCGCCTCGTTTACCCTTGGGACGGAAATCGCCTCGCCATCCAAAAAAATCGCGACCGGCTTGCCGACGTTTCGTTCGGTAATTTCACCAAATAATTTTTTTCCTTCATCATTAAATTCCAAACCGACTTCCGGTGAATTAGTATTCGGATCAAACTGAACCTGAGCTTTTGTAAGCTGTTTGCCAGTGAGTCCGGTATAAGCCCATTCTTCAGCCGGCGGCAAAATTTCTTCTTTTGTTTTTTTATCAATTAAAATTCTTGAAACGCGGTATTCTTTAACCGCCCGTTCATCTGTTTTATAAATTAAATGATATCCAAATTGCGTTTCAATCACATCTGAAATTTCTCCGACTTTCATGGCGAAAGTCGCGTCCTCAAAAGGTTTAACCATCATTCCTTTACCAAACCATCCCAAATCGCCACCTGATTCGCTCGCGCCCGGCTCGGTGGAATTTTCTTTAACTAAATCAACAAAATTTTCTTTTGTCGCCTGGGCTTTCAACTCATCAATTTTTTTCCTAGCTTCTTCTTTGGTCAAAGTGCCCGTGCAACTTTGCGCTCCCTGCCAACAAACCAATAAATGATTGGCCTTCACTTCTTTTGAATCCTCTGTGGCGACTAATTTTATAATATTGATATCGGCGTCGGTTTCAATCAAGCCGCTTACTCCGCCAACCTTAAGTTTTGCCGCGTCATCATATAAATCCGCGTACGCGCCATTTTTTGTAATAAAACCCAAATCGCCGCCCACATTCTTTGTCGCTTCATCGGCGGAATATTCTTTGGCTAAAGCGACGAAATCCGCACCCCTTGCTCGAGCTTTTTTCAAAACTTCATTTGCCGTCTTTTTTGCCGCGGCATTGTAATCATTCATTTCCTTTTTCTGTTCGGCGGTTAATTCCGTAATCGGAGCGGCGGCTTGTTCTTTAAATTCCAAAAGCGGCGTCTCGCCAATCATTTTGATGGCCTGAGACACATCTTTAACGCCGGCCAATTCCACAATTACTCTATAACTATCGCCCGCCTTAGTTGTCTGCACCACCGGCTCGGCCACGCCAAACGCGTTCACTCGGCGTTCAATTACGTCGCGCACGCCTTCAAGCGCGTCATTACGATCTTTCTCCGGAATTGCCGAAGTATCCGCTTCGTAAATCAAATGTGTTCCGCCTTGTAAATCTAACCCGAGGCGGAAGGGTAATTTATAAAATTCCGGCAAAGCAATGCCTGTAGTTTTTTTCAGCCAATTTACTCCTTGGTCATAATATTTTGGATAATCCAAAAATCCGGCCAAAACCGTAATGGCTAGAATTAAAATAATAAGCCACCAAACTTTAGCTCTGGCGGTTGTAAATAACTTTTTTCCCGCGTTTGCGAGGAATCTTTTGATTTTGTTCATAGATTAAAAAAATTATCCTCCTTGTGGATATTTTATGAGTTTAGCGCAAATGGATTAAAGTGTAAAGTGGTCCTATCGCCCTAGTTTTACTACAATCTCTTCATAACGCCCTTGTTCAATATCTGACACAAACTCGCCGAGACCTTCCATTTGTTCCTTTAGTTCATCCATTTCGGCCCGAAGCGTTTCTGCGCGGCTTGCATCAATCGCCGGATCATTTAATTCAATTTTTATTTCCTCAACCCTTGCCCGTAGTCCATTTGCATATTCTCCCATTTCTCCTCCCAACTGTTCAATTTCTTCAGGAGACAAAATTCTTTCTGGGCTATTTATTTCTGGGCTTTTAAATCTTTCTGACATAAATTATACTTAACTTTTTATAACTCCTCCACCTCGTGAATATTTTTCTCAATAATTTTTGATCTATACTCCGCGTCAGATGGCCTGTCAAAAATAAATTTTCCCCTAAATTTTTTCCCCTCTAAAAAAAGTGACATCCAATATTCATCGTCAGACCACATCTTGCCAAACGGTATTTCGGAAACACCAAACCACTGCGGTTTCATTTCGTTGCTTTCAGAAATTTCCCCCTCAAATTTAGTAACGCAAAAAATATGTGCTTCAATAATTTTCGGATCACTTTCAAATTCAAAATCTATTATCCCGAGTTCTGCAAAATCCAGTGGCCGAATGCCCGCCTCTTCCCAAAGCTCCCGCGCCGCCGCCGCCGAAACACTTTCCCCGTCTTCCACCTTCCCACCAAAACCATTCCATCTCCCAACTCCAAAACCATATTTTTTCATACCGAGCAAAATTCTCTGCGGTTCACGTACTATGCAAAGTGTTTGAACTTTTTTCATAATTTATCAACCAATTTTCCCCCTCCCTCAAGGGGAGAGGGATTTTTATTTTCCGCAACACTTTTTGTATTTCTGCCCGGAACCGCACGGGCACGGATCGTTTCTCCCGATTTTTTCTCCTTCGGCTGTCCGAGGCTTCGACTTAATATCAGCGGCCTGATTTCTATTATCTCCTTCTTTTGCCGGCGCGGATAATTTTACGCCCTGGCGCTGCAGGAGCGATGGCGCGGTTTTGGTTTCCAGGCCGATTTTATAAATATTGTAGACGACCTCTCTATTTATAAAATGTATTAATTCCTGAAACATTCTGTATGTTTCTTTTTTATATTCAACAAGCGGATCATGCTGGCCGTAGCCGCGAAGACCAATGCCGGTGCGCAAATAATCAACCGCGCTTAAATGATCAACCCAAAGTGAATCAATCGCCCGAAGTGTCATGGCTTTTTCAATCTGCCGCATTACCGCGACGCCGTCCTGATTTATTTTCGCCGCCTGTTCGGCAATGCGCTTTTCCAAATCTTCGTAAGCTTTCCGCGCGAGTTCCATCAAATATTCAATGATGCGAGTCCGGACGGCCGCGTCATGCATTTTGTCTCCGGCCCATCGGCGGAGATCGTCCATTTTAATGCGCGCTTCCGGCGGCACTGGAAAAATCGTGCTAACCACTTCGTAAATTTCTTCCAAATTCCATTCCCCTTCTTGTTCTGAAGCAGTGTGAAATAAAACAACTTGCTCAATTTCATCTTCAACCATTTCCAAAACTTTTGCCTTGCTGTCTTCGGCCGCCAAAATATCGCGGCGTTTTTTATAAATCACTTCGCGATGTTTATTTAAAACATCATCATAATCAAGCAAATGTTTTCTAATATCAAAATTGTGGCCTTCCACGCGGCGCTGCGCCGATTCAAGCGAACGGGAAACCATCCGATTTTCAATCGGCATATCTTCCGGCATATTGAGCCGCGTCATTAAACCTTTCAGTCGATCGCCGGCAAAAATTCTCATCAAATCATCTTCAAGCGAAAGATAAAATTGTGATGAGCCGGGATCGCCCTGACGTCCGGCGCGGCCGCGCAACTGATTATCAATCCGTCGAGATTCATGCCGCTCGGTGCCGAGAATATGCAAGCCTCCGAGTTCGCGAATTTTTTTCGCTTCTTTTGGATCGGCCGGGTTTCCGCCCAAAATAATATCAACGCCGCGGCCGGCCATATTGGTCGCGACCGTCACGGCGCCGAGATGTCCGGCCTGAGCAATAATTTCCGCTTCTTTTTCGTGATGTTTGGCGTTTAAAACTTTATGCGGCACGCCTTCGCGCAGAAGCATCGCGCTCAAAATTTCATTTTTTTCAATGGAAATAGTACCAACCAAAACCGGCTGGCCTTTTTCATACCGTTCCTTGATTTCGCGAACCACGGCCGTAAATTTTCCCTGCTCTGTCCGATAAATTCTGTCGGCCAAATCGACGCGAATCATTTGTTTATTTGTCGGAATGGAAACGACTTCCAAATTATAAATTTTGGAAAATTCTTCCGCTTCAGTCAAGGCCGTGCCTGTCATACCGGCGAGTTTCCCGTAAAGCCGAAATAAATTTTGAAAAGTAACCGTCGCCAAAGTTTTTGATTCCTCTCGAACCCGCACGCCTTCCTTGGCTTCAATTGCCTGATGTAAACCTTCGCTGTAACGCCGGCCGATCATCAGCCGTCCGGTAAATTCATCAACAATTATCACTTCGCCTTCGCGGACAACATAATCTCGGTCGCGTTTGAATAAAGTTTCGGCGCGCAATGCCTGCTCAATATGATGAACCATGGTAATACCGCCGGAGGTATAAATATTTTCCACGCCTAGCCATTTTTCCATTTTGGCAATGCCCGCTTCGGTCAAAGTCGCGGCGCGCATTTTTTCATCAATATTATAATCTTCATTTTCTTTTAGCCGCCGCACGAGGTCGGCAAATTTGGCGTAAAGTTCACCCGATTCTTCCGCCGGCGCGGAAATAATCAAAGGAGTGCGCGCTTCATCAATCAAGATGCTGTCAACTTCATCAATGATGGCATAATTCAATTCGCGCTGGACCATATTGTCAAAACTCGTGACCATGTTGTCGCGCAAATAATCAAAACCAAATTCATTGTTCGTGCCGTAAAGAATGTCCGCGGCGTAAGATTCTTTTCTTGGAACCGGCCGCAAAAATTCTTGGACAACTTTAAAACTGGCTTCCTGGCTGCCCTCCTCTGACGGAGTCTCACCTTTATACCCCGGATCATACAAAAATGCCGATTCGTGCTGAACACAACCAACGGATAAACCTAGTGCGTTATACACTTGCCCCATCCAAACAGCATCTCTTTTTGCCAAATAATCATTGACGGTGACGACATGCACGCCGCCGCCGGTAAGCGCATTTAAATATACTGCCAAAGTCGCGGTCAAAGTTTTTCCTTCGCCGGTTTTCATTTCCGCGATCTGGCCGCGGTGTAAAACCACGCCGCCGATTAACTGCGCATCAAAATGCCGCTGGCCCAAAACACGCTTCGCCGTCTCGCGGACCACGGCAAAAGCTTCGGGCAAAATATCGTCCAACTTCTCGCCTTTCTCCAGCCGTTCTTTGAATTTTTTTGTTTCATCCCTTAATTCTTCAAAAGAAAACGACTCGAACTTAGATTCGAGGTCGTTTATTTGCCGGACAATCGGCATTATTTTTTCTATTGTTTTTTTATTCGGATCGCCAAAAATCTTTTGAAGTAATGACATAAAAAATATTAAGGCACAAAAACCGCCGCGGAAATAACCGTCGTCCATAAACCATTTTTATCCGCCACAGCTGATTGAGTAATGTTCGTTGTTTTAACTATCTTCCCGCTGACTTTATAAATTTGTTCACGCTCATCCCATGCCTGATTGGAATCAAATTCCACGCCGAGCGTTGAGGCAAGCATGGAAGCCGCCAAATCTTCAGCATATTCTCCGGCTTTTTGATCTGTCTCGCCGAACGGATGATGTTCAGAAAGATATCCATATTGGGCTGGATCAGACGGCACGGCCAAACCAATTGACGAAGCTATAAGCCGGTTCGGTTCATTGGTCGCGTTTCTTGCCATTACGCAAAAAACCACCTCTCCCGCCTTGAGTTCCGTAAGTCCCTGGACTTTGTTAATCATTTTGCATCCCGGCGGAAAAATACTTGAAACGCAGACAATGTTAAACTTTTCAATACCGGCGTCACGCAACGCAGCTTCAAAAGACTGCAACATTTCTTTATGCCTTCCGACGCCTTTCGTAAAAAAAACTTTACTTGGAACCATATTCGCTTCGCTCAAATTAAAAGTTAAAAATGTAAAATTAAAAATTTATTGAGAATTGAAAATCAAAAATTATTTCTAAATTCCTTCTTCCCGTTCTCGCTTGCCTTTTATGTCTTCATCCGCTGGTCGCACGCCTTTTGCCACGACCGTCATTCTCTTTGCCAACCGCGCTCCCCTTTTCGCTTTCGCGTCTTTGGATTCTTTATAAGTTTTAATCTGCCGCTCTAATTCTTTTTTTACTAAAACAATCGCTTGCCGCAAATCCTTATGCGTCTCTTCAGCCCGCAAAACTTTCCCCGGCAAACGAAGATCTGCTTCAGCAAGATATACCATTCCTCCGGTTTTATGATGTTTTGTCGTCCGTCCGACTTCTACCCAAACCTCAGCCACGCCAGTTGTGTCGTAAGTCGGAATAAATTTCGCCAATCCGCCGATTTTTTCTTCCACAAAAACATCAATACTTTCAATCGGCGTCAGGTTTGTCCATTTTAGGGAAATTTTCATAAACAATTTATTTATTTTAAAACATTATAGCGCAAATTGCAACGGACAACACCTAAAAGCCGACATATTCTATTTCTTCATTAAGTTGAACGCCTGTCTCATTTCTGACTTTAGTTTTAACCAAGCTTGCGAGAGCGACAACGTCGCCGGCTGTCGCGCCTCCCGCGTTCACAATAAAATTGGCATGCTTTTCCGAAACCTTCGCTCCGCCGACCTGTTTACCCTTCAAGTCACATTGTTCAATAAGCCAGGCCGCGGGAATTTTTCCTCTGGAAATAAAATCTGCCGGAATATCTTCATGAGTGTATTCTTTAATTGTTTTTACAATTTCATCTGTCACTTCCACGTTTTTAAAAAATGATCCGGCACTGGAGTCGGTCGGAATTTTCCCATCCCGCGCTTTTAAAATTTTATTCATTTCTTCTTTTATTTTTTTCTTATCGCCCGTCGCCAATTTCAAAACCACTTTCAAAATAATCCCACCTTCGCGTTTGAAAATGCTGTCGCGATAACCAAATCTGCATTCCTCTTTGTTATAACTTGAAACTTGAAACTTGAAACTTGAAACTTTTATTGCTTCCACACTCTCCACGGATTCTCCCATCGCGTGCCCGTATGCTCCGGCATTTCCGCGCACCGCCCCGCCGACTGTTCCCGGAATTCCGGCGGCCCATTCCAATCCTGATAAACCATTTTCCGCCGCGGCTTTTACCACCTCGGCAAGTTTCACACCGGCATCCGTTTCAATTTTACAATCCGCTCCATGAACCATGAACCATGAACTATTAACTTTAACCACCAATCCATCGAACCCCGTATCCGCGAAAAGCACATTGCTCCCGCCACTCAAAACAAAAAATTTAATCCCCAACTTCATAGCCACTTTAGTGGCGTTCACAACTTCATCGGAATTTTTAGCAATAAAAAAATATTTGGCCGGCCCGCCGATTTTAAAAGTGCAATGACTTGCCAACGGTTCATTTTCCAAAACTCCCTCACCTAATTTTTCTTTCAGTTTATCTATCATAATTTCTATAAGTTTAGCAGAAATTAATGGCAAAGACAAGGCGTATCAATCACCCCTCTTAAGATAAGAGGGGCTGGGCCTGCCCGCAACGCCAGCAACCTGCCCGCTAATGCAAGCATAGCGTTGCAGGCGGGGCTGGCTTGCGTGGCGGGCGGGGGCGTTATGAAAATAACCCGACCCCATTATGTCATCCCCGACCTGATCGGGGATCCAGTTCCTATTTCTGGATTCCCATTTTCATAGGAATGACAAAAAAATAAAAAATCCCGCACCAGCCGAACTCCGACGAATCAGAGTTGACCGATGCGGGCGTACTTCACTCCTTGTCTGTTCTGGCGGTAGCCTAGCCGTTCCAGAAGGCGTCCTTCTCGGGGCTGAAGCGCTTGACCGCGACTTCTACCGGCCATGACGAACCATCGATCATGGTGTAGTAGCCCTTCGCCGCTTTACCGAGGGCTTCGGCGAGCTTTCTGCGGACCTCAATCGTCCGTTCCGGATTGTCGAAGAGCAGTTCAACCACGATGACGACCGGAGCGTGTTCTTCACCTTCTACGAAGGCGTTTACCGATACGTCCCAGATTTCGATCACGATGTCGCTTGCACTGAGCTTCAGTTCCTTGATGCTCAAGCAGGCATCGCGGAGCAGTCGGCGCAATTCCATTGCGCCGCCCGTGTAATTATCAACTCTTCGTGCACTATGAACTACGATGAGCGGCATCTATTTTCCCTCCTCTCGTGATTCATACCCGCCAGCGCACCATGCGGCCGACAAGCATTTGCCAACACTTTATGATATTATATTCTGACAATTTTGTCAATGGGACAGTACTTGTCTTTAAAAGGAATCTTCTATAAACTTTAAATATTATGAAATATAAAATAGAATCTGATGATCCGTTGGCCGAGAAAAAATATTCGCCAGTTCGGGGAATTATCAAAAAATATTCCGACCGGGTGATTTTCTGTCCGACTTACACTTGTCCTTCGCGCTGCGATTTTTGTTTTAGAAAAAATATGGTGAACGGAAAAAACGGCAAACTTAGCAAAGATGAAATGGCTGCCGCGATTGATTATATTAAAAAAGACAAAACCATCCGCGAGGTGATTTTGTCCGGCGGCGATCCACTTTTCCTGCCTCCAAAAATTTTATCGGACATTTTGAAACGCCTGTCCGCCATTCCGCATATTAAACTTCTGCGCGTCCACACTCGGATTCCAGTTACACTTCCATCGCGCATCACAAAAAAAATGGCGGCCATACTTCGTCGCGCCACGCCGCTTTGGATTATAATTCATATTAATCATCCAAAAGAAATTACGCCACAATTTAAAAAAGCTGTCGCAATTTTCACGACAGCCGGTATTCCCCTTCTCTCTCAATCGGTTTTGCTCCGCGGCATAAACGACGACGTAGACACCCTAAAGAAATTGTTTTATAGTCTTGTCGATCTTGCCATCAAACCATATTATCTGCATCAATGCGACCCGGCGCGCGGGACAAAAAAATATTGGGTTCCGATAAAAAAAGGTAAAAAAATAATGCGCCAATTGCGCAAAAAAATTTCCGGTATTTGTTTGCCGACCTACGTCCAGGATTCACCACACCGCGGCAAAACGCGCCAGCAACCTGCCCGCTAATGCAAGCATAGCGTTGCAGGCGGGGCTGGCTTGCGTGGCGGGCGGGGGCGTTATGAACCGTGCCACTAAATCCACCGCTCATAACCCCTCTTGATCTCCCCTTACCTTAAGGGGAGAAATTTATTTCAACTTTTCCAACAATAATTCTCCGATCCGCCAGACATCGCCTGCGCCCATGGTAATCACAACGTCGCCGCTTTTAACTTCTTTCGCCAAAAACTCCGCGGCTTCGAGAATAGTCGGAATATAGAGAGCATCTTTGCCCTCTTTTTTTATTAATTCCACGAGATCTTCTGAACTCACTCCGCCAGCAACCTCCCTTGCCGAACCGTAAATATCAATGACAATTGTTTTATCAGCCGCGCCGAATGATTTTGAAAAGTCAGAAAGCAACGCCTTAGTTCTTGTAAAAGTGTGCGGATGGAAAACACACCAAATCCGCCGATCCGGATATTTTTGCCGCGCCGCCTCGAGCGTCACCTTGATTTCAGTCGGATGATGGCCGTAATCGTCAACCACAATAACGCCAGCCACTTCGCCTTTTATTTCAAACCGCCGCACCGCGCCGGAAAAATTTTCTAACGCCCCGCGCAATTTATTCTCTGAGCTTGTCGAAGGGCCATATCCTAATTCCGCTGCCGTGGCGATCACTGCCAGGGCATTGGCCACATTATGATTACCGAGCAACTTGATTTTAAAAATTCCTTGCGACTTGTCTTTTCCAAAAACTTCAAACTCCATGCCGCCATTTTTCTGAACAATCTTTTTCGCCTGCCAATCGCCGACTGTCAAACCGTAGAAAATAATTTTGCACGACACCGAGGCTGAAATTTCTTTCACATTTTTATCGTCAGCGCACGCGACCAAAAATCCTTCCGCCGGAATTTTTGCCACAAATTTTCTGAAGGCATCAAAATAATCTGCTTCGGTTTTGAAAAAATCAGGATGATCATATTCCGCGCTCGTTAAAACCACTGCCCGCGGTTTAAAATACAAAAATTTATTTTGATACTCGTCCGCCTCAATCACAACATACTCCCCTTTTCCTACCCGCGCATTGCCGCCAAGCTGCGGCACGGCTGAACCGACAATCACGGTCGGATCCGCGCCAAGTTCTTGCAAAACAAATCCTAACATCGCCGACGTGGTGGTTTTCCCGTGCGTTCCGCAAACCGCGATACCAAAACCTTCTTTTAAAATTTGCCCAAGCACTTCGGGATAACTTAAAATTGGCAAACCACTTTTCCGCGCCGCCGCCAGTTCCGGATTTTCTTCAGTATAAGCCGTGGAATAAATTACCAAGTCCGGTTTTTCTTTTTCTAAATTGGCCGCCTCAAATCCCTCATAAAATTTTATTCCGCTTTTTGCCAGAACTTCATCGGTAAAAAATTTCTCGTGCGTATCGGAGCCCGTAACTTCCTTGCCGCGCAATTTTAAAACCTGGGCAATGGCTGTCATGCCAACGCCCTTTATACCAATCATGTAAATTTTTCTCGCTGTCTTTAAATCCATAATAACACGATACTAATATACGAATTAATGCGAATGAAACGAATAATTCGTATTATTCGTATGCATTCGTAGATTTGTATCGCACTTTATCACTTTTTCGCGATTGTGACAATATTCTTCCCATTCCAAAAATGCGCTTTGCGGTCGTCAATGGAATAAAAATTTTCCAAAATTTCAAATCCCGATTCTTTGACGAGACGCTTCAATTCCCGTAAAGTAAAAGCATGAACATAACGCTCGGCCATAACCTTGCCGGTTTCGGAACTCTTCCAGGGAACCACGGCGTCGCCAAAATCCAAATCGCTCCGGCCGGATAATTTTAAAATTATATTTTTCACGACAAGTATCAGATATTTTTTCCTGAAAAGCGCCCAGTTGGTCATAATCAAAAATCCGTTTGGCGAAAGAACCTGGCTGACATTTTCCAAAACTTTTTTCCGCAAATTTTCCGACGGAATGTGATGCAGGGTGGCAATCAAAAAAACCACACTGTATTTCTCCCCTTTCCACCAATCCAAATTCGTCGCGTCGCCCAGCAAAAATCGCCGAGATTCATTTTTGCCCCACCTCTTTTTGGCAAAATCCAAAAGTTCCGGCGAATTATCAACGCCCGTGTAGTCAATTGACTTTTCTTTCAAAACCTCGTACAATCTTCCGTTGCCGCATCCCAAATCAAGCACGCGGTCGCCCGGCCCCAAACTTTCGGCAAAATCGCGCATCTCATTCCAAAATTTTTGTCTTTTTGCCGAAAACTGGGGCGCGATTACCGCGTAATCGGCCTTAATTTTATCCAATATTTTTTTCGCGACTTCATCTTTCATAAAATGAATACTTTAGAAACCATCTCCAGAAAAATTATCAAATCCCGGCCCCAAAGCCGCACTGATTTGGCGCAGATTAAACGCCAGACCGCCGGCGAGTTTAAAATGGCCTCGCCCCTCTCCGCCGATATTTTTAAAATTTATAAAAAACTCTTGCGGCAGAAAAAAATCAAACGCGATGAACGGTTGGAGGCGCTCCTCAAAAAACGCGAAGTGCGGACAATTTCCGGCGTGGCGCCAATTGCCGTTTTAACAAAATTCTATCCTTGCCCGGGACGCTGCGCTTATTGTCCGACGGAAAAAAATATGCCAAAAAGTTATTTGTCCAACGAACCGGCCGTGATGCGGGCCGTAGCTTTTCATTTTGATCCCCAAAAACAAGTCGTCGGAAGAATTAAAGTTTTGGAAATGAACGGCCATCCAACCGACAAGCTGGAACTGATTGTGATCGGTGGAACTTGGTCGGCTCTTCCGGACAAATATCAAAAATGGTTTATCCAAAGATGTTTTGACGGTGCGAACGGCAGAAAAAGTAAAAACTTGGCTGCAGCGCAAAAAACAAATGAAACCGCCAAGCACAGAATTATTGGCATCACTCTTGAAACTCGGCCAGATTATATTACGCCCGAAGAAATTAAACAAATGCGAGAACTCGGTGCCACAAGAGTGGAGCTCGGCGTGCAAAGTATTTACAATTCTATCTTACAGCGAAACCGCCGCGGACACAATATTTCCGAAACCATCCGTGCCACAAAACTTTTAAAAAACGCTGGATTTAAAATTTGCTACCACTTGATGCCAAACCTCCCCGGCTCCACTCCGGCCAAGGATTTAAAGATGTTCCGCGAAGTATTTAGGAATCCCAACTTCCAGCCGGATATGATTAAAATTTATCCTTGTGTCGTGACGCACGGTTCGGAAATTTACAAATGGTGGAAACAAGGAAAATACAAACCGTATTCGGAAAAACAACTCGTAGCATTACTCATCAATATTAAAAAAATAATTCCGCCTTACGTCCGCGTCAATCGTCTGATCCGCGACATTCCGAGCCCGAGTATTGCGGCGGGAAATAAAGTTTCCAATCTGCGGGAAGTCATTACCGCCGAAATGACGCGACGGGGTCTACAATGTAAATGTATCAGATGCCGCGAGGTCGGGCATCAAAAAAAAATCAGAAATGCTGTCCCAAAATTATTTACAAAAAAATACGCCGCGTCCGGCGGCATGGAATATTTTATCAGTTTTGAATCACCGGACAAAAAAATCCTCTACGCTTTTGTTCGTTTGAGAATTCCTAATTTTAAAACGCCAACTATCTTGCCGGAATTAGAAGACGCAGCCCTGATTCGCGAACTTCATACTTATGGACATCTCGTGCCAATTGATCAAAAATCTCCCGACGCGACACAGCATCTTGGTCTTGGAAAAAAATTAATGGCCGAGGCGGAAAAAATTGCGCGAAAATCCGGCGTCAAAAAAGTGGCTGTTATTTCCGGTGTCGGCGTCCGGGAATATTATAAAAAAATCGGCTATCATCCCGACGGAACATACATGGTAAAAAATTTCTAAACAAACCCGCCTCCCCCGCCGGGTTTTTGAAATAAAAAAACTCCTGCGACACGATTATGCTCTGAGCACAACCGGCATCACAAGAGTTATCCTTCACTCCTTCTCCTCGCAGGAAATTAATCCTGCTTGATTGGCCTCCGCCAAAAAATTCTGCATCTCTTGGCAGACCGGGCCGCAGTACGCGCCGGTCCGATCGCTTTCATAGTAGACGCCGTACTCGTCTCGAAGACGGCGCACGTCGCTTCGCGCAGGATCAATGGCGACACTCCATTCAACCGATCGCGACGTCAAACAGAGGGCCACGCCGATGCGCGTGAGAGACAGTTCTACGTACAAAGCTTCTACTACTTCGATGTCGACCGGAGACTGGACAGCTTGTCCGCCGCAACCGATTAACGCAGCCAAAACAACCGCAACAAGCCTTTTCATCTCACCACCTCATTAGGTAAAAACGACAAGGCAAGTGCCGACGAGAAGAGCGACTATTCCGAGAGCGAGCGAAACCTGCTCGGAAAGGTCCCAGGCGCGCAACGGAATCCTGAAGTAATCGTTGTCCCCCGCCACGGCGCCGATCACTGCCACGCCGACGATCAGAAACAGAATCCCCCAAAAAACTACCTCGTTCCCCGCGTGTTGTTCTGCCACCATCATCATCCTCCCATCCTAATCCGACGAACATAATATTGTCTAACATTTTTTGCTTTTTGTCAAGGAGAGATGTAAAATAAAAACACCCATCCTTGTCGTTCCCGCGAAAGCGGGAATCCAGTTTTATGAAAAATTATTATGTTTATATAATGACAAGCGGACGAAATGGTACACTATACATTGGAGTAACAAATAATTTAGTCCACAGAGTTTATGAGCACAAACATAATTTAGCAGATGGATTTACCAAAAAGTATAACGTACACCAATTGGTGTATTACGAGGAAACACCCAATGTTGTAAATGCTATTCAAAGAGAAAAACAACTCAAAAATGGAATAGAAAGTGGAAACTTGCACTAATTGAAAAAATTAATCCCGAATGGGAAGATTTATATAAAAATTTAATTTGACTGGATGCCCGATCAGGTCGGGCATGACAATCTCTAAATACCTATGTCTTTTTTATCAAAATTTGATCCAGAAATCGCGGATGCAATTGAAAATGAAATTAACCGCCAGCGGTCTGGTTTGGAAATGATCGCCTCGGAAAATATCGTTTCCCGCGCCGTGCTTGAAGCAATGGGCACGCCGCTCACCAATAAATATTCCGAAGGCTATCCGGGCAAACGTTATTATGGTGGAAACCAATTTATTGATGTTTCGGAAAATCTGGCGATTGACCGCGCAAAAAAAATCTTCGGCGCTGAACATGCTAATGTCCAGCCTCATTCCGGCAGCCAAGCCAATGCCGCGGCATATTTTGCACTTTTAAATCCCAGCGATAAAATTCTGGCAATGAATCTGGCGCACGGCGGCCATCTCTCGCACGGCGCGCCGGTAAATTTTTCCGGAAAATTTTACAATGTTGTTTTTTACGGCGTGAGTAAAGACACCGGACGGATTGATATGGATGATGTCCGGGAAATCGCACTCCGCGAAAAACCGCGCCTGATTTTGACTGGCGCTTCGGCTTACCCCAGAGAAATTGATTTTGCCGCTTTCCGGAAAATTGCGGACGAAGTCGGCGCGTATTTAATGGCCGATATTGCCCATATCGCGGGACTCGTCGCCGCAAAAATTCATTCTGACCCGGTTCCGGTTTGCGACGTTGTCACAACTACAACTCACAAAACTTTGCGTGGTCCGCGCGGCGCTTTAATCTTATCAAAAATTGCCGACCGCCTGCGGCCGGAAGATAAAAAAAATCTGGCGCAAAAAATTGATTCGGCCGTTTTTCCGGGAATGCAGGGCGGCCCGCTTGAACACGTAATCGCCGCCAAAGCCGTGGCAATGCTCGAAGCGCTGCAACCCGATTTTATTGAATATCAAAAACAAATCGTAAAAAATGCTAAAGTTCTGGCCGAAACACTATTGGCCGGCGGATTAAAATTAGTTTCCGGCGGCACGGATAATCATTTGATTTTGATTGACCTGACCGATACCGGCCTCGCCGGAAAACAAGTTGAGGACGCGCTGGGAGAAGTGGAAATCTATGTCAACAAAAACATGATTCCGTATGACACCAGAAAACCAACCGATCCGTCCGGCATTCGGCTCGGAACTCCGGCCTTAACCACCCGCGGCATGAAAGAAAATGAAATGAAATTGGTTGGCGAAATGATTGTAAAAATTGTAAAAAATATTGCCGACGAAAATATAAAAAAAGAAGTCCGCGAAAGTGTTCGCGAACTTGTGACGAAGTTTCCTATCTACCAGGGATTCTCGGTGTTGTAGGGACAAGAATCAATTGCCACCAGCTTGAGCTTGCGACGATCTCCTCGCAATTCTCCTCCGCAGAATCTCCTCGTGAATCACGAGCGGACCGAACAACGCCAGAGTGACCACCACCGAAACCGCCAACACCCAGTCGTCGAGGTTCCACGGCCTTGCGAAGAAGTGATAGGCCTCCCCCGCAACAACGTAAACGACGAGAAGCAGTATCAGCAACCCAGCGCCGGCCCAAAAGACGTTCTTCATCTTCATAACAAACTTCTTCATCGTACCCTCCTTCTAATCCCAATTCTAATACTCCCAAAGAAAAAAATCAATGTCCATACAAATCATCGATGGCAAAAAAATCGCCGCGGAAATCCGCGCGGAAATAAAAAAAGAAATTACTGAACTGGGAATCGCTCCCGGCTTGGCCGTGATTTTAGTTGGCGCTGATCCGGCCTCGCATCTCTATGTTGGCTTAAAAGAAAAAGCCGCCGCCGAAGTTGGAATTCATTTTGAAAAATATTTATTTTTTGCCACGGAACCGGAAGAAAAAATTATCGCGAAAATTCAAGAATTGAACGAGCGGCCGGATATCCACGGAATTGTTGTCCAGCTTCCCCTACCCCAGGGTTATGACGAAAATAAAATCGTTGCCGCGATTGATCCAAAAAAAGACGCCGACGGATTTCACCCGGAAAATATTAAAAAAATTCTCGCGGGCGAACCGGAAAATATCCCGCCGGTCATCTCGGGAATTTTGAAATTAATTGAGTCCACTGGCACGGAACTCGTAAATAAAAAAATCGCCATCTTGGCAAATAGCGAAATTTTAGCAAAACCGTTAGAAAAAATTCTAACAGGCAATGATATCAAAACCATCATCGCCCCGGAAACCTTAACCACTGAAATCTCCGACGCCGATATCGTGATCACGGCTCTTGGCCGAGCAAAAATTATTACGGCTGACGCCATAAAACCCGGCGCGATTTTAATTGATGTCGGAACGACGCGAATGGACGACGGAACAACAGTTGGCGATATTGATTTTGAATCAGCAGCCACGAAAGCCTGTTTTATTACTCCCGTCCCCGGAGGCGTCGGCCCAATGACCGTGGCCGAGCTTCTGCGAAATGTCCTAAACCTCGCCAAATAATTTTTCTAAAAACAAAACGCGGCCAGACTCAGCCGTGTTTTTCGATCTCTATAAAAAATTCTACGCCTCGGGATAAATAATTCTATAAATCATTCCTAAAATAAACACAAAAGCCACCAAACTTAAAACCCACTCGGAAATTTTTACTTTATATTCCGGCGTTCTCTTTCCTTCTCGCTCTGCTTTGAGCCAGATCAAAATTATTAAAAGTCCTTCAGTTCCGCCGAGCACTGCGCCGGTAAAACCGATGACCGAAATAAACGCCGGTTTGGCCAAAAGAAAAATTATAAACGGAATGGCGCAAACCAAAAGCCATGATAACCAGCCATTAATTTTATAATCAAATTTAAAAATCTCTTTCAGGTTAAGTCCCAAAACCAGAAAAGAGGTGGCAATCGCCAAAAATCCAAAAATGGCGCCCAAGATAACAATATTATTTCCGAGGGGGCCAATCAAACCGCTGATCGCCTCGACGCTGGTATTTTCTCCGGAGACGCCAATCACCACAAAAGAAAAAAGAATTGTGATGGCGAGCGGAATCGCCGTTCCCCAGATGATCGCCTTTTTCATTTTTTTCTCCTGACCGCGCAAAAGATCGCGAATCTCCGGCACGGCCGCCGCGCCGCCCAAAGCAAAAAGAATTACGCCGTAAGGAAAAAATATTTCTTTCAAGTTCATCACGTAAAGATTTGGATACCAAACATAAGGTAAACCAAAAACCAAAATAATTCCCACAATTGCCAAAAGAAAAATCGTCATGGCAAATTCAATTGAGGCCACAAGTTTCAATCCGGCACCGACAAAAAGCGACATAAAAATAAAAAATCCAAGCTGGTACATCAAAACTGTTCCGCCCAAAATCGGCGCCAAAAACATGTGTAAAAATTGCCCGCCGATTACGATGTAGGCAATCAACGCGCCGTAAAAAGAAAAAATCTGGGCCAAGGCCGCCACCATCTTACCCTTGCTCCCGAGATATATTTCCGCGTAGCCGACCAACCGATGTTTTCCTTCGGTTCGGAGCGCGACTTCGCCGTAAAGAATATGCACAAGCAAAAGAAGCATGCCTAAAATAAAAATGTAGGTGGCGCCGAGGGCAAAACCGACCTTTTCCACGGCGTAAGGCACGCCAAAAATTCCTACTCCGACAATCATGCCGACCATCATGGCGATGGCATGGAAGAATTTTTTGTTCATATCTTGCTAAAATTAGTTCTAATCTTTAAAACATTATAGCATAAACAAAATCATAACTCAAAATACCCCTCTTTCTTCAATTATGAGGCGTGGACAAAATGTGCAAAAACCCATTTGCCTTTTTCCCCCAAATCGTTTAAGATTTAAGAACCTAAATTGCCGCTTATGGCTATCGAAAAAATCACTCCGCAAAATATTGAAGCCGAACAATCTCTTTTGGGCGCGCTTTTAATTGATAAAGATTCCGTTATCCGCGTTGCCGACATTGTCCGGACGGAAGATTTTTATAAAGAAAGTCACGCCGTGATTTATGAAGCGATTTTGGATCTTTTCGGCCGGCATGAACCGATTGATATTTTAAGTTTGACTTCAAAACTTGAAGAACACGGCAAATTGGAGATGATCGGCGGAAGAAGTTATTTGATGACTCTCGCGAACTCCGTCCCGACCGCCTCGCATGTTGTCCATTACGCAAACATCGTCCAGAAAAAAGCGACTCTGCGCCGGCTTCTAACCGCGGCCGGAGAAATCACTTCTCTTGGTTATAACGAAGAAGAAGACGTGGAAGTTGTTTTAGATAAAGCTGAACAAAAACTTTTTTCTGTTTCCCAAAAATACCTGAAACAAATTTTCATTCCGATTAAAAATATCTTAACCGAGGCCTTTGACCGGATTGACGAACTCCATCGGGAAAAAGGCAAACTCCGCGGCCTCACGACCGGCTATCATGATTTGGACAATATCTTGGCCGGTCTCCAAAAATCTGATCTCATAGTTTTAGCCGCCCGCCCTTCCGTCGGCAAAACTTCACTCGCTTTGGATATCGCGCGAAATGTCGCCACAAAAGCAAAAGTTCCGGTTGGTATTTTCAGTTTGGAAATGTCAAAAGAACAACTGGTTGACCGCTTACTTTGCTCCGAAGCCGGAGTGGACCTTTGGAAAATGCGGACTGGAAAGTTGTCCGACCGCGACGAGGATGATGATTTTCCGCGCATCGGCCACGCCATGGGAACTCTTTCCGAAGCCCCAATTTTTATTGATGATTCGGCAACTTCAAATATTATGGAAATCCGAACCAAGGCCCGGCGGCTTCAAATTGAAAATGGCCTGGGCCTTTTGATTATTGACTATCTGCAATTGATGGAATCCCGTTCGCAAAAAGCCGACAACCGCGTCCAGGAAGTCGCGGAAATCACGCGTTCGTTAAAAGGAATCGCCAGAGAATTAAATATCCCCGTGCTTGCCTTGTCTCAATTATCCCGCGCCGTGGAAGCGCGCTCCCCGGCCATCCCGAAATTGGCGGATCTCCGCGAATCGGGCTCAATCGAACAGGATGCCGACGTGGTCTTGTTTATTTACCGCAAAGCCATGGACCGGAACTTCCGCGAAGTAACGCCGGAAGAAAGAAACATCGCCGAAATTCATATTGCCAAACACAGAAACGGTCCAACCGGCATTGTGAATTTGTTTTTTGATGAGAACCGGGTGAGTTTCAAAAACCTGGAACGCCGCGTGGAAGAACAGCAATAAAAATTTCAAACGCCAACCGCGAAGATGTCCAATTTTCCTCCTTCTCTGCAAAATTTAGTTGATTATTTTTCTCACCTGCCGGGCGTCGGACCAAAAACCGCGCTCCGGTTTGTTTTTTATTTGTTAAAACAACCGAAAGCGGATGTGGAAAAATTCGCCGCGGCCCTCGGTATCCTGAAAAACCAAATCGCCGTCTGCCAAATCTGCCAAAACTTTTCTGAAAAAAATCCCTGCGCAATTTGCGGCGACTCCCGGCGCGATCACGGAATAATCTGCGTCGTGGCCGAGTACCAAGACTTACCGGTCATTGAAAATACCAACGAATATCACGGTACTTATCATATTCTAGGCGGAGTTTTGGATCCGCTTCACGGCATCACGCCAGATCAATTAAAAATCAAAGAACTGGTCGCCCGCCTCAAAAATTCTCCGCCCAAGGCGGATCCGCCTCTGGCGGAAAATAGCGCGATCAAAGAACTTATTCTCGCTCTAAACCCGGATCTTGAAGGCGAAACCACGATGTTGTATCTTACCAAACTCATAAAATCATTTGGCAAACCGATTAAAATCACACGCCTCGCCCGCGGCCTCCCAATGGGATCTGACCTTGAATACGCCGACGAAGTTACGGTTTCCGACGCCCTGAAAGGCAGAAAAGAGATGTAGCACGCGAATCAATTTGCGAAGATTTGCAAATTATATGCGAATAATAAAAATCCGCCGATAGGGCGGATTTTCAATTGCTAATATCTAATAGCCAATATCCATTAGCCAACTTTTCCAATTTTCACTCTCGTATACATCTGTCGGTGTCCGGCTTTGCGGCGATAGCGGACTTTTGGTTTGTATTTAATAACATTAACTTTTCTCGCCCGGCCCTGCTCCAAAATCTCGGCAGCGACTTTCGCGCCAGCCACGATCGGCTTTCCGATTTTCACATCCTTGCCGTCCTCATCCGTCACGAGCAAAACTTCAAAATCAATCTTATCGCCGGCCGCTCCGGCGATTTTTTCAATCTTTAAAATTTCACCTTCTTTTACTTTGTATTGTTTCCCGCCTGTTTTAATTACTGCAAACATAATCTATTTTTGAGTATTAAAAAATTAACATTCAACTATTAAAACATTTATCAAAAAAATTGTCAACTCACTCTTTCTCTTTTTGGGGCGTTAACAAAGTGTCCCGATCAACCTTCTTTATAAAACCTTCAAGATTTTGCACAACGGCCTTGCCGGGCTTTTCATCCCAACCGGTGAAAAGCCACCAATTCTCTACCCTGCCAGTTTCGTTGTTTTTAACAGATACTCTATCGCCCGCCTGAAAAGGAAATTCTTCGGACTGTTTTTCTATGCCAAATCCTCTTTCCATAAATTTCTGCTTTTAAAAAATCAATTTTTTCTTATTGCCCGTTCCAACTCCGCGTCAATCGCCGCGACAAATTTTCTAAACTTTTCCAAATCCGGATCATCCTGAGCTTTTTTCAAACTTTGTCTTATTTCTTCCTGTCCCTGACCAACCCCTCCGATAGCATCGTCTACATTGCCAATTTCTTTAATAATTGCCTGAATCTTTCCCACATCACCCCTATCTTTTGCCTTTTCCAATTTTTCAAGAAGCCGCGCGTTTTCTTTGTTAAGTTTATCTATCTTCGGCTTCGCGGCCGCTATTGCTTCACGCAAATCCCCGGCTAGTCTTGCTACTACCCCTTCTTTTTCTTCCATAAGCTTCGCAAAATATTCCCGGGCCGGTGAGAGATTTCCTCTTTCCAAAGAATTAATAATTCCCTCCAAATAATCAGTCCTCTGTTTTTTTATTTCTATACTTTGTCTGCTAAAGTCTCCGAAATGTTGAGTGTGGCGCAATTTGTGCTGGAGAAATTCCGCTATCTCTTTCTTAATTTTTAAAAAATCTCGCTCCTCAACATTTCTTTCCCCCTCCACTTTTGGCATATCAATTTCGCGCATATTTTAAATTTTAATATCTACCCCATCCCCCACTTTTATCCCATGCTCCTTCGCAAATCCGGCGTTAACTTCCAAAACATAATTTGCCGGTTCTTTTGGCGTGTAAGTTGATAAAAATTCCGCGGCTACGACCGGAAGATTTGGAGCAATATCAACAACTACATCATTTTTTATCCAAATAATGTCAATGGAAAAATTCATATCTTTCATCCAAAAAGCCGGCTGACCAGGCGTAGCAAAAACAAAAAGCATACCGTGGTTTTCGTCTAAATTTTTGCGGTTACTCAAGCCCTTGGCCATTTCCGTCGGCTCGTCGGCAATTTCTACTTTAACTTTCACATCATCAATAATTACTGAACCGTGCTCCTCTGCGTATTGACCTACTTTTAAAAATCCCGCCGCCGCCAAAACTATGATAAAAATGACTGAATAAAAACGTTCCATATTTTTAAAATTAATTTCTCTTCCTGCATTTATAATAGCGCGTTTTTCTGCTGGCTGCAAGATAAATAAAAAACCCTGGAGTGAGTGAGCAATCCTCGAATGTCCAGACAAACAGAGAGAGATTTGTTTGCTGAACGAGGTTTACTCACTCGCTCCAGGATTTAAAACATCTTTTGAAAACACCATTTACTATGATGCTCTCGAAAAATGTGGGGAGCTACTTTATTCACTCCCCAGTCCGTTTAGGTACGACCCTATCGAGGTGGACTTTCCCCGGAATGACTTGCTCGCCTACAGAGCTTTTTCTACCACGCAAAGTCGCCATTCATTCGTCTCGGCGTGGCTGGTACGCACGGCCATCTCCTTCTTTTTCCCTCCTTGAGTTACCTATCCGTGAGTGACGACTGCTGCCGTTACTCGCGGAGCAGGAACGTGACGAACCGATCCAGCTGCGGCTCGAACCGCTGCATGAGTCGGACCGTCGTGTGCGGAGCGATCTGGTCGGCGATGCCGACGACTCCCACCGTGAAAACGATGATCGCCACGCTGGCCAAATCCCACGCAACCTTCCTGATCAACCGCTCCTCCTTTCTCTCGGCGGCGTGCACGGAATGGCGGGCGCGGTCTTCACGAAGCCGATGACCGCGGTCACACCCAGGGCGATAATCACGAGAATCGCTCCGAGTTGCTTGAACGGTCCCGAAAGGCCGTGCGAAACGAAGCAGAACTTGTAGAGAAGCGCCGCGGCCAAGCAAAGCACGAACGCCAGCGTGACCGCAACAATCTTCCCCACCGGAAACCGCTCGGCCTTCAGCGCTTCCATCCAGCGCACCACGAGGAACACCGGGAAGCACACGATTCCGATCCAGAACATCACTTCGGAAAACATCGCTACCTCCTATTCGCCAAGGACCAACAAGGTCCCGACGAAAGCGACGAACAACATGATTGGGAACACGCGATCCCCGCCGTCCCCCGTTTCGCCGACTACCATTAGCCGGCGACGCTCGTACTTCTTGACGAAACTGAGCAAGATGTAAAGGTACGCTACCGCCACCACAATCCCCATCACAACCCTTACAATCTTCACGAGCGCCTCCATCTATTACTTGGCCTCCTTCTTTGAGTGCACCACCCGACTGAAGTTCGCGTCAGCGAATTTGGGCGGGTGATGTCCTCGAAAAAGGGCGGAACTCATTGTGATGGGTTCCGCTCTAAGCTCGTATTTTTTCTTGCTGTCACCTTGCGGTGATTTAGGAAAATCTACGAGCCACCGTCCGAAGGACTCGGACGATTTCCTCTGACATAACCTTTTGGGAATTTGTCAGAGGCAAACTTCTTGGCTAGAAGGAATACGCCCAACCGAGTTGGCTCGGCCACGTCGGCCCGCCTGACGATGCCGGATCGACGATCGAGACGGCCAAGGTATGGCCGGCCGAATCGACTCCGTAGATGCGGCCCTCGACGCCCGGAGGCAGAGCGAGCCGCGCCCGGAGTGCATCGAGACACGCCGTAGTGGGAGTCTCAGCCGATAGGCCAATCCAGCCGCCGCAACGTACTCGGTCCCAGATGTACCACCAGGAACCGCATGCCGCTGGCGGATCAGCCGAGCCGGCGAGATTCCAGTTGAACCTGCACATGCCGCAATCGCGAGAGCACGTCAACAACGTCTCATCGCTGCCACAGACACCGTCTCCGCAGGTGGGAAGTCCGCAATCAGCCGGGCAATTCTCTTGGAATACCCCGATCGTGAAGCAGACGCCGTCCCCGCAGACCGAACAATCGCATGACCCGTCGTAAAGATGATCGGTGCCGCAATGGGACTCTCCGAGCACCTCGCCGCAGTGGCAAACAACGACTTCGCCGTCAGAGCAGGAACATCCTTCGTCCACTCCGGCGTCGCAGTCGTTATCATGCCCATCGCAGACTTCTTCTGCCCCGGGATAACTAGCCGAATCCCAGTAGCGGCAGTCGCCTGAAAATGGTGTCCAGTCGCCGACACAGGCAGAGGGGCATGCGCGTATCGGCGGTACCGGAACGCCGTAGCCATCGTGGTCGGCATCATAGTAGCAGGTGATCATGGAATCCGAGGGGCAAAATACGCACCCCGGCAACTCGTCCGTTTCGCCGTCACAGTCGTTGTCCGTGTGGTCGTCGCAGAGCTCTTCGGTCGGCATGCAACCAGCATCGGCGTCTGCGTCGGCATCGGTATCCGCATCAGCGCCCGCGTCGATGTCCGTTTCAACTCCGACATCTGCGTCGGCGTCTGCATCCGCGTCCGCATCAGCATCAGCGTCGGCATCGGCGTCAGCGCCAGGAGGCGTCTCACAGGCCGGACCCGGAGCGCAACCGGGATCGTCGCAGTCGAACAGACCGTCGCGGTCGTTGTCCACGTGATCGTCGCACTCTCCGGGCTCGTCGCCCTCGTAGTCGTCGGGAACGATGTCGGTGTGTGCATCAGCGTCCGCGTCGGCGTCGGCGTCCGTTTCGGCTCCGACATCCGCATCGGTGTCGGCATCCCGGTCGTCCACCGGATCGCAGGCCGGATTGTCGGACGGGATCTGGACGCAGGTGTTGTCGACGTCGCAGATGTCCACCGTGCAAGGGTCGCCGTCGGCGCAGTCCGCGCTCGTTTCGCACTCGCTGCTCAAATCGATGAACGTGTTGTCGCAACCGACCGCGAACAGAACCACGGACAGAACCATCAACGTATTCTTCATCTTTTTCTCTCTTTCCTTCCTTGTTGTAAAGAACTTTGCCTCGGACACGCGAAACATCGCGGCCGAGAAACTTCCTTCTCTGAGTCCGTCACCTTTTTGGGTGGCGATCTCGGAAAAGGGCGGAACTCATTGTGATGGGTTCCGCTCTAACTCGCTTTAGTTGCTTGCCACGCATCGCTGCGTGATTTCGCAAAACTTTAGCGAGCGCTCAACCTGGCGGTTGAACTTTCCTGGCATACTTGATTTGGAATTTGCCAGGACGTTTGGAAGGAACTACAAAACGGTAATGACCGGTCCGAGAATCGGAACGCCGAGCTTGCTCGGAACGGGCTGATCCTCGACGTTACAGCTCATCACGACCTCGAACTCATCGATCCAGTACCCCGTGAGGATATACTGGTATCGACCCGAGGGAGCATCTGGCCGGATCATCGCGGTGTACACGAACTCGGCTGAACCGCGGGATGAGATTTCGCCGAACGGCAAACCATCGCCCGTTCCAGTCCAGTTGACGTGAATCTCAAGCAAACAGCTGCCTCCACCGGGCGGCGCACTCTCCACGGCCAGCCTTCCATCTTGGTATGCTCTGAATGTCGAGCAATCGAACACGCTGCAGATGGAAAATGCCGAGTCGTCATCCAACCGCCGAAGTTCGGTGAGTATGTACTTGACGTATACCGTATCGCACGTATCGTTCGTGATTCGGAGTCCGAGGATAGGCAGCTGATCATCGTACATCGGAAGCTCCGGCAGAACTTCTGCGTAGACGTCGTAGCACGGAGTCAGGTCGATGAACGTGTTGTTGCAGCCGATCATGAACACCGCGAACAGAGCCATTACCTTCTTCATCTCTGTCTCCCTTCCTTCTTTTGTCCGCCTTTCGGCGAAAGTCAATGAACTTTGCCCCGGACACGCGATAATTCGCGGCCGGGAAACTTCCTTCTCTGAGTCCGTCACCTTTTTGGGTGGCGGTCTCGGAAAAGGGCGGAACTCATTGTGATGGGTTCCGCTCCCTGACTCGCTGAAGC
This sequence comes from Candidatus Falkowiibacteriota bacterium, assembly GCA_016214745.1. GTDB lineage: Bacteria > Patescibacteriota > Patescibacteriia > XYB2-FULL-38-15 > XYB2-FULL-38-15 > JAHIRI01. The sequence goes on along the minus strand of JACRNW010000002.1, from coordinate 10,126 downwards.
TGCTTGCCACGCATCGCTGCGTGATTTCGCAAAACTCTAGCAAGCGCTCAACCTGACGGTTGAACTTTCCTGGCATACTTTTAGAAGCCAGGACGTTTGGAAGGTGGATTGTCATTTATGGCCCAATCCAGAATGGGGACGCAGGGTTTAAGAACAACCTCTCGACAGGACCCGGACAAACCTCCTCGTCGATCACACCGTCACAGTCGTTGTCGAGGCCGTCGCAGATCTCCGGGCCGTAGTCCGGACAGGCCGGATGGCCCTCGCAGTACCTGGTGGCCGAGCAGACCATCCCCACGGGGCACATCAAGGCGCCCCTGCACGGGTAGCTGCACTGGCCACGGAAGCACTCCAGACCGATCTCGCAGTCCGAATCGGCGTGGCACTCGGCCACTTCCTCCGGCTGCGGGATGTTCTTCGTCCCGGCCGGCTCGTCCACGACCGCGGGTTTGCCCACGTCGGAAACCGGCTGATCACCGAACAACACGAACGCGAACATTACGAGCACGCCCAGAATCAGACACCCCACCATCACGAAAAAGTACGCCTTCATTCTTTCCCCTTCCCTTCTTTTGCCCCGCATTTCTGCAGGGAAGTCAATGAACTCTTGTCCCCTCTCTCCGCACCGTGCGGTTTGGGGCTCCTTCCTTCGGGCAGAAACTTGCGCTTCTACCCTAGCTTGAATCGACGAATCTTCGCCGCCTCAAGTCATTTAGACAAACAAAAACGGGCGGAGAGAATCCGCCCGTAATTAAATTATTTATAAAAATAATTCAGGGTGGTTTCCCCCGCTAAGCGGGGGTCTCTCTCAAACCAACTTATCTTATTGTCAACACTTTATAATACCATAAAAACAACAATCTGTCAAGGGCTTTTGACAGATTATTTATACCTTATTGCAATATTTTCTCTAATATTAGCCAAATTTACCCCTCCCCTTAAGGTAAGGGGAGGTTAGGAGGAGTTATGAAAGCCGCTTAATTTCATCCATTAACCTCTCTTCCACTCCTTCAAAATTATTTAAGACTTCATTGTTCCAAAACCTTAAAATATTAATATCCTGACCCTTTAAATACTCTTCCCTCTTCTCGTCTCGTTGCCTATTAATGGGTTCGCCGTGCTGACTGCCATCCAGTTCTATTGCTAATCTATATTTTGGACAATAAAAATCTAAAATATATGGACCAACTCCATACTGACGAAAAAATTTTAAACCATTTATCTGCTTGGCGCGTAATACGCTCCATAACTTTCTTTCCGTATCAGTCTGATTTTTCCGCAAATTGCGCCTTCGTGATTTTATCACTGGGTCATTATAAAAATGATTCATAACTCCCCTAACCCCTCTTACCTTAAGAGGGGAATTTATTTATTCTATTTTCTGCTCATTATGGCGGCCTTTTATCAGGACCACTATCCAAAGCACGCCCAAAACCGCCAGGGTCACAAGAGCAAACAACTTTCCTTCTGATTTTAAAATTAGAGTTGAGGTACCAAAAGCCATGGTGACAAAATACAAGGAAAGCACGGCCTGGCGCTGGGTCATTCCGGCGTCGAGCAGTCGAAAATGCAGATGTTTTTGGTCGGCCAAAACCAAACTTTTCGGCCGGGAAATTAGCCGCCGCAAAATGACAATCGCGGCGTCTAAAATCGGCAAACCCATAATCAAAAGTGTGGTCGCGATTTTACCTCCGGCAATAATGGACAAAACTCCCAAAATAAATCCCGTAAATAAGCTTCCGCCCTCACCCAAAAAAATCTTCGCCGGATTAAAATTCCAAACCAAAAATCCCGCGCAAGCTCCGGCGAAAATTATTGCAAGCATGGCCGTGCCCGGCTGGGCGACTTCGGCCATTAAACTCACAAAGAAAATTATTACCGCGCCGATGGTTGAAACTCCGGAAACCAAACCGTCCAAGCCGTCCAAAAATTTCGTCGTGTACATCATTCCCATTAACCAAACAAAAGTGAAAAGGTCGGCGAGAATCGTAATTTTATATGGAATGCCCTGCCACCAAAAAATAATTTTCTGCCAGGAATCAAGATGCAAAAGTCCGCCGAAAGGATTTGTAACTTGATCTATCCCGACGCCGCTTACAATTACAGCAATCACCGCCGCAATCGGCCAAATGATTTGATACTTTGGCGCCAATTTATATTTATCATCTAAAAATCCGCCGACCATTAAAAGCGCGCCGCCCAAAAACACGCCGATTAAATTTTTCACGACAATTTCACTACCTAAAATTTTGTCCGTAAAAAAAATGTAATAAGCCAGGATTCCGAAAAATGATAAAAAAATCGCGAAGCCTCCAAAAAGCGGCATTGGCTTTTTATGAATTTTTCTCGGTTCAGTCGGCTCGTCAACAATTTTATATCTTAAAGCCAGCCGAAGGACGAGCCCGGTCAAAAAAACCGCCAACAAAAATGTGACGATAAAAGGGATAAAGTACATAACTAATTTTTAAACTACAACTCCCTCGCCTTCTCCACTCTAAAATTTCCGCCGGCTTCAAGAATAATTTTGTCCCGCCGGCCGACTTGTTTTGTTAAAAGCAAATTAGCCAAACCATCTTCCACTTTTTCCTGAATCACGCGGCGGAGAGGTCTCGCGCCAAAAACCGGATCAAAGCCTGCTTTAGCGAGTTCCGCGACGGCCTCGGGAGTCGCTTCAAAAACAATTCCGTGTTTATTTTCCAATTGTTTAGCAATTTTGTCAAGCATCAAACCGGCAATCGTTTCAATTTCATTTTCCGCGAGCGGTTTGTAAACAATCACTCCGTCAAAACGGTTTAAAAATTCCGGGCGGAAATACGGTTTTAAATCTATATTTATTAAACGATCTTTAACCGCTTCAATTCCCAAACCCTGCCGAATCCCGTCTTGAATTGCCGGTGACCCGGCGTTTGAAGTGGCAATCAAAATAACGCTTGTGAAATCAATTGTTCTCCCCTGGTTATCGGTCAGGCGGCCGTCGTCCATCACTTGCAGAAAAACATTTAAAATATCCGGATGAGCTTTTTCAATTTCGTCCAGAAGCAAAAGAGTAAAAGGACTTTTCCGCACCGCCTCGGTTAGAAATCCAGGAGATCCTCCGGCCGGCGCGCCGATTAATTTATAAATACTCGCCTGATCTTGATATTCTGACATATCAAGGCGAATCATATTTTCTTCGCTGCCAAAATAAACTTCAGCCACGGTTTTTGCGGTTTCGGTTTTACCAACGCCGGTCGGCCCTAAAAACAAGAAATTTGCAATCGGCCGCTTGCCTTCGCGAAGTTCGGCTCTCGCCCGCCGGAGCGCGGCGGCCACCATTTTCACCGCTTCATCCTGGCCGATAACGCGGTGGTGCATCACTTCTTCAAGCCGCAAAAGTTTTTCAGTTTCGCCTTCGGTTACAGCCGTCACCGGAATCTTTGTTTTTTGCGCCACGACTTCGGCTACGTCTTCGCCGCCCACAATCGCGTCCTCACCCTTTTTGCTTCGCGTGTAATGAGCCGCTTCGCGTAAAATTTCAATGGCTTTTTCCGGCAAAAATCTTTCGTGCAAATATCTGTCGGACAAAGTGACTGCTTTTTCCAGAGCGCTGTAAGAAAAAATTATTTTATTCTGATATTCAACGCCGCCCGCTTTGGCTTCCAAAATTTGGATGGCCTCGTTTATTTCCGGTTCCTTGACTTCAATTTTTTGTAAAACATTTCCAAGAGTTGACGATTCAATGTGCCGGCTCCAGTTTCCGAGCGTTGCCGTGGCCAAGACGAAAAAATATCCTTTGCCAAGTTCGTCGGCCAAGACGCGCGAGAGATCAACGCTTTCTTCCGCGCCGGAGGTGATGCCGATTAATCCTTCAATATCCGGAATATAAAGAACAATATTGCCGGCCCGGGCAATTTCACTGCAAATTATCAAAAGCCGTTCCTGGGCATCAGCCGGCGACGCTCCGGCCACGAGCTGGCCGACATTTAAACTGATTAATCTTTTATCCTGTAAAATTTTTGGCACGTCTTCCTCAAGCATCCGTTCCGCCAAACCTTCAACAATCGTATTTTTCCCGACGCCGGGATTGCCGACCAAAATCACGCTTTGCCGCCCGCCTTCAATAATCCGCAAAATTTCGTCCGTTTCTTTTTCCCGGCCAATGCACGGCGCGAGATACGCGTACTTGGCCATCAAAGTTAAATCTCGGCTAAATTGGTCAAGATACGGCGTAGCCATAGCTGTCATGGCTCGGGACATTGTTCCGCCCGGCCGGAGCCGCGCCAGGGCCCGCGATTCTTTCCATTTTTTTCTCAAAAGTTCGGAAATCTTAAGCCACTCCACCACATTTTGTAATTTATTTAAATCAACTTCCAGAGAATACAAAACTTCTTCCACAATCGCCTCGGCCCGCGCCGTGGCTAAAATAAGTTCGGCAATATCAATCTGCTCGCGGCGGGATTCGTAAGCCAAAGAATACGCGTCAAGGAAAACCAAAATCGCCGCCGAGGAAATCGCTGGTTCTCCCCGTTCCGGCAAATCAATCGGGAGCGCCGAGAGCTGTTTAATAATTTTTTCCTGTAAATTTTTTAAACTAATGCCCAGCCGGCCAAAAACCACGGCCGCTTTTCCGAAAAAAAGAAGCGCGCCAAAAATATGGAGCGGCGTAACTTCGCGATGGCCAAACTTCAGAGCCGCTTTCCAGGCGTCAACGAGCGCGTGCTCGGCTTCGGGGCTTAAAGTTTTCGCTACGTCAATTTTTTCTTTAGCCGACAGTTGCCGAACCGCCATCCAGTCGGTAATCTCCTGCATCGGCGCCGTTTTTATCTTTTCACTGGTTTTTTCTTCATATCCACGCTTTTCCACTCTGCCTTTGGCCGCCTGCTCTTCCGAAAAACGATAAATCAAATAAAAATCGCCGATGAGAGAAATTAAAAATAAAGTTACGGCCAAATTGCCGGAAATCCAAAATGAGAAATTAAAAATTGAAATGAAGCCAATTTCCGAAACGCGCCAGACTAAAAACGCCAAAGCTCCAAAACCAAAAAGAAAAGTCGCTCCGGCGAAAATAACTCTTAAAAATCTTTCTATTTTCCCTCTTTGCAGTTCACGGCCGCTGATTGCCCTATTCCAATACAAAAATCTGCCGGCGCGCCAAAGGCCAGCGCCATATCCCTGACATGCCAGACATTTTCCGGCCCCCACTTTTCCCTTTCCGCCGCAGGCAGGACAGATTAATAAGTTATTATTTTTTTCGACCGTCATACAAATAAAAGTGAAAAGTTGCAGTGAAAAATTAAAAGTTGTTGACTTTGAACTTTGAATTGTAACTTCACACTTTACATTTTTAACTTTTAACTTACGCCGCCGCTAAATTTAAAATAATTCCCAAAATCACTAAAATCGGCAAAATAATCCAGATAAAAAATACAAGAATCATTACCAGGGTCCATAAAATTAAAACCAGTGTCCGGCCGATTATCTGGAAAATTCTCATAAAGAAACTTATGAGCACTCCTGCGATATCACGCTGGCCAAACATCGGTTTAAAAATATTCACGACCCAAACTTTAACGCCCAGGCGCAGCTCCATATTTTTTATTCTCTGCCAAGAAAAACTTCCCGCCCGGAGAAGTCCGCGGGTATACCACCAAACCGGAAAATACAAAATCTCCCGGATAGTGTCCAGAAAAACATCTCTTATTAAACCGCCTGTGACCTTTTGGGCCATATTAGTTTATTTTACCACAAAAACTAAATTATGGGCACTATTTAAAATTTCCCGGCGCGAATGGCAGATCTGATCTTTCTCATCAACTCCAGATAAAAATGGACATTATGAATAGTCGCGAGGCGCGCCGCCAAAGGCTCATTGGCAATGAAAAGATGGCGCAAGTAAGCGCGAGAGTAATTTTTACAAGTCGGGCAGGAGCAATTTTTATCAAGCGGCGAAAAATCCTTTTTAAATTTTTCGTTTGTGATATGAAGCGTCTCGTAAAACCCGGCGTATCCCGGACGGAAATTTCCCGTTTTTTCTTTAAAAATATAAATCAAGCCGTGGCGAGCGTTTCGGGTCGGCAGGACGCAGTCAAACATATCAATCCCGCGCCGGACCGCCTCCACAATTTCTTCCGGCTGGCCAACGCCCATCAAATAATGCGGTTTTTCCTCCGGCAATTCTGGCACAACATCTTCCAAAATCTTAAACATCTTTGCCCGCGGCTCGCCCACCGCAAGCCCACCGACCGCGTATCCGTCAAAATTCAAATCCACTAATTCTTCGGCGCTCTTCAATCTTAAATCTTTATGAACGCCGCCCTGCACAATCCCAAACATCAACTGATTTTTATTTTTTATTTTTTTAGAACGCATTGCCCACGAAGTCGTGAGGCGCACTGCCTCCTCCACAACTTTCCGCGAGGCGGGATATGGCGCGCAAACATCCAAAATCATGGCAATATCAGAACCAAGATTTTTTTGGATTTCCAAGGCCAGCTCCGGCGTCAAGGTAAACTGCCGGCCATCAATATGCGAACGGAAAATCGCGCCATCCTCGGTTATCTTTCTTTGTTTTGCCAGAGAAAAAATTTGGTATCCGCCCGAATCAGTCAAAATCGCACCGCCCCAATTCATAAATTTATGCAATCCACCGGCTTTTTTCATCACCTCCATTCCCGGACGAAGCAAGAGATGATAAGTGTTGGATAAAATTATTTCCGCGCCTAAATTTAAAATATCAGCGCTGTCCAGCGTTTTTACCGATGCTTTCGTCGCGATCGGCATAAAAAATGGCGTCTGCACAGCTCCATGCGCCAATTTCAACTTTCCCAACCGCGCGCGAGATTTTTTTGAAGTTTTAAGTATTTTGAACATATTTTTTAATTGTATCATTTTTTCCACAAAACAAAAAACCGTCCTTCAAAAGACGGTTTTGTATAATCAAATTTTTTATCTAAGTAATTTAAGTAATTGTTCCTTCTCAACATCCTTATCTAACAAGAACGACGCTATACTATTAACAATTTCCCTTTTTATTTCCCTTTGTCTTGGTATAGTCGTCTTTTTTCCATTTGGAATACACTCCGCTAACGCATGTTTTGAACCCTCTTCAAGGCAGAACCCTAATTTTTTTAGAGCTCTCATTATTTTTCTCCGTTTACATGGAAAGAAAAAATCACTCATTATCTTTGTTGCAACATCAATTTTCCTTCAAGGTATTTGTTTGGTATCTTTATGCCCATTTCTTTCCGCCATTCTTCGGGAGGGAAAAAGGTTGGCATATAAATTTTGTAATGCTTAGGAATTTTGAGGTAAGTGTAGACGGCATCATGAACCGTTTCAAAAAGCTCTTGACTCGTCTCGGCCTGAGTCATACAACCAGGTAAATTATCTACAAAAGCAATATAACCTCCGTCTTCGGATTTTTTAATAGAGATTTCTAAATGTTCGGGGAAGCGATATTTGTAGGCTATCAAAGCCTCTGACATAATCTCTCCCCTTTTCAACAAATTAAACAATATATTTAACATATTTTTATACTATCAAAAAACTAAAGTTTTGTCAATATTTAAAACTTTTCTATCTAAATAAACTCTTAAACCACTCCCATAATCTTTGCCACCAAGGTAATTTTTTAACTATGGGGTCTTCTACAAAAGTCTGATTTTGTATATCTTGAATTGGCTGGTTAGTATCTTCTGTGTGTATCGTATCAGTATTTGCCACTGGCGCAATAATCTTCGTCGGAGCAGGCGCTGGCGGCGGAGTGTACGCGGGTTTTGGTACCTCTGATTCTTTTATACATTGATGCTTATAATTTACATATCCTGATACGCAAACACATTTATCGTTGTTAGTTAAGAGAAATGAATCTTTATCTTCCTTCAGATTAACAACATTTTCCCATAAAAAAGAATTATCTGGACAAGTATTTTTAACGCATTTATTATCATTAATAAAAAACCCTTCGTTGCAATGACATAAGTTGTCCGTACTTTGATATGTTGAATTTTCAGGACAAATTTGATTTAATTTAAGTTCAGTACATTTATTTAGTACTTGCACATATGCTTCGTCCTTTGATGTTCCTATACAATTATTGAGACCATTTATAAATTCTACGGAATTTGCACATGGTGTGGTAGGACACATATTTTCCATACAATCCGTTTGAAGCTGTATTTGTAATTTACTGTAATCTGGATAGTCATTCGGATTTAGTCCACTGCACGCTTTACTTAGAGTTTGCATTCTCGGATCTGTTCCGCCGCAGATATAAGTATCATAATAATTCACAGAACTATCGCTCCATCCATCATTACAAATAACTCCTCCGCCTACCAATGGACCGGCACTACAATCCACCCCACCATGGTAGGAGCAGGCGCCTGAAGTTGCAAAAACTCGTAACGGAACTATAACAATCAAAACGGAGTAAATTAGAAATAAGATTTTTTTAAAATTATTACGAGACATACTATTTTTAATTTCTAAAAACACCCCAGACAATTGCTATAATTATGAGCAACACAATTAATCCCAAAAGAGGATGAATAACAAATAACCCAACAAAAATTAAAATTGCAATTGCAAGAAGCAATAATGCATACATAAAATTATTTATTATTTTGCCCAACTGGTTGTCATATAGATTAGTACATTTTAATAGTACTATATATTTATATACATTGTAAAGCATCTTTCCCCAAAACAAAAACAGCTTCTTCATCCTTGAACAAAGGTAAGAAGAAGCCGTTAGCTCGCAGTTTTTATCAGAGTTTGCCAAAGGGTTAATTCTTTGACACTACCTCCGGAAAAACTGCGAAATATTTATAATGCTAATACGTACAGATTTATTTTCAGCGTTATTCTGCGTTTGAATCTGCGCCAATCGGCGGGACGTTCCGCAGAAGCACGCAGATCTATACGCCGATAAACGCAGATGCTGGTTTTATGCGGCTCATTTCTATTTGACGGCGACCGTTCCGCTCGTTTTCGCGTAATCAACTTTCGCCACGCTAACCATGCTCAAACTATTGATTCTCTCCTGAATTTTCGCGGTTGACTGCATTTCCGCAACTTGGAACTCCACTTTTCTGATATTTTCTTTAAGCGCGGATTGCTTGTCCTCAAGATCTTTAATCTCAAAACCCTTAATTGCCATGCTGTTAATTTGGGCGAGGTAAAGCGCGCCAAAAAAACAAATTGACGCCAAAATCAAAATATTAAAAGTTTTGACGTTTATGAAAAATCTATACCAGGAACGAGGCCTAACGTCGTCAGCCCGTTCTTTTTTGTTTTTGTTTTGGATCAGTGCCAGAAATTTTGACATAAATGACTTTCGGCTTACTTCAATTTCTCAGCGACTCGAAGCTTCGCGCTCCGAGACCTGGGATTATTGGTTGCCTCCTCCTCACTGGGTACTATTGGTTTTTTATTTAAAATTTTTAAAATCGCTTTGTGGCCGCAGCTGCAGACCGGAATGCTTTTTGGACAAACGCAATCGGTTGATTCTTTTTTAAAATATTGTTTAACAATTCTGTCTTCCAGAGAATGAAACGAAATTATCGCGAGCCGTCCGCCCGGCGGAAGAATTCGAATCGCTTGCGGCAAAACTTCGGTTAAATTTTCAAGTTCATGGTTTACGGCAATGCGAAGAGCCTGAAAAACTTTTGTGGCAAAATGGACTCTGCCAAACTGAAATTTTTTAGGAACTACTTCGGCAATCGCGTCTACTAATTTGAAAGTCGTGTCTATCGGATTATCTTTTCTAATTTCGCAAATTTTTCTGGCGATTCTTCCGGGAAACTTCTCTTCGCCGTATTCGCGGAAAATTCTTTCGAGCTCCTGTTCCCTGCTTCGATTTAAAATATCCGCCGCCGTCTCCCCTTCTTCGCCATAGCGCATATCGAGCGGCGCATCAATTTGAAAAGAAAAACCTTTTTTAGGATCCGCGATTTCCATGGAAGAAAATCCGAGATCAATCAAGATGCCTGAAATATTTTTAAAATCTTTTTGAAGAACAATATTTTTCAAGTCTTTATAGTTTCCTTGCACCGCGACCAACCTATCCGCATTTCCGATTCTTGACTTCGCGATTTTAATCGCCCGCGGATCAAGATCAATTCCCAAGACCTTTCCCTTCGGCGCG